>JBCCSZ010000242.1:0-12274 GCA_039199225.1 Bacteroidota bacterium
ATCCGATGTTTTTCTGAATGCAGAAGGTGTTGAAAAGCATTGGTTTCACGGAAAGCATCCGGCTGGTAATGTCGGTATTCAAATACATCACACGGATCCCATCGGTATGCGAGATCGCGTTTGGACGGTTGGCGTTCAGGATTTGTTGACCATCGGTGCTGTGTTTGCTCATGGCCGCTTCGATGCCAGCCGATTGGTTGCCTTGACGGGTTCCCAACTGGAAAAGCCGACGTATACTCGGACCTATCTGGGTGCCAAAATCAGTGATTTGGTCAAAGAGAATGTCATCGGGGAGAAAGTTCGCTACATATCCGGTGATGTCCTTTCTGGTACCCAGAAGGCAGCCGACAACTTCCTAGATTTCTACGACGATCAGTTGACTGTTATCGAAGAAGGTGACTATTATGAAATGTTTGGTTGGTTGTTGCCCATCGCGCCACGTCCGACCATCTCTAATACTTTTCCAAACTTCCTCTACCCCGATCTCAAATTCAAGGGAGATACAAATACACATGGGGAGGAAAGGGCCTTTGTGGTCACTGGACAGTACGAGAGCGTATTGCCAATGGATATTTATCCACAGCATTTGATGAAAGCTATCCTAATCAATGATTTTGAACGTATGGAAGGACTCGGTATCTACGAATTGAGTGAAGAGGATGTTGCTCTTTGTGAGTTCGTTTGTACTTCCAAACAGCCTTTGCAGAGAATCCTGCGTTCAGGGCTGGATAACATGCGCGAGCAAGGATAAAAAAAATTATTTCAATCAATGCCTGTAAAAGCATTTGCCAAGCAGGTGTATTAATTGGAAGATCACAAAATAGATAAACATGGCATTACTAGACTTTTTAAAGAAAATTGAGCCAGACAAGGAAAAATCTCCGTTTTTGCATACTGCATACGACGCTTTTTTCACTTTTGCTTTCTCACCCAATACGACGACCAGCGGAAAGGGAACCCATATCAAAGATGGTATGGATTTGAAGCGGACTATGGTCCACGTCGTTTTGGCAATGCAGTTTTGCTATCTTTTTGGTACTTATAATCTTGGTCACCAACACTTCAAGGCGTTGGGGATGTATCCTGGACTTTTCGAAGGATTGCACCTCAAGCTGGCCTATGGTTTGGTGATGTTGATTCCTATATTCATTGTCGTTCACGTCGTCGGTTTGGGAATCGAATTTTATTATGCCTACAAAAAGGGACACTCGGTCGAGGAAGGATTTCTGGTATCGGGCGCCTTGATTCCATTGATTATGCCACCAGATATTCCTCTTTGGATTCTGGGACTGTCTGTCGCATTTGCTGTGTGGATTGGCAAAGAGGCTTTTGGTGGAACGGGGATGAATATCCTAAATGTGGCCTTATTAGCAAGGGTCTTTGTCTTTTTTGCTTATCCGACCACCATCTCGGGGGATGAGGTCTGGGTGGCCGGTTTGGCTGCTACGGAACCTGGCTCAGCAGTAGATTACGGGTGGTTTTTGACGGGTGTTTGTAATGGCCTATTTGAGTCCTTGGGCTGGGCGACCTTCGACGTCGGAGCGACGGTCGTTGATGGGTTTACCGGAGCTACACCGCTGGCATTGGCTTACCAAGGTGGCTGGGAGAATGTGACGGAGCACTACTCAACAGCACAGATGTTTTGGGGAACGATCCCTGGCTCTATAGGTGAAACCTCTAAGCCCTTCATTTTGGTAGGGGCATTGTTCTTGATTGCGACAGGTATTGCCAGTTGGCGCATCATGGCGGGTATGTTTGCGGGTGCTGTCGTCATGTGTCTGCTGATGAACGCCTGGGGCGCTACCGTCTTTATGGAAGTACCCTGGTACTACCAGTTCTACATGGGTAGCTTCTTCTTCGCAATGGCCTTTATGGCAACCGATCCGGTGACGGCGGCGAGTACCAATCGAGGAAAATGGATATATGGCTTCTTGATCGGATTCATTGGAATGATCATCCGGGTTATGAACCCAGCCTATCCAGAAGGATGGATGTTGGCTATTTTGTTGCTCAATGTATTTGCGCCACTGATTGACCACTACGTGTTGGAAGCTAACATGACCAGAAGAGCTAAGCGCACGGCAAAAGTAACTGCTTAAGGATCGAAAGATTTGCGCTGAAAAGTGTTATAAATTAGAAACAAATTTAGTTGCAACGACTTGCAGCTTCACACCAAAAGCAATCTAATGGAAAATACGAGATATATCATCATCTTCACCTTGGTTATGACCTCTGCCGTCGCCCTGATGCTGGCTGGCCTTTTCTATGCCACAGAGACCAAAGCCAAGCAGAATGAAGCAATATTTAACAAAAGAGCCGTACTGAAAGCTGTTGAAACTTATCTCGACAAATCTGTCGATGACATGGGGGACGATGAGGTACTTTCTCTCTTTGAGAAGCAAGTACAGCAGAAAGTGCTGAATATGAACGGTGAAGAAGTAGATGCTGCAGCTGTTGAGGCTGCTGGTCACAAGGGGGGAATGGCGGAAAACATCGATATGGCAAAGGAGAAGAAGAAGCCGGAGGCCGACCGCTTGTTGCCACTGTTTACATTCAACTATGAAAATGGCAGCATCCAGATTGTTTCTGTCCGAGGCAATGGCCTTTGGGACGAAATCTGGGGAAACATTGCCATCGAGCTGAACTCGAAGACGAAAGGTACAGTGGTAGGAGCAGCCTTCGATCACAAGGCAGAGACCCCTGGGCTGGGTGCTGAAATTAAGGACAACCCTTCTTTCCGTGCGAAGTTCAAAAACAAGCGCTTGTACAACGACGATGGCGAATATGTTTCTGTGAAGGTTGAAAAAGGTGGTGCCAAAGACGAAGCGCATGGTGTAGATGTCATCTCTGGTGCAACAGTAACGAGTGTCGGTGTGGGCGAGATGCTCTACCGAGGCATCAAGTACTACGAGCCTTACTTCAATCAGGAGATGGGAGCTTCGAAAGGCGATATGCAAGGTATGTTAATCAAAGAAAACTAAGAATAAATCAGGTTGAGGAGGTATTCCTTTACCGATAACAACTGATAGAACAAATGGCAGAAACAACAATTCAAGGAACTGAAGTCAAAAAGGCGGATCCATTATTTGGGAAAGCGGAGCGTAAACTCCTTGCCGATCCTTTAAATGACAACAACCCGATTACCGTGCAGGTATTGGGGATTTGCTCTGCATTGGCTGTGACAACGTTGGTTTATCCATCTGTGGTCATGTCTGTTGCGGTAGTATTCGTTTGTGCTTTCGCGAACTTGTTTACTTCTCTGTTGCGGAATTCCATTCCAAAGCAGATACGTATGATCGTTCAATTGGTCATTATTGCAACGCTGGTTACAGTGGTAGAGTTGGTGCTAAAGGCTTTCAACTATACTGTGTACAAGCAATTGTCTGTATTCATCGGCCTAATCATTACCAACTGTATCGTAATGGGGCGCCTCGAAGCTTTTGCGATGGCTAACAAGCCTTGGCGTTCTTTCCTCGATGGCATTGGAAACGGTCTGGGGTATGGTGCTATTTTGATCGTTGTGGCTTTGATCCGCGAGATATTTGGTAAGGGAACGCTGTTTGCAGGTAGTCCGATCGAGATGAAATTGATTGGTGCCAACAACGAATCGGCTTCTTATCTGATCAATACAGCGGCGGAAAGCGGCATTGGAACCTGGTTTTCCTGGTATGCAAATAACAACCTGATGGTTTTGCCCGCAGCGGCTATGTTTATCATCGGTATCCTTATTTGGATACAGAGAAGCTGGAACCCAAAGCTGGTTGACATCAGCTAATTGCTTCAACCCCCTTTATCATTCGTAAATAACAAATTAATGGAAGCGTTTAATATATTTATCAAATCTGCTTTTATCGAGAACATGGTCCTGGCTTATTTCCTAGGGATGTGTTCTTACCTGGCGGTATCCAAAACGGTTAAGACAGCCTTCGGCCTTGGTCTGGCTGTTATCTTCGTCTTGGGTATCACAATGCCAATCAACTGGATTATTTCCAACGTGCTGCTCAGTGAAACGGGCGTATTTGGCATCGATCTTACTTTCTTGCGTTTCATCCTTTTCATCGCCGTTATTGCCTCTATGGTACAATTGGTAGAGATGATCGTCGAGAAGGTTTCTCCGGCGCTGTACAATTCGCTGGGTATTTTCTTGCCGCTGATTACGGTAAACTGCGCCATCCTCGGGGGCTCCCTTTTCATGGTATCCCGCGAGTACTCCTTCGGCAACTCTGTTGCTTTTGGTCTAGGTAGTGGTTTCGGCTGGTTTTTGGCCATCATCGCCATTGCAGCCATCCGTGAGAAGATCCGCTATTCTAATGTGCCTCCAGCACTGCGTGGTCTTGGAATGGCTTTCATCCTGACTGGCTTGATGGGAATTGCCTTTATGAGCCTGATGGGTATTGATCCAGATGCGCTAACAGGTGGAAAGTAGCAACATTGCAATGGGGATTTTGTTAGATACTTAAAGATTTAAATCTCAATAATTATGCTTGTTAATATCGTATTAGCCGTAGTGGTCTTCAGCCTTGTCATCTTGGCACTGGCCTTTATGTTGATCTCCGCTCGGAAGCGACTGGTTCCGCAGGGTGATGTAAAGATTGTTGTTAATGGAGATGCTGAAAACCCGATATTGGTAAAGCCAGGAAGCTCCTTGCTGTCGGCCCTTTCCGATCGCAATATCTTTTTGCCTTCCGCTTGTGGAGGTGGGGGAACCTGTGCGATGTGTGAATGTCACGTAGACAAAGGAGGAGGAGATGTTTTGCCAACAGAGCTCAACCACTTGACGCGCCGCGAAGTTGCTGAAAACATGCGCTTGGCTTGCCAGGTGAAAGTTCGCCAAGACATGGACATTCGCATACCCGAAGAGATTTTTGGTATCAAGAAGTGGGACTGCGAAGTGGTTTCCAATTACAATGTTGCAACCTTCATCAAAGAGTTTGTTGTAAAACTGCCAGAGGGCGAAACCCTCGACTTTGAGTCGGGTGGGTACATCCAGATTGATGTGCCAGTGGTCGAATGTGCATTCAAAGACATGGACATTACGGCACACCCAAGAATGGAGAAAAAGCCTGATGAGTACCAAGGAGAGTGGGATCAATTCCAGATGTGGGGACTCAAAATGGTCAATGATGAGCCACAATTCCGCGCTTACTCCATGGCCAACCACCCAGCAGAAGGAAACATCGTGATGTTGAACATTCGTATTGCTACACCACCCTGGGATCGCAATGCCAAAGGCTGGATGCCTGTAAATCCTGGTGTTTGCTCCTCTTATGTATTTACTCGTAAGCCGGGGGATAAAGTAACAGTTAGTGGTCCTTATGGTGAATTCTTCATCAAGCCTACTAAAAAGGAGATGGTCTACATCGGCGGTGGAGCCGGTATGGCACCCTTGCGCTCGCACATCTTCCACTTGTTCCATACCCTCAAGACAGAAGATCGCAAAGTAACTTACTGGTATGGTGGACGTTCTCGCCGTGAGTTGTTCTACACGGAGGACTTCCGGAACATTGAAAATGATTTTGATAACTTTAAGTACTTCATTGCCTTGTCCAATGCGACAGAGGAGGACAACTGGCAGGTGAAGGAAGATATTGAGGCAGATGGTGATGGTTTTGTTGGATTTATCCACCAAGTGTTGTTTGATAAATACCTCAAGAATCACCCAGAGCCGGAAGAAGTAGAATACTACCTTTGTGGACCTCCCCTGATGTTGCAAGCAGCTTTGAAGATGCTGGACGAATTGGGTGTGCCAGAAGAGAATATCGCTTTTGATGATTTTGGTAGCTAATACCAGAAAACATGAAAGTCTACAGCAAAAAAGCCTTCGCCATCGGCGAGGGCTTTTTTGTTTTCTTCGTGCCTGTCCGGAAAAATGGACTTTTTACCTGTTATTGGGTGCCATAAGGACTTTGCAATTTACTGCCACCTGCCAGCTTTATTCAACGATTCTTACATTGAATCAGCTCGTGTTCTGTGATGGAAAGCGTAATCTTCCAACTTATCCTCATAAAAACAACTTTCAACGATCGTCACATGGTCCAATGCGATGTACCGGTGTTGGTCGTCCATCAAGGCTTGTGGAAGCTTTATCATCTGATTGTTTTATGGGCTACTTGAGAAATGGCGATTGGATTGATGAGGCTAGTTGATCCTTTCTGTCGTTTTTCTAAAGAATGCTTGAGCTGTGAAGAATCGATCGGACGGCGCACAGCCTGCTTTTAGTAGTAGCTCTGTTGCATTTCACATCTCTTCCATGTACCAAGCAAAGGCAATCCAATGTCTCTTAGCGTATAGACCCTAATCAATTTCGATGGAAAAGTAAAATGGTAGTTATAGCTGCCGTGGCATTACAATTTGGCAATGACCGTTCGGTTGCCTTTCACCTTCTGGCCAATGCTCACCTGTATATCGGCATCCAAGGGGAGAAACAAATCTACCCGTGAACCAAATTTGATGAAGCCCATATCGGTTCCTTGGACAACCTCGTCGCCTGGTTCGAGATAGTTGACGATTCGCTTGGCCATTGCTCCGGCGATTTGGCGGAGCAGGATTTCCGTGGTGCCATTGTCGATGACCACAGTCGTCCGCTCATTTTCGGTGGAAGACTTAGGGTGCCAGGCTACTAAGTATTTACCCGGATGGTATTTAAAATAGTTGACTGTCCCACTGACTGGATTGCGGTTGACATGTACATTGGTGACGCTCATGAAAATGGAGATTTGCATGCGCTTATCTTCAAAATACTCGTCTTCCTGCGTTTCTTCTATCACAACGATCTTTCCATCTGCCGGAGCATAGATGATTTGGTCATCTGCAATGAATATCTGCCGATTGGGATTGCGAAAGAATTGCAACACAGCCGCAAAAATAACAAGTGATAGGATACCGCTGATCAGCAGGCCCTCTGGTAGCCAGAATAATAGGGCGAGGTTGACCAAGGCCAAAGTTAAGGCGAGGTATCCGAGAATTTTGTATCCCTCTTTATGTATATGCATGAATTTTTCTATTAATAGCCTATTGAACCAATGACGAAATTACTAACAAAAATGCAATTTCAATGCTTCGTATATTAAGTAAATGTACACTTTGAGCGAAGAATTCACATCCAATTTGGAAAATACCCGTCAGTTAACATCTTAAAATAGGACAATCCAGCCAATTTGGATGAAGGATCAAATGAAATGCTTCTGCTCAAAAAATCTAGTGCCTCAAATGTATACCACACAACTAATATACGCTGAATCAGTGACTTGTGTTTATACAATGCTCCGATTTAACGCATCAACAAGACGTAAGCTGCCGCAAATGGGATCAAAAAGATAAAGGCGTCAAATCGGTCGAGCATTCCGCCATGCCCTGGCAACAAATTACCCGAATCTTTGATTTTGAGGCTCCTCTTCAACATGGACTCTACCAAGTCGCCCAATGATCCGAAAACAACTACAATAAGGCCCAAAATGAGCCAGTCGCTCACTGCAATACCCGTGTAGAAGCGGCTCAACAAATAACTCATTCCAAGGCAGATCAATACGCCACCCATGGTACCTTCCCAAGTTTTTTTCGGAGAAATTCTCGGAAAAAGCGGCGTCTTCCCAATTTGGGAGCCAACCAAATAGGCGGCCGTATCATTGGTCCAAGTCAAAATTAACAAACCCAAGATGATGCTGGTATCGAAGGTCCCATCCCAAAATGCCAGCAATTGCAAAGCAGCAAATGGCAAACCAATGTATATATGCCCAATGATGTTGTTGGCAATCTTGGTAAAGGGCAGCTCAGAAGTTTGAAACAACTCGTAGAGAAATAGGGCAAAGGCAAGCGGAAGATACAGCAAAAAGGCATGGGCAAGCGCCGTATCCGACGCCCACCATTTCAGGTGGACACCTACCAGATACAGATAGGGAACCAGCCCTACCAATAGGGCCAGGATTTTACGCTGCCTGTGCTGTGCTTGGGACTCAGATGGGTCTTTCGTCAACCCATAAAACTCCCAAAGGCATCCACTGGTAATAACAGCAAAAAGCAGGAGGAATGGGTAGATACCCCCCAAAAGTCCTCCCAGCATTACTGCTACGAAGACAATGCCCGTACTCAGCCGAAGCATTAGACCTTTCATAAAGCGTGTTTAGTATTGGTAGGCAGCAAAACTGCCTGTCGTTGCGTGACGGCCAGTCGTTGCCGCCACACAAATATCCGATGTCTATTCTCCCAGATCATCGAGGTCCATGCGCTTGATGGCCCTCTTGGCGTCCTTCATGTCCATGTTGCGAAAATTGCAATTGACGACGAAGCGATCTTTGACGATCATGGCCAATTCGCCCTCTTGACGCTTAGCGTCGTATTTCTCGTAGGCTTTGTTGCCGTCGATCTCTGTTGTTCTTTCATATCCGTTGGAGCTTTCCTTGTCCACCTCCATATTGGCCCACACGGCTGTCCCCATCAAAGCAAGGCCCAAGCCACCGGTGTCGATGATCTTTAATTCTACCCGTTTGTCACCATCCTTATAAGTTGCCTCTGAAGTAGATATCTTAACGCCAAGGGCGCCACTGGTCTGACCTTCGTAGTCTGTTCGCTCGATGCTGCCGAACTTATCGGGCATAAACTTTTTCAATTCGCGGTGGCTGATGGGTTCAACCTTCTCGCCATCCTTGTTTTTGCTGAGGCCCTCCAGGGATTCCCCTAGTTTGCTCATGGCCTCACTAAAGTTTTCGTTGACAGATTCGCTAACGTTTTCACCTATATTCCCCAACTCTTCCCCCACCTTTTCAAGGCTTTTTTCCAATTCTTCCTGGCGTTGTTCTGATTCTGTCTTTTGCTGTGCTTCTTCACTGCTACAAGCAAACAGTCCGACAAATAGAAAGAATACAAGGCTTCTAAAAAGGGTCGTTTTATTCATGTTATAAAGATTTTATTGGCAATTTAAGGGTACAATGGCCACCATCTGGCAATTGCTTCGACCGAAAGGCAGCAATTTTCGATGAATCCTCAAATCCACTAAAGTACCTCCATGCCCTATGCAAATTGAAAATACAGAATGGTACTCCGAAACCATCGTTAAGCATTCTCTGCCTGCTGCTGCTGTTCTGCCTTCATTTGTGGGAAAAACAAGACCTCTTGAATCGATGATTGGTTGGTCATCAACATGGTCAAGCGGTCGATGCCGATGCCAAGGCCAGAGGTAGGCGGCATGCCGTACTCCAAGGAGCGTAAAAAGTCTTCATCCAAGGCCATTGCTTCCTCATCGCCTCGCTTGGCCAGATTGAGCTGGTCCTCAAAACGCTGACGCTGGTCGATCGGATCGTTCAGCTCCGAATAAGCATTGGCAATTTCTTTTCCATTGACAAATAGCTCAAAACGCTCCACCAGTCCCTCCTTGCTGCGGTGCTTTTTCGCCAAAGGTGTCATTTCGATGGGATAATCTGTGATGTAGGTTGGTTGGATGAGGTGGTATTCGACTTTTTCACCAAAAATCTCATCGATCAATTTACCTCTGCCCATAGAGTCGTCTACCTCGATGTGGAACTCCTCGCAAAGGGCTCGAAGCGCTGGCTCGTCCATTTCGGAAATGTCTACATCTGTATATTTCTGGATGGATTCATACATTGTCAATCGTTCGTACGGGCCGGCAAAGTCAATTTCGTTTTCACCGAAGATGACTTTCGTGCTTCCAGTTACTTCCACTGCTACTTTTTCGAGCAATTGCTCTACCATTTCCATCATCCAGATGTAGTCCTTGTAGGCAACGTATATCTCCATGGCCGTAAACTCCGGGTTGTGGGTACGATCCATACCTTCGTTGCGGAACATCTTACCAAACTCATAAACGCCATCAAATCCACCGACGATCAGCCGCTTTAGGTACAACTCATTGGCGATGCGCATATAAAGGGGCATGTCCAGCGTGTTGTGGTGGGTTTGGAAGGGGCGAGCAGCCGCACCACCGTGGATGGGTTGCAAGATAGGTGTCTCTACTTCCAACCAACCCTGAGCATTGAAATATTGGCGCATGGTATTGATGATTCGGGTGCGCTTGAGAAATATTTCCTTGACCTCTGGGTTGACCGTCAGGTCGACATAACGCTGGCGATAGCGCAGCTCAGGGTCTGTAAAGGCATCGTAGATATTGCCATCTTTGTCTCGCTTGACAATCGGAAGGGTCCGCAGTGACTTACCCAGGAAGGTCAATTCCTTTACCTTCAGGGTCAACTCTCCGGTTTGTGTGGCAAAGAGCTCTCCTGTTACACCTATGAAATCACCGATGTGCAAGAGCTTGATTAATTTGCCGAAACGAGCGATCTCCTCCTCGTTTTTTCCAAGTTCTTTCTTGTTCAAATACAATTGAATGCGGCCATGTCCGTCCTGCAGCTTGGCAAAAGGCCCTCTTTGGCCCATAAATCGACCTGCTATGCGAACCTCTGCAAATTGGCTGGGCGCAAAATCGGCCAAGGCACTGATGCGAATCTCAGCGAGGAAATCGGCCAGTGGCATGGCTTCTCGGCCTACCGCAGCGTCAAATTCGACCTGTTCGGCAACATGGTGCTCTTTTATAAATGCTTCGTCTTTCAGGATGGCGTCTGTCCGGAATTTATTTTGGAGTACAAAATCCTTAATTTTTGGAGCCAGCTGAGGGCCGACCTGTTTGATCTTTTCAATCTCCTTGGTCAGCTGCGCCTGGTAAGCAGCAGTCGTGTAGTCGGTCGTTTTGAAATTGACCTCAAATTTCTCGGCTGGAAAGGGGTTGATGCCCAATTCTCTAAGTTGGTCCAAAGCCTCACGGCGTACAACATCCTGATCTGAAATTGACATATAAAACTTCTGGTTTGTGTAAAGTTGTCTAAGGAAGTTTCCGCCAGGAGCATCTAGCGGTTTTCATCTTCAAACAACTTCTGTGTAAACAATGCTTGATACAACCTCAAAGCAAACAAAAAAGTTGGTATTCGGTGGGCAAAAATAGTGGATTCTTCCCAAGAATCCGGCAAGAGGGTATATTTAATCAATTCTTAACCCCCAAATGCACAGCGCTGTCTCTAAAATTAGTTACTTTCGTAGACATTTTTCCCTACGCATGACACCTTTGTTTTGGATCTCGTCAGTCAATCGTGAGAACAATCGAATAGGCTACTGCCTTGCTATTTACCCAAATATATTTTTGATTAGAATCACCCTTATATTCTCCTGGTCTGTAAGAATTTTTACCGCAATAAGGAGCACAAAAAATACTGATCATGTTCGTTTGGACAACCTCCTTCAGTAGTAATTATGTAGCTAGAAAGAAAGCTCATTTGTCGCTGGCCCTTCTTTGTATGCTGCTTGCTTTTTCTGCACCCCTCGGCGCGCAAACCACCATTTTTAGCAGCGGTGGGCGTACTTATAGCGATACCGATGGCCCAACCGGCCCAGACGTATATTCTGTCGACATCTCCAACTGTACTTCCGTCAGCATCTCTTTGGATTATTCTTTTTCCGTTCCCTGGGATGGACCCGGTAACATGGAATCGGCAGATGAATGCCCTTTCGGAATGCCTCCTTGTCTTGGCGACCCCACCAATCCGCTGCAAGCCGCTTGCGCCGGTTGTTGGGATTTCCTATGGGTCCGCTATTTTATTGGAGGCTCGGAAGTGGTCAACGCCTTGGTCGGAGGGCCAGGCACTACAGATGCCGACCAAACGGGGACCATTGGCTCAGGGGGAATCTGTACATCCGGTGCCTCCAATGCCGAAATCAGAGTGGTTACCCAGACTTGGGCCGGAAACGAAAGTGTAACCTTTACCAACATCGTTGTGATGTGCTACGAAGGGCAACCCATCGCAAGCACCAACGATCCTGTTTGTTCTACCGGAGCCCTCAGCTTAATTGGCTCTGCGCAGGACCCTTCCGTTGTTTCCACTTGGTCTTGGTCCAACAGTGGCACCGGTATCATTGCCGATCCTAGCGCTCAAAATACCACGGCTACCAACCCGCAAAATGGTGAAACTTATACCCTGACCACGACCGATCTCAATGGTTGTCCTGCTTCTACCTCTGTTACAGTGGTTGTCAACGATGCTCCGGCCATCAGCGATCCGGGACTTATACAAGGCTGCGATAATGTCATCCTACCACCCATCACGGGTTCCAATTTATCCAATCCGCGTTATTTCACTGGTCCTGGTGGCACGGGAACAGCTTACGATCCGGGTGATGTACTTTCGCCGCCCGTTTCTTCCTTGTTCATCTACGATGATGCGGGTGGAGGCTGTATTGCTGAGATTAGTGTGTCCTTAAACGTAGTCGCCCGCCC
>JBCCSZ010000243.1:0-12060 GCA_039199225.1 Bacteroidota bacterium
TGACAATATAATAAATTCAAGTGGTGATTCATTGCTCAGAAAGCCTTTAACTGGAATATTTGCTATGAAATCTACAAATTCTATCAAAATTCTCTTTAAATTCTTTTACTCCTCACAACTTGGTCTTAATAAAAAAAGAATGGAAATCAATTTTTTCAGATCGATTCTGTCCGTATTTAAGTTTTAAAATCTGCTCATTTTGCTCGATCCTTCAAATGGCGATACAGTCTTAGCCAGGCATGTTGTCCTTTGACTGATCCAAAAAATGACCAGCATTTGCCAATATGGCGATGGACAACCAATAGGTCGTCAAAATGGGAATCCCAGACCACGAAAATGCATACGTAAATTTATTGACAGCCAGCAAGGAATCTGAAATTAGAAATAGAACAACTCCCAATCCAATCCACCAAAATACCGGGTATTTTTTCCATAGATAGAGATTCAAACCCTGCCAGGACATCAGCAAAATGACCAGTACATAGACTGCTACAGGAATGGCCAGTTTGCCCAAATCAGGATACATAAAACCATAGAATCCGAAGCCTATCACAAGTAGAATAATGATTGGCATCTTGTAAAATTTCCAGCCATCTAAGGTCGTAAAGCTGTAAGCGAACAGTAGATGCGCCACCAAAAAAGAAGCAAGTCCATAAAGGAAGCGACTTTCTTTCAGCAAGAAAACATCTCCTGCCAAACAGAACAACAAAGCAAATAAGCTGCTATAGAAATAAGGCTCCGGGCTTCGACGTCCAAAAAACAATACCACAGCAATGACCAAAATGGTGGTCAGTGGCTTACAAATGGCAAAGACCTGGCTATGGCCAAGCTGTTGAGCATAAATGGCCAGCACAGCAGACAAGCCAATAAAGCCATTGAGTAAAACCAAACGCCCAGGCATCGAAATTTTCATATGTATACGAGTTGCTGACTCGGAAGATAGGGCTATTTTGAAATATGGCATCGCTTGTAAGCATTAATAACCGAATATGGCCGCTGTCTAGGCCATCAGTCGTTATCGATAAGGCTAAAAATCTTTGGTTTGGGTAAAGTATTATAATTTAATGATAGTCAGTGATATATAGGTATGTTTTTAAGTGTAATTTAAATTCTCATAACTTAGATTATGTTAAGTAAAATGAGGAAAATAATACCGCCCTCCCACAAATTCCACAGATGCTTGAAGGCTTTCACTATCCTACATAAACACTGAAAATGACCAATCGATCGCTTTACAACTGGGTAGGCAGACAAACCTTTTCGTTTTGAATGGCGACTTTGCGGAGGACCTAGACTGGGTACAGCCTTTGGTTTGGCGGTCTTTTTTGCTGCCAAAAGATAAAAAGCGCGAATTTATTTCCTAAATTCACATTGTTGTTCGTTTGCATATGATCCAAGCCGTGCTTCTTCCGACCAATATTTTTACTTAGCATGACTGCTGGAACTGTGCAGAACAGGATGGTCATATTCTTGGTATTTAATCCAGGATGCGACTCCTTTTATTCGGTCGTGCGCTGGATTATTGGTGTGCAACAAAACTGGTCTTTCTGCGCATCACTTACGATTCAACCGCATAGAAACCCCGAAAAATAAAACGATAATGAAAAGCCAATCAGTCCTACAGGTCGCTCTATGCCTCTTGCTCATCGGTCTGTTACCAGGCCCAACCCTCTTTTCACAAAATTACGACATCCTCCGAATCGGCAATGTGACCGATAATGCCGCCAAGGCCAAGCCCGGAGACATCATTCGGATAAGCATCCAAAAGGGAGACTTCCAGAAATTGGTGGGACGTGATGTCTTCCTCTACATGGATGGCCGCAAGAGCAATATCAAAGCTTTTGCAAAGCAAGCGGCCGATCAACAACTGTACTTTTTACTAGCCGAAGAGGCCATGGGGCAATTGCTAGAGACGAATGCTGGCATTGTCAAAATGGACAGCCTTTCGATGGGTTTTGGATTCGACACTGGATTACAGAGCAATTATTTCAATGTACACATCGAGTGGGACCGCACCCCTGCCAACATTCTGGCCGACTCCAAGAAAATCGGATTGAGGGATAAAATATTCATCCACGTGCCAGACAAGAGTCGGTTTACGGAGTTGAATCGGCGAAACAAGTCGGCACCCCTGATGCTCTATCTAAAGTACATCCGAATGGATTCCTCCCAATTGGTCGGTATAGATTACGATCAGCAGATTTTGACTTTCGTTTTGAATGCAGATGAGGTGATTCACAACTTCTACGATACGGAAAAGCAAGGTCGTTTTCCCCTGGGTATCGGAACGCAAGATCAAACCTTGGTCAGCACCACAGATCAATTGACGATTGAATTTTTTGAAAAGCGAGATCGATTGATTTCCTGGGGCATCATCTTGGGCATATTGGTTCTTCTGCTGGCCTTGTCAGCTTTCACAGACCTGATTAGAGATACGGGTGTTTACGGCCCCGACGAATACCGCCCTTTTAGCTTTGCCCGCACCCAATTGGCCTACTGGTCATTCATCATTATCAGCTCTTTCATCTTTATCTGGTTTACGACCAAAGGGCTGGCATTTTTCCCCAATTCTGCCTTGATTCTCTTAGGCATCAGTGTGACAGTTACGGTGGCAGGCAGGGCAATCGATACCCGAATAAGTACTGCACAAATGCAAGAACTAAAGCCTTTCCGCCAAAAGAATCACATAAAGGGCTTGATTTTCTTCCAGGATATTCTCTCGGATGGTGGCGGACTGAGCATTCACCGCTTTCAGTATTTTGCCTTTAACGTCTTTCTTGGCTTCGTATTCATCTGGAATGTATACAAGAGCCTCGAAATGCCTTCCTTCAGTACAGAGCTTTTAAGCCTGATGGGCGTGAGTGCGGCAGCTTATGCAGGCGTCAAGGGTTTTGAAACGAGCAGTCTAAACAGAACATCACAGACCGCCACTCGTACAGGTATTCACAAGGGGGATGATGCAGGCACTACGCCAGTGGTTGGATGAAGGCTCCCCATACCGTTTGTTGTCTTTAATTGAATCTTTGATAAATGGAATTTTTAACAAAAGAGGGTTACAGCGTTCAGCTCTTAGACACCGCCACCAAGGAGCGACTTGGGATCGGTCCTGCCATGCCTGGTGGCCCTAGCTACATCGTTGTGCATGATACCGGTGTATTGGGCTTGCGGGCCGACGAGTTTTTAGCGCAACTCAAGGTGGAGCCTCTACCAGAAACAGAAATAGAACTGGACCTCAAACCCGATTTGGCCCACCTGATTGTCGACGATCGGCAAATCATTGAATGCGTTCCCGTCTTTGAAGGTACGCCAGAACAGGCACCACATGTGCATTTTCAAGACAGCGATGATGTGCATTTCCTTGGAGGCGATCCCAATCAAAAGGCCATTGCTGTGATGTATTGCTATGGCAACGACATCGACCTCGATAAGGCTTATAGCAAGCTGGTCAATTGCCTGGCATATACCTGTTTTACCTTCGGGATGCCGCCCCGCTTTTGTTGTGTGGGCCATAACTTTCTGGACCCCAAATTTCAGATCGACCCGGTGCGGGGACTGGCCTACGGCCGCCGCTCTTTTCAACAACTCGTGGAGGATGTCATCAGGGTTTTTGGTCAATTGCACGAGCTGAAAAATAAGCTGCCAAAGGTCCAGGAGTTTAATCCGCCCATCAACGTTCGCACTTCCATACGCGTCCAACTGAGGGCTGGCTATCCAAGTACGCTTTCTACATTGGAGTCGACCATCGCACCGGAGACCGATATTATGTGCGACGGTTGGACCTTGGACGGAGATACCATCAGTGGCAACAGCATTTGGTTGCGCGATACGCAGGGACGATTCTTTTGGTCGGGAGCCATCTCCAAAGCGCTGTTTGATCAATGGATTCCGGCGAATATCCCATTCCCGGAGCCGGTAGTCGATTGGTCGAAAAGCTGCATAGAATTGCCAGACGCCTGGCTGCAAACCCAAGGAGAAGGTATTCGCATCGTATTGATCGACAGCGGGATCGACATTGAGCATCCCAACCTCGACCACATTGCAGAGGATCATCGGTCTGGCGCAGTGCAAATCGTCAATCCAACGGAAGATGTTGAAGGACATGGCACCCATTGCAGCGGGATTGTCAATGCGCGTCTGTACTTTGGAAAAGGCATCAAAGGAATTGCTCCCAAGGCAGAGGTTTTTGTATTCAAGGCCCGAGACGATAGAAAAGGATACAATTCCAGAAGGGTGAAAGAAGGCATTGAATGGGCAAAAACAAAAAAGGCAGACATCATTTCTATGAGCCTGAATGCCATTCCACAGGCCAATCTAGGGGCAACCCTTAAAGAAACGGCCAGCCAAGGGGTAGTACTTTTGGCGGCGGGTGGAGACAACACGGAATTGCTCAACAATAAGATTCTCTTTCCGGCCAGGAGTCCACATTGCATTGCAGTGGGCGCCATCAATGATCGAACCTTCAACCAAAGTATTGCACCGCTCTACCAACAAAATGTAGCAGCGCCTTTGGAACGCTTGAATTTTATCCTGCCGCTCTTAGAGATGAACTCCTGCTTTTTGACACAACCCAATGGTACGGAAGCGCCCTATTTCAAAAAGGAAAAGGGTTCCAGTATGGCGACGGCCTACATGAGTGGGGTATTTGCTTTGCTGCTCTCCCATTTGAGAAACAACGAAGGTCGAGATCAAGTCCCTGTTTCGGAGCTCATCGAAAAAGTACTCGAACATTCCAAAGACCTGGCATCGGATTATACCCCGATGGATGGTTTCATACGCATTTACAACCCTAAAAAAGTAACTACATGAAATACTTTTCTACCCTACTGACCGCTCTCCTACTGTGGAGCCTCCCGGCCACTGGCCAAAATGTTTTGTACGATGCCTTGACCCTGGCAGATAGAATTTTATACGACGATGGCTCCTTGGTCATTCCGATAGAGGATTCTGTGACCTACGGAATTTTGCTGAAGTACATCCCGGAGCTGTCCTCCCCTTCCAGTATGTCGGCCATCGAAAAAGCATTTGCAGATGCCGATAATCCCTTTATTGGTGGTTCTGAGTCGGTCATTGTTTTTCCAGGTGGCTCAAGGTCCGACAATACCAGCAGCATTCGGGCGGCCTCGACGAGCGTGGGTTCCAGCGGCGCCATCTCCACCATCGCCGATGGCCTGGCGCGTTTTCTGGTGGAGCGCTTCAGACAGGAGATGAACATCCAATTCATTTCCAAGTTCAAGGATTTTCTGGCTGCCTATCCGGAGGCTCAGGTGCTTTTTCCGAAAAGTTATTCCGTTTTGGAGCAAATCGAAACCTATCACTATGCGGCCATTTTGCAGGTCTTGAAAGAATCTTTTGAAAAGGATGTCGAGCTGCTGTCCAATAATTTCATAGACCTCCGGGGCTTGAACCAATCGGCTGACTGCCCCAATTGTGATGGCATCAGTGATGAAAAGAAAAAAGTTGAATGCGAAAAAAGAAGGCGAGAATGTATGCGCCGACTGGGTATGTGGCAATCGTTCTTTCAGTCGGAAAGAGGCGCCTTGCTGATCACTTCCATGTTGAGTGTGCAGGAAATACAAGAAGGCAATAGCCCTGCTGTTATACTTAAGAATCTCGTTGCGGATTCTTCCAGTAATTACCTGCCCAGCAATTTGCACAATGCCATGAAGCTCACCAATGTATTCGCACAGAGCTTGGTCGACAGCGATGGCAGTTGGGTCAAGGAGCTAAAAATTAAGTCCTTTCTGCAAAACAAAACGGCGGTTAATTTGCTGCTGGGTTTACTCTACCAGCAAGTGGGAGACAAACTGACATTTGACATTGCGAATGCCGGTGGGATCGTGAATAAGGTGACCTTCCGAAAATTGCTGGCGCAGTCCAAGGGGAAGGTCGAAAATGTCACCGAATTTTTGGAGACGCTCAGTGAAGTTACCTCCGATTTGGAAGCGCATTTTGCCAGCCTCAAGGCATCGATCACCCAGGAACGCAAGCTGAATTTCTTCGACTACCACAAGTTTTTAACGTCTCTGGGCGACTTGGTGGAGGCCAGTCTATCTTCTAAAAAGTTATTCACCCTCATCGATCCCAACTTCGCCTTTCCACCAGAAATCAAGACGACCCTGAACGACTACTACCGCCCGGCGCTGGACATCTCCTACGACATCGTAGAAAAAAACTACAGCGCGGCCGTTTATGGCCTGGTCAATATACTGACCCAAACCGGTAGTGTGGATTCCAACTTCATCCAGAAATTGCGCACCTATGGACTCTTTGTTGCCGAAGTTGCCAAGGCAGAAACATCTGAGGAGGTCAAAGAAGCCATTGAGGCTGTCGCCCTACCCGTCGGAAGTGCGCGCATCAAGCGACAATCCCGTCGGAATGTTGCTGTACAGTCCTATCTGGGAGGTTTTGGCGGAGTGGAGATCATTCCTGGCCTGGATACGGATTCCACCGAAAGTACCGGATTTTTGGCGGCCGTTCATGCGCCCGTAGGCATCGCCTTTAGCAGCGGCACCGAAGAGGGCAACTCATGGAGCCTGTTCATCACTGCTGTAGACATCGGCGCCCTTACCGCCTATCGCTTCAACGACGACCAAACGGAGGCTTTACCGGATTTCAAGCTGCAGAACATTCTGGCTCCCGGCGCCTACATCATGTATGGCTTCAAAGACAGCCCGGTATCCATCGGAGCAGGTGTTCAAATGGGGCCGGCCGTCCGGAAATTTGCCAGTGATGAAAATGGCGTTACGGTCGACATCGGCAACAAAGCGAATTGGCGTGCGGGTATCAGCATAGCAGTGGACATACCCCTGTTCAACATATCTACGAAGGCAAGGATTGATGATTAAAGGTGCCGCCTCGGACTTCCCACTCAGGTTTGTGCTGCTTGAAGTCCCATTTGATGGTGCCACCCTTATTGGTTCTAAAGCCTTTGTTTTGCGTGTCTAGCCACACCCAGTCATAGGCAATGTCCAGGACAATGTTGTTGTGTTGGTCTACGATGCCCCATTGGAGGTTTTCAAGGTAGAGTTCGTTGTTGGCCTCGTCTATAACGGCTCTGGCCCTGCCTCTGGCTACTTTGAAGTATGCTCTGGACAACTGCTCTACATAGTCGTATTCGTTTGGGAGGACGATTTGACCGTTGGGTCGGATGGCTCCCCATTGCCCTGGGATGAATTCAGCCATGGAGGTGGAGCGTACCTGAAAGGAGGCGTCAAAATCTTGGTCGTAGTCGACTTCTTTGACGGTTCTGTAGATGGGTGGTCCCTCGAAATAGTAGTCGAAATCGGCCATGTGGATTTCGTCGTAAGGCAAGCGAGTTTTCTGCTTGGATTGAATGTCATAGGTATGATACTGAATGTCGATACCGTCGTATCTTTTGTCTTCTCTTAAGATCAATTTGTGATCGTGTAGATCGTGAAAGAGGTCGTGATCGAAAGGGAAATCACCCAAGATTTCATGCTCGACACTAAGGATGCCATTGAAGCTGTGGTTGTGTTCCTTGTAGCCGTCAGCGCGCGAAATATCGAACTTTTGAGCGATGAATACGTCCTTGCCTACAGCTCTTAGCTTTGGGTATTCGCAAGGGATGCACAGCTCGTAGTCTTTGTTCAACACACCTGCCTTTTGGTTTTTGTAGAGGATGGCATGGCCTAATTTGTCAAAAAGGAGGGTATCTATGTGGTGGAATTCGGCAAGGAGATGGCCCGCCGTTGAGTAAAGAAAAAGCGTATTTTCTCCCAAGGCGTATGCGTCGTCTTTGTAAACATAGGCATCGATGAGGTCCCGGGAGGGAACATAGCCAACCGAATTGAATATAGGCGGAAAAAGCACTTCGTACTTTCCTGCAGCATTTTTCTTTTGAACACCCCAATATCTTTTGTCGCTCACAAAGCAGTGAATGGTATCCTCCTTGAATTTTTGTCCTCCTACAATTTTGTAAAGTCCGGCGGCAGCTACTTTTTTATCCAGCCAGGATTTCCATTTATTCTTTTTCATCCTCTTATGCTGCTTCTGTGAAAAGAAATGTCACGAAAAAATGTACTCCAAAAAAATTACTTCCATAACCATCATGGCAATGCCGCCATAGAACATAAAAACACCGATGTCGCGGGTGGATTCATCGAAGACAAAATGCCGCTCGCCATCCGGGTCCGTACTTCTACCATAGGCATAGTAATAGCTCATTCCTACGCCAGCAATCACAAAAATCAAACTCACAAACAGTCCGAGAATCATCCCCAGCCCGTAAAACAGCATCCAGGTTCTATTGCCCCTCTTCCCCTGCCGGAGGCTGTCAAATCTTTCTGTTCGCAATTTTTGCAACTCCTCCTCCCCTATCACAACGCCCCTTTCCCTTAAAATGACCTTAGCGATGCTGATGTCTTCCATCGACCACTCGTCTTGCTTGGCAAATATCTCTTTCAACTCCTCTGTGTCCAACTGATTGAGGTAATGGTCGTCCACCTCCTCAAAGGAGACCGACTTGAGCTGATCGGCTATGATTCGGTTGACCCTTTTAAAATCCCGGGGAAGTATTTTCACGATGGCTTTTGGTACCAAGCCCCTACCCACGATGGCCGAATCGATGACTGTTCCGGTCGTTTCCATTTTATAAGGAATGTCGTGTTCATCCAATAAGTTGGCAAAGCCCTCGGCTTCTGCGGTATTCATAAAGTTTCGAAAAAACTCGTAGGAGTTTTGCTCGTCCTTCATCATATCATCATCGATCGGATCTTTCATAGCTTTTACTTTTATTGGAAATAAAATTGTGGACGTTGGAATTTTTTTAGCCTTTTCGGATGTACTGTTTTTGATGAATCTATACACCTCACTAAAAATCGGTACTGCCCACACCAACCACTGCGAAGATTATTTACTAAATGCTCCAATTGGCGACCATCGTTTGCTACTAGCCGTTATGGATGGTTGCAGCATGGGAACGGAGAGCTACTTTATCTCCACCCTTAAAGGTAAACTATTGCGCAAGATTGCCAAAGAAGTTTATTACAAGGCGTTTTTGCACAGAGCAGAGATTTCTCTTCAGGCGGAGCTGACAAACATTCTGGAAAAGCTCTTTTGCGAAGTTCGAAAAGTACAAAACGATTTGCAACTGACAAGCGATGAACTTCTGAGTACCCTACTCTTAGCCATTGTAGATACCCGCAGCCAGCAGGCAGAGGTCATTGTTGTAGGAGATGGATTGCTTGTGGTAGATGGCAATGCCACAGCCTTTGACCAAGACGACCGGCCGGACTACATGGCCTACCATCTAAACGAGGACTTTTCGGCTTGGTTTCAAGGGCAGTCGCAGTATCTCCAACTTGCAACCTTCGAATCCTTGAGCATTGCCACAGATGGTATTTTCACCTTTCAAGCCTTTGAAAATGTGGATTATCCGCCCATCGGGTCCGCTGAACTAATGGCCATGCTGCTGATAGATCAGCCCGACCACCCCCACTTTCTACATCGCCAATTGATCGCCATCGAGCAAAAATGGGGACTTAAGCCCTTTGATGATCTGGCCATTATTCGCTTGATGGTGTAGCCACAGTTAGCGACCGACAATGTTCCATTTCATCCCTGCCATCAACCACCTGGAAGGCATGCGGGCGCCTAGAATGTTGTAGTACTGCTGGTCGAAGAGGTTCTGTACTTGTAGGTTTAAGCCGAAGCTTTCTGTGATGGCGAAACCCACTCGGGCGTTCCATACATCGTAGTCCCTGGCCAATTCGGTTTCAATGTCTGAGGCAATCTGGCTGTTCCGCTCCTTGTACAGCCCGCTGACGGCGAGGTCGAAGCGGTCCCATTGCAGCAAGAATTGCGTGGTGAAAAGATGGCGGGCGTGGCTGGAGATGTAAACGGAAACCACTCCCTCTTCATTGGAAGTCTTCAGATAGGTATAACCCATGTTCCATTGGATGCTTTTCCGCGCACCCAGCGTTTGGCGGAAATGAGATTCTACTTCAAATCCATTGGTACGGACATCCGAGATGTTGCTGGCAAAAAAGTAATTGGCACCCTCCTGCAGGCTGCCGGTCTCACTGACAGAGCCGATGTCCGCTTGGTTGGTGGAAACATAATCGATTAGGTTGGAGGACTGACGAGCAAAAGCGGTTGCTTTCAACTGCCAGTTTTTGGATAGAGCGTAATCTATTCCGACCTCCTCAGACCAGCCCCTTTCGGCGATCAAATCCGGATTTCCCAGGCTGCGGTTGGGGGTTAGATTCGGTAGATTGTTGGAAACATAGCGTTCTGTGTAGTCTGCTGCCCGGATGCTCCTGCCGGCGGAGGCCCGAAAAGTGATGGTCGGAAGCACATAGGAAACATTGAGTTGGGGTGAAAATTCAAATTCGTAATTGTCGTCGTAATCACCTCTCAGGCTCATGGATAGGTTGAGTCCGTTGTAGCGATAGACACCAATGGCATAGGCCCCAATGTGCAAATCATCGTGGTTCCCCCGGTCGTTGCTCTCGATCTTTCGCTGGTCGACCTGAGCGCCGGCCTTGAGCGTAAAGCGATCGTTGATGAATTGGAGGTGGTTCAAGGTAAAGTTGAGCAACTGACTTGTATGGTTGTTGGTGGAGGGAAAGTCCGGGCTGAAAACGAACTGATCGGTATTGTACTTATAGGCCACGTTCAGATCGGTTGAGCTGGAAGCACCCATTTTGACCAGTTGTAGGTGGTTCCACCAATTGGCAACCGTTTCCTCTGCCTTGTCAAAGGGGCTGTTGGTATAAAAATATCGGGCGTTAAAATCGCGATGGTCGTAGGCTGTCCGCAGCCGTATGCTGAGGTCGTTGTCGAAGCGATAGCCAAAAGAGGCTCCTACGGTTTTGATGTCGAAATAGCTGTTGTAAGCATCCAAAGTTGTGGTCGAGTCAATGAATTTTTCTGGGAAGAACTCCCCCTCAGACTGATTCATGGAGAAGCCACCGCCCAGGGTCATGGCGCCCTTTTTGAGCGAGAACCCCTGCTGTCCGTTCACCAATTGATGATCGCCATAGTTCAAATTGCCGCTCAGTTCGAGTCCTTCTGCTGCGTTTGAGAAAGTCTTGGTGATGATGTTGACCACCCCTCCAACGGCATCTGCCCCAAAAATAGCGGCTGCGGCGCCTCTCAATATCTCGATGCGGTGAATTTCTGAGGGTGTGACGGGGATGTAGCTGTTGAAATGCCCGGTTAGTGGATCGTTCAGTCGCATCCCATCTACCAGGATGAGTACCTGTGTAAAGGTGGCTCCCCGGAGTAAAATATCTCCCTGAACCCCAAAACCGCCTCTGGATTGTACCTCTAAGCCAGGAACTGTTTGGAGGATTTCATCCAGGGAAGTGGCAGGCATCGCTGCGATTTGTTTGGAAGTCAAAACGGTGATGTTTCGCCCCGTTTCCGTAATCTTCAAAGGAACTTGTAGTGCATTTACCTGAATGGTATCCAGGTCGTTTTGAGCTTGTGCAGCCAAAAAGCCGAAGCTCAACAAAAATGGTAGGAATTTTTTCATCGTCCACTGCATTGATTCGAGCTGCGATTCATTCAGCACAGCTCGTGTTAAACTTATCCGAAAATCGGCGCAAGTTTAGGACAATGCAGAGGAATCACCTAGCGACCATCAAAGCTTGACGAAGAATTGACAATTCAGCGAAAGGCGCATTCAGAGCTTCAAAAGCTTTTTGTAAGTCACATGCTGCGCACTCTCAATGACGAGCGTATACAAGCCACTGGCTAGCTCGTGGAGATCGATTTGAGTGGTGCCGGCTTCGACATCTTCGACAATGGAGATAGATTGGAGCTGTCCATCGGCTGAATAAAGCTGGATGTTGATGGGCCGCTCACCTTTTGAAGGATTTTGTAGAAAGACCCGTTGTTCCTTGGATGGATTGGGGTATAGGGAGAAGTCCGCTCTACCGCTGTTGTTATTTACTTGAACAATGGGGCTGTAGACGAAAGAACCATCGGCATCTACTTGCTTCAGTCTATAGTATCGTTCTCCTTTGAGGGCTTGTCCATCCTTGAAATGGTATTTGGTCTGGGCTTGGCTGTTTCCGAAAGCGGACAGGCGGCCAA
>JBCCSZ010000244.1:0-12045 GCA_039199225.1 Bacteroidota bacterium
CTTAGATAAATACCTTTCCGACGAATGGACCGCCACAGAACTGGGCTTCCAGGACCTCCTCCGACGCTTTGATGAAGACGACCACATCATCCCCGTTCCTCCGGAAATTGCTCAAATGACATCCACCACCATGGCCTCGCCTCCAATAGAGATGGCTACAGCCCCCGAAGATGTCCCAGTAGCAATGGACCACCAACCCGAGGAAATACCAGAGGAAGAAAAACCAAGAAAAACAACGAAGGTCGTCATCGGGCGCAAAGACAACCTGTCTTATTGAGAATCAGAACAGCCTAGCACTCAACAAACAACCAAACTAGCTGGCTCCTATGCATTTGTTAATGATTTCATAACTTTCAATAATTATTGAAAGTTATGAAAATAATACTTATCTTGAATTCATATCGAAACTAAATATCGACAGATATGAAAACAACAAATGCCTTAAAGACCCAGGAAAAAGTCATCCGCTATTTTGAAGAATCTGGTATGGATTACGGTGCGTGGAGCCGCTCCTTCAACATGCACTTTGGCTACTACAAGGCTGGGCTCAATCCATTCAAGCGAGAGCAGTTGCTCGACCAACTCAATCAGGAAGTCCTCGACCGATTACAGCTTTGCAAGGAAGAGCCAGCCCGTGTGCTCGACCTGGGCTGTGGCTTGGGCGCAACTGCCCGCTACATTGCTCGCCGCCACCCGATGGCTTTTATCCGAGGACTGACCATCACTCCCTGGCAAGTTGAATATGGCAACGAACTCAGTCGAAAAGAAAATTTGGCTGGAAGAGTGATTCTTAAAGAAGCCAATTTTTGCGATATGCCGGTTGCCAGCAATGGTGTGGAAGCGGCCTACGCTCTGGAAAGTGCTTGCTATGCCTCTGGAGATGCCAAGGAGGCGCTCATTTGGGAATTGGCCAGGGTACTAAAGCCCGGAGGTCGTTTTGTAATTGCCGATGGCTTTCGGAAGCACAGCCGCCCGCTGCCAAACTGGCTGGAAGGCATCTATCGCCGCAATTTGAAATGTTGGGCTTTGGACGAACTCAGCGATATTGAAGCTATGAAAACCATGCTTAGAAAGGCCGGATTCAAAAAGGTCCGAGTAGAAGAGATCAGTTGGCGCGTTGCTCCTTCCTTCATGCACATCCCCTTTGTCACCATCCAGTTTTTGTGGAGATACTGGCGAAAGAATGGCCATTTGAATCTGTCGACAGAGCGATGGAACAATGTGAAGGCCCCCTTGTTCGGCATGCTGATGGGGTTGTCTAGGAAGCACTTCGGCTACTACATTATCAGCGGTCACAAGGCTTCTAATAGCTTCTGAGCTTGCTGGCGGTAAAAATGCTGGGGCTTTTTTTCAATTTGCTCGAGCAACGCAACAGCTTCCAACTGGTTCCCCAATTTGAGATGTGCCAAAGCAGCATACCACTGGGCGGCCTGTTGGAAACTGGAATCCCCCCTTGTCATCATGGATAATAAAATGACCAAAGCTTCCTGCTCGCGATCGAGACGCATCAGACTGAGGCTTTTGTAAAATGCCTTGGCCTCCCCTGCTTGCTCCAACCGATCGAAAGCAGCTATAGCCTCCCGGTATTCCTTCAACTCGTACAATTGAAACGCCTTCTGGCGCAAGTCGGTCGCCTGCTCTCCCTTTTGGATGGGCGCCACAATATTGGGATAGTCTTGAAAATAAGCAGCGTATAAAACCTCCGTATTGGCAGGCTGCCGAAGCCAATACCACGCCAGCAAAACCGATAGTCCCAAAAGAACGAACCATAGCCACTTCCAAGGGAAAGTGGCTGGCCCAGACGGTACGGATGCTGGTGGATCGACCAAAGCTGAATTTTGCTCCAACCGCTGGAACCGAGCTTTTAGCGCTTCGCGCCCAGCCGACCGCATGGCAGCCTGTAGGTCTTGTCGATAGGCCAAGGCCGCTGAAAAATTCGCTTCTTGCAGCTTTTGCTCAAACAACAACTGCTCTTCCTCCGACAAAGCAGCAGCAAGATATTTTTCAATCAGTTGTTCATCCTGGGGGTCCACATCCATAATGCAAAATCTTTTATAACTCAGGTCAGGTCTTTTCGCATGGCAATTTCTCTGAGGCTTTTCATACATCTCGATTTATGGGCCTTCACCACATTATCCGTTTTGTAGCCCATCGCCGTACGAATCGCATCGATGGAATATCGTTGATAGTAAAACAGCAACAACAATTCCCGACATTTTCCACCCAACTCATCCAGTGCTTCTCGCAGTTGTTGCTGACGGTGCGTCAAGGTCAATTGCTCTTCCTGCGCATTGATTTCCCAGCGCTCGTCCAACTGATTTTCCAACATTGGCAAGGTCTTATCCTTTTCGCGAATCCGGTCGATCAACTTGTACTTTCCAATACTGAACAAGTAGGTCTTGACCGAGCTTTTCAATGCATCTAGCTTACCAGCCATCAGTTGTTCAAAAAAAACAATGACCGCCTCCTGGTAGGCATCCAACACATCCTCTTGTACCAATTGATAGCGACTGGCAAAGCGTAGGAATGCCGATCGATGCTCGACATAGAATTGATCCAGCGCTGCCGGGTCTGCACCCAACAAGCCTTTCAATACTTCCACCTCTGAAGAACGACTGCTATCCAATGAGTTCATTCCTTAATCCAGTATCTTTCGAAAAGGTTAACAAAAGGAAGATTTTTTGTCGTGTTAACCTATTTGATATTCTACCTACTAAATTCAAAACTTGCCATACGAAGGTAAAGTTTTTTCACTATTTTCATATTTGAAACCCCTCTTGGCACATGAGATGCTCGCTCTCTTTTATTTTCTTTTGCTTGCTCTGGCAGTTTGGTTTTGGGCAGCAAGAAACACCAGCCGAAAGTATTCAACAACTGAATGCCCAAGGTCAATACGACCGAGCGATACAGCTGGCCGATTCTTTACTGGTGCAGTGGAGGCCACCAGATTCCATGGCGTACCGAGACATTTTACAATACCAGGCAGCAGCCTATGCAGCAAAGGGGATTTATGAAAAAGCTCTTCAGAATTTCCTCACCATCGAACCATTCTATCCACAAGAGGACTACCTGGAAAAGGTCAGAATTTGGCGTAACATCGGCACGCAATACACGCGCCTTCAAAACAAAGAGCAGGCACTGACTTATTTCGACAGGGCCATCCAATATGGCTTAAAGCATCTTCCCCCTGGCAACCTGGAAGTGATCATGGCCTACAAGGATCGCTCTTCTCTGTACAGTATTTTCCAAGAGTATGACAGGGCCAATGAGGGCTTTCGGGAAGGCTTGCTTTTGTTGAAAAAATATGGAGTCGCCGACAGCAGCCTACTTGGCGATTTCCTTTTAAACCATGGCGGAACATTCATCCAAGCCCTGCTTCCCGACTCAGCTGTTGTGTATCTGCAAAAGGCAAAAGACGTTTACAAAAAAGTGCTACCACCAAATTCTCCAAAAATCGGCTCGGCCCTGATCAACCTAGCGATTATCCAAAGTGACAGAGGGTATTTTCGCCAAGCCGACCAATACTACAGCGAGTGCAAAAAAATCTGGGAAGCCCACTACCCATCCAATCATCCAAGGCTGGCCGCATTGTACATCAACTACGCCAACACCATTCGCCAAGCCGGTGATATGTACCGCGCATTGGTCTACCTACTCAAAGCTTATGACCTAAGCCGCGCAATCTTTGGCCAAAACCACACTTATACCCAAGGAGCTTGCACCAACATTTCAGCTGTTTACAAACAACTTGGCGAATTGGACAAAGCCCTGAAATTTAGCAAAGAGGCTTACCAAATTGCCATCAATAAAAACATGGAAAATTTCCTGGAAGCCATCCGGATCAAAGGCAGCATCGCAGAAATCCTTGGGCTGAAGGGCCAAACCGACGAGGCCATCAAGGTTTACAAAGAAGCCATTCAAGCACTACAAGCACAGCAGTTTATCGTCGCGCTCGGGGAACAGTACAACAATCTCGGCTTGCAATATCTTCAAAAGGGCGATACACAAAATGCCATCGATCAATTTCAAAAATCGCTGGAAAGTTTTGAGAAAGTACCAGCCGATACAGAACATCTTCGGGTGACCACTAATGTCAATCTCGCCCAATTGTACACCGAAAAAGGAGACTTCCAAAAAGCCAATCAGTTTTTTCAAAAGGCTGAATCCTTGATGAAGCAACGGGATGCCCAAAGCCCAATCCCCTTACTCACCCAACTCAAATTTCTAGAGCAAAAAGGGCAGAGCCTACTGATGGAATACAAGGCAACCAAAGACATCGATCTGCTCCATCAGGCAGAAGCCATACACCAAAAGGCCATGGACCACTACAATTCCTGGCAAGTACAACTGGAAGAAAGTGAATCGCTTGCATACAGTGCCAAACATTCCAATAAGCTTTTTGCCAATGCGCTAGAAACCAACTTTTTATTATTCGAAAAAAAACAGCAAGCCAGTCATTTCAACCAAGCCTTTGCCTATGCAGAGTTGAGTAAGAGTCAGTCCTTAAAAAGGTCTTTGCAAATCAATAGTGCTGCACTGAAAAATTCTATCCCGGATTCTATTCTCGCTCAAGAGCAGCGCCTGAAGAAGGATATTTCAGAACTCCAACTTCAAATCGACCAAAGCATTCCCATTGCAAAATCTTCGGATGAGGTTCGCTCATTGAAAACCGCCTTGTTCGAAAAAAAACAAAGCTTTCAAAAGTTCCTTGAGGAGGTAGCAATCGATTTTCCTGCATACTACCAAGTTCGCTATCAATCAAAACTCCCTTCCGCCTCAGCCGTAAGCGATCAATTGGAAGATCAAACAGCTCTGATTGAATTTGCACTATTCGATAATACACTGTATACCTTTTTGATTTTCAAGGGCGAAAACCACCTTTTCCAAAGCAAGCTTTCGGCTGATTTTATGGCAGACATACGAGCTTTTCACCAGCGACTCTCCCGCCCGACTAAATCCTTCGAAGAAATCGCCCACCGCTTGTACCAGCAGTTGATGGCATCCATCATCCAACAGCTACCTGCCGATGTACAGCACCTTTGCATCATTCCAGATGGCATACTTAGCTACATTCCTTTTGAAGCCCTACTAATGGAGGAGCCCCCTATTGCCGATGGTCATCTACAACATGCTTGGTTGCTGAGAAGCTACCGCATCAGCTATGCCTACACCACTGATTTACTGCATACCGCCCCCCACAAGTCCTCAGCCCCAAGGCAAGCAATTTTGGGGCTTGCCCCCAGCTATGAAAACTTCCTCCTTGGAAGAGCCGACAGCATATTGCAAGACCCGCTTAGTCAACTGGTGCGCTCCGGACAACTGCCACTCCCAGGCGCTCGGGCCGAGCTGCAAGCCATAGAGAACATATGGCCCACCACCTCCTACTACGATACCTCTGCAACAGAACGACAGTTTAAAGAAAGCGCCCCGGAATTTCAAATCCTTCACCTGTCTATGCACTCTCTGGCCAATACCTACAATCCCCTGTATTCAAGCCTACTTTTCAATCGAACGGCAGACAGCATTGAGGATGGTCGTCTGTATACCACAGAAATTTACAACATGCGCCTATCAGCCGACCTAGCCGTTTTGAGTGCCTGCAACACTGGATTCGGACAGCTTCAGGCGGGCGAAGGGGTACGCAGCATTTCACGGGCATTTTTCAATGCAGGCATCGCATCAACCGTCACAAGCCTTTGGAATGTTCCCGACGAAAGCACCCGCCAGATCATGGTGCGTTTTTACCAAAAGCTCCGAGAAGGCTTGAGCAAGGACGAAGCACTCCGCCAAAGCAAGCTCAAATATTTGCAAAACATCAAAGCACCCCAACAGGCCCATCCCTTTTACTGGGCAGGCTTTGTTTGCAACGGAGAGGTATCGCCTTTGGCCACTAATCAAAGAACCACTTCTTGGCTTTATTCCCTTCTTGCAATCCTCGGAGTACTGCTGCTGGTATTGCTGTTCTCAAAAATATTTCAAAAAAAATCAAACGCCCGTTAACCTTTTGACTTCGGTTTCGACCAATGGCAGATCAATGTAAAAAAACCATTGGCAACAGAAATTTTTTCATGGGGCATACGGCACTTAAGATGTCATCTGTATCGAAGCCATTCGAACACTCTTTCAATGCATTGAATTAAAATCAATTCGCTCAAAGCTTCTCAGAGTTTAAAATACAAACCAAAAATTATGAAATCCAGTTTCTTTCTATTCCTGTTGTGTCTTCCGCTATTGGCACACAGCCCAGCCAAAATGGGGTCGGAACCAACAGCAGCACCAACGCTTTCCATCGTCAATCAAATTGCAAAAGATGAAATGATCAAACAAGAGTTGGTCGGCCTTGCAATTGGAGTGGTACAAAACGGTCGGATCACTCACCTAAACGGTTATGGCCATATGGATGAGGAGCGCAGAGTGCCGGTCACCACCAGCACCGTCTTCAGTTGGGCTTCCATTTCCAAGACCTTAACAGCTGTTGCCGCTTTCCAATTGATGGAAAAGAGCAATGCCCCTTTCCAACTTTCTTCGAAGGTCAAAAAGCTGATTCCGGAATTGTGGACCAACGAGGACGATACTGAAAAAATCACCATCGAACATTTGCTCAGCAACCGTTCGGGCATACGCCACTACAACAAGGACCGAGGTGAAGACTCAAAATACTCAAAGAGGGCTTACAGTGATACCAACATCCGGAGCGATTGGAATGCGGCCCAATCGGTGGACGTCTTTGAAAATCTTCCCTTGCAAGACGAGCCCGGCGATCGCTATCGCTACAGCACTTTTGGATTCAATCTTTTGGGTGCAGTGATCGATCAAAAGGCTAAAGGAGGCTACACCGGATGGGTGGCTGATAACATCATCGGTCGGCTCGACCTCAACAGCCTCTCCATATGCCGGAAGAGCTGGACGGGATTCACCAAAGATTGTGATGGCCGTGTGGAAGAATTGACCGAACAGGACAAACGCTGGGTCCTGCCCGGCGGCGGCTGGCAGTCCAACATTCGGGATTTGACAACCTTTATGAATGCCTTAATGGGTGACAAATTGCTACGCGACCCCAGCAAACTGTGGCAGCCCATAGCCGACAACGAGAACTATTGCTACGGCGTCAGACGACACAACTATAGTTCAGAATATCGAGTACATCATGGTGGTACGCACAGCAACCTCAGAACCTACATGTGCTTCTTCCCGGAATCCGACTTTGGCATCGCCCTGATGATCAATGGAGGCTATGCGAACCGCTTCCGACTTTTCACACGCATATCTACTGCACTGGGCAAAAGCTTTTCCTTCTCCGAGCGCCCTCTGACGCTTTGTGAGTCGGACAATGAGGATTGCAGAAAAAACCTGTGTGGCATCTGGTCCAAATCCAAAAGAGAAACCCTCATCCGTCGAGGCATCAAGATCAACGACTTTATCAAGGAGGTCAAAAAATTAAAGCTGATCGGTTATCACTGCTTCGACTTTGACGTTCAGAGCAACGGTCTGCTGGTAGATGCCATTTTCAAAAGACAAAACCAAGGCAATCACATCGTGTGGGCCGAAGACTACGATGAATTTCAGCGCATCTGGCAAAGTAAAAGCAAAAAGGAACATCGACTGCACGATCTTGAAACCCACTCGTTCAATGGAAGGACGGTCTGGTCGGGAATATTCATTCGGAGCAGCGGCAGGTCCGACATGCATCGCAACCTAAGCCAAAAGGACTTTGAACAGAAGGTCAGAGAATTGAAAGCCGAAGGGCTGCAGCTCGTCGACTTTGAAGTCTATTTCTTCAATCGCAAAATGCGCTGGGCAGGCGTATGGCGCCAAGGCCCAAATTTTGAGACAGCCTTTGGATTGAGTGGCTCGGATTTTTACAAGCGTATTCAAAAGGAGCGAAAGCGCAACTACCGCCTGAGCGAAGTTGAAAGCTGGCGAGCCAACGGTCAGCAGTTGTATAGTGGCGTGTGGGTACTCAACCTAGCACCCGATAAGTTCAACCGCAATCTCAACTATTGCCAATTTGCCTCCAAAGTCAACGGCTACAGCGAAGATGGTTACGTCTTGATGGACTTAGAAGAACAGCGATAAGCCACCCGAATAAGCGGCTATTCGCCAAACGCCAACCATTGTGCGCTACAGCAAATAGTCGCTTACTTTTGCTTGACAAATTCTCTGGTCCAAACCCGCTCTTCGTTGGCGATCCGTACAAAGTACACCCCTTCTGGCAAATCACCGATCTGCAAGAGCTGTTGAACGCCCTGCTCTGGAAACTGCCCAATATCGATCCTTTGCAGCTCGCGTCCCATGACATCCAGGAGGCCAATTTCAAAATGATTTCCTTCAAAACCAGCCAACTCAACCACTATTTCTTGATGAGCGGGATTGGGATATACGCTGATGAGCCGAGGGCGATCCAAGTCCTTGTTGCTCACAGTACCTGGAATCACAAAGTCGTATTGAATACTGCGGCCAAATTCTGCCTCAAAGTTTTTGCGGGTCCGTTGAATGTTTTCACTTCGCCATTCTTTGATCGCCAGGGTACCTCGGCCTCTGCTTTGTCCGATGGCATCCCAGTACCAGTAATACAAACCATCGTCTCCAGAATCGGAGAACTCCAAGGAGTAGCAACCCGCAGGAAAATCAAGCTCATCCACATAGTTGGTGCTGGCAGACATATTGCTGCGAGACAAGACGACCTGCCCCGTATGGTCTTTGACGGTGTAACTATTTTCGTTTGGACGACGATTGGTTCTCAGGTGTAGTTGTATGCGGTCGTAATCAAAGACATCGGCCTTTCGGAATTCCGACTGTAGCTGATCATTGTGGTTGTTTTCATCCACATCGCCATTGGTTTGCTCCAACTTTACCTCAAAGCGCAACTGTTCTTCGGGACTTTCCCACATCTGTTGATCCAACAAAGGCAAGGCCACCGTCTCCGACGCTCCAAAGGCCAGATTACCCGTCCACTCAAAATCTTTTTGCAAGCCTCCGACTAGGCCATAAGTAATTTTCAAGCTGGTCAAAGGCTTTGCCCCCAAGTTGCGGATGAGGACGATCGGATTGTCACAAGCGGGATTGATGCGCTCATACTCTACCCGGTTGCTGGGCCGCAAAATCGCTTCCAGGGAAGCATCTACCTGGCGATTGATGCCACCATAAGTCACCAATTGGTTGGATACTAGGTAATTGGCCTCTGTCAAACTAGCCCCATTTACACCATAGTCAACCGTCACGTTCCCACCAGCTGTCACTTGATCCGTAATATCGAACTCATGTAAATCGGTAGCCATTCCAGGACACCAACCGGCCCGATCAAAAGTCCAGGTTCCTCCTTGAGGATACACTGGATTGAGGCTGCATTCCTTCCAGACAGAATAGACAAAATCTTGGCTGCCACCATTGAGGTTGAGGTAGTGATCCCTGGGGATAAACTCGCCATTTTGTCCGTGGCCCGTAATGGTCGAGCGCAGTTTGAACTGCTCCCCTTCACTCATCAGCTGAACGTTGCGCGGTTCAAAAACCCGATCTTGCTGAATGTCCGCATACCAACCACGTCTAAAAGGCCATATGTTTTGAATGTTCAATACATTGCGAGGAGGTGTTCCTTTGATGAAGACAAACTTGATGTCCAATTCTTCCTGAAACTGTCCACCCATTTCGATGGATAGTCGCTTGCGCCCTTTTAGGATGGGTGCGTAATCGGTAACATCGAATAAAAAGGTTTTACCTTCGGGTCCCAGGCTCAGTCCATTGCCATAAGGCGTCACAAGGGACAGTAGCTCATACTTGGCCGGTGTTTTTCGGAAGTAAGTCAGTTGATCAATATCCAGGGCATCTTCACCTTCGATTAATACATCGTCTACAATTTCGCCATTCTCATCATAGACCGGTAAGAAACCTGCCTGCCAATAGAAGTTTGTATCCACGGTGACTAGGTCTGTACCATTAACGGTGTACTGAATGACCCGATGTGGATCGTTGGGTATGGAATCCAAGACGATTTCTATTTCTTCGGCTTTCTGATAAACGCCTTGTACAAAGGTGGCATTGGGGCGCATGGTCGAGGCCACGAATTCTTTCAGCAGGTCTGCTCCGCGATTGGTCCGCCAGCCGGCCTCATAATTCAATTGACCGTTTTGGTTGTTGCCGGAATGGTCATCGACCAGGCTTCCACTCCCTTTGTTAAAACGATAGTAAGCTGCCAGGTCGCTATAAGCCGGATGGCTGTTGTCTAAGGCACGATGCATCCAATCTTGGATGGTAGCTTCGTCCAATTCCTTAGCGAAAACCCTGAACTCGTCCAGACCACCATAGTGGCTGTTGTTGCCGTTAACAGAGCTGCCCAATCTGAATTGACGTACATCGATGGATCGGTTTTTGGCAGTGCCGGAATGCCACAACTGGCCGTTGAGGTAGATTTTCATTTCACCGCTGTTGGCATTTTTGGTAAAAGCCCAATGGTTCCATTCGCCCTCAAAGTCGCTTTCAGCAGCTTCTTTATTGATTCGATCGTAAGAACCCCCATCGTTACCGCAGTCCCAGTAAATATTGCTATTACCCCAAGGTAGGTGGATATTCAGTGTCCGTTGCCCGCTTTCGTTGACCCCTTCCAAGAGCGTTGAGTTGGCAGGAAGCACTTCCCGATCTCCCCTATTCCAAAAAGATAAAGTGATTTCATCTGACAATCCATCGAATGCCGCTGCTGGCACCTCTACGGTATGGCTACCAGAAAAGGCCAGGTAGCCATCGCTCGTACTTTGCAAGGCCACATCAGCTCCTGCGTCGTGTGCTGAGAAAACATTGTCATCCGCATCGGCAGATGAAGAATAGCTGAGTTCAAGCAGAAGGTTGTCTATGCCATTCCATTCAAAATCTTCATAAAAATTAAAGGATACCAGCCCGGTTTGATCAAATGCTGTATTGCGGAAATACACTTGAGTAAATCCATCTAGCTCTGGCTTTTTTGCATCGAGCTGTTCCAAAGAGGTAGATTTCAAACGCAAGCGCAAAAAGCGAACCGTACCCGCCGCCTCACTTAAGTTGAGCCTCAATCCAGTAATATTTCCAGCAGATAGCCCTGCAGCCATCAACTCTGCAGCTGTGTATAAGTACTGTGACTTACCAGTATTGGCATCCTTGAACAACTTTATCTTTTCCGTCCCACTCCCTACTGTTGCCAACATCTCCGACTGTGTGCTGCTGTAAGTTGTCCGGACCTGTTCGAATTGAAAGTAAGTATAAGTTGGTTGATTGCTATATTCAAAATTGCCCCCATCAAAATTGGAAATGACATAATTTGGATGATTCAACTGTACGGAGTCCACTCTTGTAGAATCTGTGAGGAAGGTATTGCAGCTGTAGTCCCATTCGCGGCAGCCGACATTCCCATTGCCGACAGCATTATCGTGGCAGCGCATATTGTAAACCATCAGAATTTTTTCATACGTCTCGCCCGGATTATCGGGAAAGTCGAACAGCTCAGAGCGAAAGTCGTCTTCCCATTTGAAGGTTTGCACAAAGAGGCTGTCTTGTGCAAAGCACCATTGTAGGCAACACAATAGAAATAAAGTTAAGAGGTTGGCTTTCATCTTTCAAGATTATAGATTTTTAAATAGCAAAGCATCGCTGTCATTCGACGTTTCAAAGGTCGTTCTTGGGAAGAAGAATGTTTAAGTGTCTAAAATAGTAAAAAAGGATGGATGAGCAAAAAGTCATAATCGCCCCTAAAAAAAAGAGCCTCCAAAAACCGGGAGGTAATTGAAGGCATCGAGCCATGGTATATATGTCGAACCTACTGTTAGGCAAATCTATTGTCGCACCGAGCCATCAGAAACCATCTGATTTGCGCCCTTGCGATTGCTGCAACCTAAAATAAATTGCACGAATAATTAACTGCCGATAAACACCGACAGACGACTAAATTATATGTTAAAAACCATTTGAGATAAAGCGACCACCTAAAATTATCTTGCCGCTTACTGCTTATAAAACGCTTGAAAATGACTGGATGAATGGCTTCATCCTCGTACTTGTGGTAGTACCAAAAGCATTCCAAAA
>JBCCSZ010000245.1:0-11962 GCA_039199225.1 Bacteroidota bacterium
CGAACTCGACAACAGATACTTACACGGATTTTGGTTTTCTGTTTCAAAACAACGCCACTCGGGTGACGGTCAATGCCAACTCGTATGAAGTACAATTGCTTTACCCAGAGGGTTATGTTTTCTTCCGCCTGCGCTCGGCTAGGGATAAGGCTGCCGGTTGGCGAGAGTTTGGCCACTGGACTTCTGATAAAGGAGTGAATCAGACCCTCAAAAATTTTCCCGATAAGATAAAAGTCGATTGGCATCAAAACAATGAACTCAACTGGAAGGCCAGCACTCTTTTTGCAGAGGAGGGAAAAAATGTTCCCAGCATTACCTACTACGATGGAAGCCTCCGCAATCGCCAGGAGATTTTGCGCTCTAGCGTGATCGACAGGAGTATTGTCAGCGAGATGATTTATGACCACCACGGTCGCGTTGCCGTCAATGTTTTGCCGACTCCCAGCGAGCAAAGTACGATGCAGTACCATCCTTTGTTTTCTGCCAAACCAAATGGACAGCCCCTGACCAAGGCAGATTTTGACCTGGGGGCTTGTAGCCTGCCTCCCATTATGTTGGACACGATGATGGGCGCTTCCAAATACTTTTCGGGTGCCAATCCAAAATCCAATCAATCCTACCACCAGTACCTTCCAAATGCCAAGGGTTTTCCCTACGGCGTTGTGGAATACACGCCCGACCTGACGGGAAGAATGCGTCGGCAAGGAGGGGTAGGACCCGACTTCCAACTAGGCAGCGGCCGGGAAACCCGTTTTCTCTACGGCAAGCCTACGCAAGAAGAACTCGATCGCCTCTTTGGAAATGATGTAGGCCACTACAGCCACTACCTCAAGTCTGCGACCATCGATGCCAACGGACAGGCCGCTATTTCTTACATGGATTCTCACGGGCGAACCATTGCCACAGCGCTGGCTGGTAGCAAGCCTGACAACGTGAATCAAATCGACGAAGGATTCGAAAATGTGTCCTCAGTCAACTCCAGCCTACTCGACAATCGGGAGGAGGAATTGGCCCTGGTGTCTACCCATAAGATCATCATTGTAGCCCCTGGTGCTCAAACTTTTAATTATTCCATTGGGCCGGACGACTTCCGAAAAGACTGCCTGCCAAGTGAAATCTGTTACGATTGTTTGTACGACCTGACCATCACCTTGTCAGACAATGACTGTAATGCCTTCAATGGTGGAGACAGCCTGGTCATTACCAAATCCAATTTCAGTTTTGCAGAAGGGCTGGATACCCTCTGCAGCGGAACAAATTCTGGCGGTTCCATCGATACCAGTTTCACCCTCATCTTGCCCGTCGGCGAATACACGGTGACCAAAAAGTTGAAAGTCAGTGAAGAATCATTGGATTACTACACAGATCATTTTATGACTCAAACCTCCTGTATGCCCATCCTGCAGGACCTGATTGGCAACTTTGTCAACAGCATTGACAGCAGTGGTTGTGGACTGAGTTGCGAAGACTGTGTCAGTTCATTGGGTGGAGAGGCCGCCTTTATCGCCAACCTACAGGCGCTGGCTACGGAGGCAGGTGAAACCATAAGCTTTGCAGATGCCCAGGCGGCGTATCAGCGACGGGTTGCTGAATGTGAAGAAATGTGCTTTGAGCCGACTGAATGTCAAGTAATTTTGCAGTCCATGCTTGCGGATGTTTCTCCGGGTGGCCAATACGCTTTGTTTGAGCCAGATACCGTTCTCAATACCATTGTAGCGGGAGATTCTGCTTCTATATTTTTTCAAAATAAATACCAATCACTTCCTGGTGGGATCATCTATCGCGATGAAAATGGCCAACCGGATACAGTGATCAACATCGCTGGCCAACCGGTGCTGCCCAGTCAACTAGGTCCCAACGAATTTCTCGCCAACTGGCAACCTTCCTGGGCCAACAGCTTGGTGGAAGCTTGCCATCCGGAATATTGCCTGTACGACCAGTGGTGCATCAACAATGGATTGGATACCTTCGATTACTGCGATCTTTTGAGCGGTGTAGATACTTGGCAGGAAGCTTTTGACAACAACTACGCGGATTCGACCGGCGTCATCAACGATCCGTTTTTTATGCCTGGTGGTGCGGGTTACGACTGCGTCAGTTTGCGCGATTCCTTGTTGGATAGCCTGCTGCTCGGCATCAGCGTGGTGGAGTTTGTCACCACCCAGGTGTACGGTTGTATTACTGTACTTGGAGGTGGCACTACCAGCGAAAATGACTTAGCCTGGACCATCTACCGAAGAATCTACTGTGGTATTCGACAACAGCTCATCCAACAGAAAAGGGGAGACATCGACTGTAGCCCGATATTAGAGTGTATCGGTGATTCTACCCTCACTTCTTGCAACGGAATGAATGGCAACATATACCGCTATAAAAAAAGGCGTTTCCCCGAATACCAACCGACGCAGTACACCTTGCCGCAGTTGCAGGAATTGGCGGATTCCATTTCAGGAGAAATTGTTTTGGCCTGTGAAGAAACCTGTGAAAACAATGTAGAGGTTTGGTTGATGCAATTGCAAGGATGCGATCTGACTACCAACTTAAGTAGTTCTGAACTTACCGCCTTGAGAAATCGACTCATTGCTGTTTGCCAATCGGGTTGTGATCAAGACCATCCCTTTGGTGCTTCAACTACGCCTACAGGTATAACGACTGCTTTTGGAGATACTTCCTTTATGCAAATCATCGAGCATTTCTTGCCTGTCGTATCGGGAGATTGTGAGTTGGATTGCGCGCCCTTGAGCATCACCTCCATGCGCCCCTACGACAAGCCCCTGTATGATGGTCCGGAGACGCGTATCAGCTTGAGCAATACCTGTATTTGTGAAAACCTCAGCGACTTGCAGTCTTGCTACAACGATTTACCGAGTGGCTCTTACAGCTCATTTGCACAATACCTCAGTCAATTTTCTGAGACGCGCCTAACCTCTTCCGATTTGGATACCCTACTGCTGTATTGCAACCCCAGCAGTTCGCCCATCTTGCCAGGAGCCTACGTCATACCTCCTTATCTGGAGTGTAATGTGTGTAAGGACTGTGCGGAGATGACAAGCCTGAAAACGGAGTTCAACGCCATCTGTTCGACCAATGATCCGAATTACGACGACCTGCTGGCCCGTTACCTCAACAACGAATTGGGTTTCGGCTTGGATTGGTTTGACTACAAAAGCTTTTTCGACTCCTGTTCCATGAGTAGTGCTTGTCCAGAATCGCTGATATTGTGTCCGGATGTTGGTGAGGTGATTGATTCTTCCCTTGTGGATGAATGCTACAATTCTTTGGTGATGCAAGCTGAAGTAAACGCAGCTCTGGCTTTACAAACCATACTAGACAGTTTGCGACAGGATTTCCGTCTGTCTTACATCAAAGACTGTCTGGACAACGATACCGAAGATTTTAATGCCGATTTACTGAATCAGGAGTACCACTACACCCTGTACTATTTTGACCAGGCTGGAAATCTGGCGCAGACCGTTCCGCCCAATGGGGTTCATCCCATTATGGATGCAGATTCGTTGGAAGATGTCAAAAAATACCGGGACGGACTTTGGCCGTTTCCCATCTATCCAAATCATTCCTATCTCACCAAGTATGTTTACAACTCCCTGGGGCAAATCGTCCGCAAGGTAGGTCCTGACATTGATCAGGTTAGAATGTGGTATGATAGGCTCGGTCGGGTCGTCGTTTCTCAGGATGGTCGCCAGGTGGCAGATCAGCTTTTCAGCTACACCAAGTACGACAATTTGGGCCGGGTGATTGAAGTGGGCGAAAAGCAGGACCCCAGCGTGAGCTATTCACAGTTAACCTCTTGGGTGTTCAATGATAACCTTCTACAGACCTGGATTAATTCTGGAGCTGCAGAGAACCGACGCCACGTCACCCGAACATATTACGACGAGGCGGAATTCCAAGTCTCTGCCTTCGACAACAGCGAGCAACTCAATCTCCGAAATCGGGTAGCCTCTAAAACCGTCGAGGCTGTCAATGACAATGACGAGGATACCTACGATTACGCCACCCACTTCAGCTATGATGCTACGGGTAATGCCAGGACGATGGTGCAAGAGATCGTTGCACTACATCCCTACGACCACGGTTACAAGCGAGTCGATTACGATTATGACTACATCAGCGGTAATTTGAATGCTGTTCACTATCAAAAAGGCAAAGACGATCAGTTTACCCATCGGTATGAATACGACGATCTGAATCGCCTGACGGATGTATTCACCAGTTTGATAGAGACCGGTGAGGAAGGATTGTTGTGGGATCGAGATGCCAAATATTTGTACTACGACCACGGACCCATGGCGCGGGCCGAAATAGGTCATTACAACGTGCAAGGGATGGACTATGCCTACACTTTGCAGGGATGGACCAAAGGTGTAAACAGTGGTGCATTGGTTCCGGAGCGCGATATGGGTAGGGATGGTTCCCTGCAGCCCGATGGAAGGTCGACCGTTGCCCGGGATGCCTTGGCCTACACCCTTGGTTATTTTGATGGCGCCTACAAGCCCATCGGTGGACAGTCGATTGAGCCTGGTTTGACCGGTTCTTCCTTGGGCGCAACGAACAACCTTTACAATGGCAACATTCGCTACATGAGCATCCACAATAAGCAATTTGGAGAGCCCATAGCCTTTAGTTACAATTACGATCAATTGCATCGCATCAAGGATATGCAGTCGCATCACAATGCTGATTTGACCACCTTTAATTGGGGCAGTAACAACAGTCCGCAATACAGTATGTCGGCCGTTTACGATGGCAATGGCAACATCCAAGACCTGAGTCGCAACGGCCTACTACTTGGTACCACCCTAAGCGCGCCTTTGAATCAATTGGACTATGCATACGAAGCGGGTACCAACAAATTAATCAATACGACGGAAAATGCGAGTCAGTGCATGGTAGACATCGATGTGGTGGACCCCATTGGGCAAGATGTTGATCTTTTTGCTTCGAACAATATCACAGCGAGCAGTGAGTTGGGCAGTGGTGTCGAGATATTGTTCCAAGGGGATAATTGTGTGGATTTGCAACCTGGCTTTGATGTGATTGCCAGTGCAGAGGGCGATTTCGAGGCTGTCAACGGAGCTTGTCCGCCACCGACGCCTGTGACGGCTACCTACGATTACGATGGTACGGGTAATTTGATTTCATCTACCGATGCCAAGTACATTCGTTGGAGTCCTTACCATAGAGTGACGGAGGTGAAGCTGCGCAATGCTCCCATTAAAACCCTGTTTGGCTACGATCCGGATCAAAATAGGGTGATGAAGGCCATGGTCGATACGATTACCAACGATACCATGTTTACCTACTACATTCGCAGTGCTGCCAAAAATCAGTTGGCGGTGTATTCGCGAAAAGGCGATACCGTACGTTGGAGCGAACAGTATATTTTTGGTGATGCCCGCCTGGGTAGCTTGAATCCAAATGTCGAGTGGAACGGCACGACGCCTTTTGCCGATGCCCCATATTTCAGCAATAATAAATTCTTGAACGAAGGTTGGAAGTACTACGAGTTTAGCAACCATCTGGGCAATGTCTTGGCCACCATCAACGATCGCAAGATCAAGGTAGACAACGATGACGACCAGCAGGCAGACTATTACGAGCCGACCATCATCAGTGCTTTGGACTACTATCCATTTGGCTTGGAGATGCCCGGTAGAAGTTATCAGTCTGGCAACTACCGCATGGGCTTCAACGGAATGGAAATGGACAGAAATAAAGAATTTGGTGATTTGATCAGCTACTATTCTTTCCATAGAATTTACAATCCGGTTCTCGGTAGATGGCTAAGCCCCGATCCCAAGGCAATGTTGCAACCAGGTCTGAGCCCCTATGCTGCGATGAACAACAACCCGATCATGCTCAACGATCCCAATGGAGATATTGCTCCTGCCATTTGGGCCATCATCGTGGCAGCCATCGAGGCGGGTGGTCAGACGGCTGTTGATGCCATCCTGGGTACTGCGATTGGATTGCTGACGGGCCAACCATATACAGCATGGGCTGTGGCCGGGGACTTCCTCACCAATCTGGTTCCTGGTTGGGGGGAGATGAGAACCGTTAGAAAATTCCAGAAAATTGTCAAAGTCGTAGACAACATTCGGGATGCCATCAAGTCATCTAAAGCAATTCATGGCTTGGACGATGCGGTGAAACACCTAAAAGGTCAGTTCGATGCTGTTCAGGATGCCTTTATGGCTGGCAACATGGGTAAGGTGAAGGAACAGACGAGGGCTTTGCTTGGAAAAATATTTGAGTTGAGGCTGGCCAAAGATTTGGACAATGTACACTCTACTGGTTTGAATCCACTGAATGTGATGAAAGAGCTAGGTCTTGATCAGAGTATTGCCAAGAAGTACGGTCATATTTCTGATATTGACATTGTGCAAAAAGTAGGCAACAAAATCATTGTAGGGGAAGCAAAGAGTGGTGCGAAATTCCTCAAGCTAAAAACCATCTACAAAGATGGTGAGTTGAGCAAAGCAGGCAAGCAGCTCGAAGATAGAATTAAGTTTACCAAGGACATCCAGGATACCTCCAAAGGTCCTGCAGAATTTACCCTTCATATTTCAGATGACATGAGTGAATCGTTTAAGAAAGAATTGATAGATTTGGGCCAAAGCCATGGCGTAAAAGTAAATATCGAAGTTCTAAAAATTGACTGATGGAATTTTATGACATAATCATCAAGCTGTCGGATGGTACAACTGCTCAAGACATTAAGCGTGTACTCTTGGAAGATTTTTCTGCATTGAAAGACTTTGAAAACCTGAATCCAAAATATTGGATGGACGACAGTCGGTTTCCTTCCTTTAGAATGGGGGCCTTGGAGTCCAACAGACCTTTCATTTTGACCTTGGGTTTTGGAGACGATTATATTTCTCTGGGCAGTGCTTCTCCCCAGGCAGATGCCATACTGGGCGATAAACTGGATTTCTTTGTCAAATGGTTTTACGATCATCTAAAGAATGTAAGCTATGTGGTCGGCCTATTTGATTCTCCTAGTGAGCCCGAAGAAATATTTGAAATAGTAGAAAAAAAACGCTTCGATGAATATGAAGAAAATGGTATCAGTAAGGTATTTCCCTTACACCTGAACGCAGGATAGGGTAGTCGTTTCCATCTTGTAAATAACGAAAATTGCAAACATACATGCTGTCATACAAATCAGAATATGATTTGAGTTAATCATTCAACCAATATTAAAAAATACATCTTTATGAAAACCATAGATCACTGTTCTTTAAAATCGCTTTTGGTATTGATGCTCTGTATCTTCACTACGGGAAGCTTCTTTGCTCAGGACATTTCTACCAACCGCAATCCAGTCAGTATGGAGCACAACATCCTCTTTAATGCCAAGTTGCGGTATACCGTTTCGCACAGTGGTGTGAATGGCTTTATCGATACTGATAATTTTTTCAACGGCCTTTTATCTCCACACTTTTTCAATTACACGCCTGGTACTCCTGTGGTCATCACCATTGAAGACCTGCCGATTTTTCCTGTACAGCAGGGCGGCTACGTCGGTTGGACCACTCGCACCAAGCAACCCAAGGATTTCAAGTTTGAACTTTACAACAACAACACTGCTACTTGGAACGTCATTGAAGACGTCACTAATTATCCTTCGACTTCCTTTGACTATCTCAAGGCGGTACCCGGAGGTACCTACACCAAGCTGCGCCTGACCATCAGCAGTTCACACGATACAAACAACAGCATTGGAATTTCTGAAATTTACTTCATCAATCCAGAAGCTACAAGACCTTATGATGGTCTTTTGGGAAAGGATCATCCCCCCATCAACTACCTGACTGTCGAGAGTTGGAAGGAGGGTAATGCTAATGTATCTGGCTTTTTTAAATACGGTAGCAATCAAATCGTCGAGGGTATTGATCCGCACAACAATGCCGCCTTGCTCTGGGAGGGACAGTCCAGCAGTACTTCCGGACCCGATGGTGGCTTCTGGACCAAATTCGGTGTGGATCCTGAAAAGACCTACCGATTTATGGTTTGGTTGAAAAGGTCGGACATCAGTTGTGGCAGCACGTGCTTCGGACCTGGTGGCGGCGGTACAACAGCTCTCGGCTCTACAACGCCCATCGGAAATCCTTACTTCTTCTGCGGCCAATTGCCCGAAAGCAATAAATGGTATTTGTTGGTCGGTTACTTGCACGGCAGCAATCACGATGGTACCCAGAGTTATGGTGGTGTCTATGATGGAGAGACCGGCGAAAAAGTTTTGAATACAACAGACTTTAGGAATACACCCACAGCCATCCAGCAGTCTTTCCGCTCTTTCGCTCTATTGTGTGGTCAAAATGGCATTTCCCAATATGCCTGGGCGCCAAGGGTGGAAGAAGTCAATGGCAACGAAGCTCCAGTAGCGACCATCCTCGCGCAAGGTGGCGGCCAATGGACCTCTTACCAAGACCACATTTACTACAACAACGGCAGTGTAGGCATCAACACTTTGGAAACCGAAATCGACCCTGCTTACAAGCTACTCGTCAATGGTGACATCAAGACCAAGCGCGTGAAAGTCACGCTCGACGGTTGGGCAGACTTCGTCTTCGATCCTTCCTACCAATTGCCTCCCCTCAAGGAAGTAAAGCAATATGTCGAAACCCACCGCCATCTGCCCGAAATCCCTTCCGAGCAAGAAGTGCTTGAAGAAGGTATTTACCTCGGTCAGATGAATAAGAAGCTCCTCCAAAAGGTAGAGGAATTAACCCTTTACTTGATTGGTCAACAAGAAAAGCTGGAACAGCAAAACCAGGAATTGCAAAAGCTACAATTAGAAATCCAGCAGATGCGCCAACAAATGCAGGCACAACAAAAAAATGATTGATCCCCAAGGATAAAAAAATTAATGGCTTGCCGGATCATCGGCTGGAGAGAGGCTCCCACACCTTCGGGTAGTGGGAGTTTTGCTTTCCATGCACTACTCGCCAATCAGCACCTTCCCCTTTGATAAGAAAAGCTTATTGAATAATATTTTGCTCGATTCATAAGCAACTCCTGCCACCAAGTAAATGTAGGATTGCTCGTAAAATGGTCCTTCAAAAATGATCCAGAGAAATAGAATGGCCACGTGAAGCATCCAAAAATTTCTGTTGATTTCAGATAGTCTTTCGCTGATGGCAACCAATAGAATGGAACCCACAGTGTACAAAATGACTGTTGTAAGAACAGTCTGTATTTCGAAGTGAATCATTTCAAAAAAGACGATGACAATGAAGTAAATGCTTGTTAGGATTTTCCAAAAAGGCTTATCTAATTTATTGCCGAGTAAGCTTCCGATAATTAAAATGATGATGTGGATGCGAATGAATAATTCATTGAAAGCACCAATACCGATGCTGTAGAAGAGGAACATTGGAAAGCTGATATACAATGCCGCTGTCAAGGCTGGCTTTTTATTGGGATAGTCGTCAAAATAAAAATCGCAAAGAGCGATTAGAAAAAAGTGAACGCTTTGCCAAACAATGAACTTTGGAGGGACCGCTGCGTTCAGGCCATAGCCAAAAATTAATAGGAAGACCAGGGCTGCTTGAATGATTAGATTGATGGCTCTTTGGGTATTCTCCAATTGTGGATTGCTGTTTTTCATCGGTTGAGTAGTTATACTTAATTATGACTTGGTGTTGTTGAAAACCATTGCTTAGACTGCTACCTTACAAGATGCTCAGTGGCATCTAATTCTAGTCACTTATCTTCTTGCGGATAAATAATTGGATAAGAGTAGGCAGAACCACTTGGAGCTGGTGTGATGCTGCCTACCCGATTGCACAAATATTATTGAACTATGAGTGGAAGTGCTGAAGTCCCTATTTTAACAAAGTAAGAGCCTTTAGGCAGTTGGCGGAGCGATAGCTCGTAAGGTGTCGATGAGATTTGGAATTCTTTTAGAACCTGTCCGCTCTTACCGATTAACTGTCCCCATTCATTTTCTCTTACATTTTGGATGATGACATAATCACTGGTGGGGTTAGGGAAAATGTGAAAAGCAAGCTGTGTATTTGGTACCTCTTGTATTGTTGCCGAATGGTGTTGGATCGTACCCTCACTGCTGATGGTGAAGGTGCCAAAGCTGTTGACAAAAGGCTGTGTTCGCCAATGTACCTCGCTGCCCTGGGCTGCTTCCACGGTAGAGGCCGTGTGGTTGCCCTCGTCAAAGTGATTGACTTGACAACGCTGGCGGTCGAATCCAGGAAGTTCGTCTTTACCATTCCAGCGGAAGGAGAGCTGGGCGCGGGAGCCTCCTGCTAAGCCTTCGCTAATATGCCAGGAAGCATCGACGGCATTTTGGGTTTGAACCACACCTGATTCAAACTTTTGATAGACCTTTTCTTCTACCCTTGCACTGAATACGTCCACTGCACCTTGGTTGTGAATGACAAGCGGCTTGTAGCCAAGACCTCCAATTGGAAAGTCGACTACACCTGCTGCAACCGTTTGGTGGAGGCTACCCATACCAGAAGTTTTGATGTACTCCTTTTCGCCATATTCAGCAATACGGCCACCTGGGGCGATGGTTAAATCGTGGTCGCCAATGTCTAGCAGCCCACTCGTCAGGTATAGGGCATTGGTAATCGTGCTTGCTTGGCCCAATCCTAGCTGTGCATCACCTTTGTCGATGGTTAGCTTGTGAAAAATTGTGGCAGAGCTTCCTCCAACCTCGGATGAGACATCTCCTGAAAAGATGACCTCACCGACTCCTGTGCTGAAGGCACCATGGTTGACCAGGCCAGCATTGTCCAAGACGATGTAGCCTCCACTCTGGACCACCTGGCCACCCTTGATGGTGACAAGCGTTTGGGCTGTCGAACCAGTTGCTACAAGGGATAATAAGATTGCAATATATTTAATTTTCATTTTGTGAATTTTTAGTAGGTTACTTAATTCCAGGCCATCCAGTTGAGTTTTAGTTGCTGGCCCCAGCCTGCTCCCGGGCTATCGATTCTGTAGACATTGAGGGTGACAGAGGAAGTACTGATGGATTTGATAGTTGTTATAAAAACATCATTGTAGCCGCCGTTTGCTTCTTGAGGTGTGACCAATATCATAGGTGCAGAGGAGAACGTGCTGCCAAAGTGGATGGTCACGGTTTTTGCACCGCCCCCTGAACTGTTAGAGCCCACGTGGAATTGGCCACTCAGAATTTTATTGATGATTGTTCCGCCACCCACCTGGATGGAACCGTCGACGGTTAGGTTGCCGTCGGTCCTCAGATGTAACCTATTGATTCCCGTTCCATAAAAACCAAAGGTACCACTGCCGCTGGTCAGTTCGATGTTCCCCGTTTGCCAAGAGCCTTCGTCCAATCTGAATTTTCCGGAGCTGCCAAATTGTAGTTTGTCTGAAATAGCAAGGTTGCTAAAGGCACTGTTACCTTTCAAACTATTGATTTCTAAGTTGCCAGTGATTTTGGCATTTCCATTTTTATAAATGATCATGGCATCCGATTGTGTGCTACTGTTACGACCATTTCCAAAGACCAATAAGCGGTCGGTGCTTACATAATTGTTTGGGTCATTTGTGACATCGGTGGTATTGTAATTACCTATAGCAACCTCAGAATAGGAACGTGCCTCCGTATTTCTACCAATTGCTGTAGCGTATTCACCGACGGCATCTGAAAGAATGCCAATTGCTGTACCGGTATTGTCAAAAGCCTCAGCAGTGTTGCCTAGCGCAGTAGAATACTTACCGTAGGCATTTGCAAAATGTCCTGCTGCTGTTGCGCCTACACCCAAAGCTTCGGTGCGATTGCCCAAGGCCAAGGCATTTCTCCCTTTGGCTTCCGCAAAACTACCTATAGCTACAGCATTCCTACTGGTTGCTTCCGCTTTGTAGCCTTTGGCTATTGTGTAAGATTCGCTTGCGGTAGTCGACGGACCTATAGCGACAGAGAACTGGCCAGAGGCAGTTGAACTGA
>JBCCSZ010000246.1:0-11880 GCA_039199225.1 Bacteroidota bacterium
CTATCTACTGAACGATAGATTTATTTAATATGTAGCTTTTATGCTCCAATATTTCAAATACTTGATTGAATATTTGGAGAATGAGTTTGAAAAGTTCTTTGACATTGCGGACAATTTTTCTCAGGCGTTCGATTCCTAATTTGAAAATCGACTTAGCAGGATATTGTTTACCATCTTTGTAAGTTTTGATTTTAACATCTTCATGAAGTTTTTCTTCAAATGATTGTCGAACACTAAGAGCATATACAATGGAAACAATTCCCAACATGATTTCAATTTTGTGGGAACCTACTAAATTGAAGTCCTCTAAATTGAGTCCTTTTGATTTAGTATGGCCGAAGGCAGTTTCTATAGTCCACCTATCAAAGTAATGTGTTGACGCATTACCAGGATCTTCCACCATAGCGGCTAATAACCATTGTTCTTTGTTTGGGGCTAAAACTTGTTGTGCATCATTATTGGTTACTCGAAAAGGAATAACAATTTCATCTGCAGATATAATTTCTATTTCAGATAAATTATATCTTTTCAGGTATCTAGCAAGTATAGCAGTACTATATTCTTTTTCCATCATCTGGTTATTACGCCAGATTCGAAATTTCTGATTTTTCCGTAAGCGAATTACAAAACCAATTTTATTTTTGACTAAATAATCAAACCAGTCTGAACCAATAAACTCTCGGTCAGCATATAAGATCAAATCAGGTAAAGGGATATTGGTAGCTTTCCACCAGGCTCTTAATCGATCCATTAGAAAAATACGCTCTTGGGTAGATGAGTTTTTACGCTGACCCAAATCTAACCAGACTAAGGGAATGAAAACTTTGTGGTCATTTTCAATGATATAGCCTAGTACCAACAGATTGTGCCAACGGTTACCTATTTGCCATTCGGTTCTATCTATTACAAGTCTTCCGTCTGATAAATGAAAGGTTAGATAAAATACAACCAAAAAGTAACATTTAAGTAATTGTTCATATCTACCGGTCTGAAAATGATCGATAAACATGGCATACAACTGCTTTTGACTCTTTTGTACATCTGGCAACCGACTCAAACTTTCTGCACAATCACTCAAGTTAACCGTCTTGCTTTCTAAAATTCCTTGAATCAGTAGCAAACTCCTTTCAGTTTGCTTATCATTTATAATTTGTCCGAATTGTCGGCGCAATTCTTGTTCTACTTTAAGTCTAGTTTTATTCATTGGACTTTGTAGAGCAAATTGTGTTCTATTAAGTCCTTTTTTTATATGTCTATATATTATAAAATTTTACTGTTCAGTAGATAGATTGAAAGAGCATTAAGGACGTTTTGGGTACTCGACAGGGAAGTACAATAAAGAAGTAAACATGCGTTGTAAATTCTTGATTGTCGCCTCACTTTTTGTGGGGCTGAGTTCCTGCGTCAGCAAAAAGAAATATGTAGCAGCTTTGCGTCTTCATCAAAATTGGGAAGACCGGGCCAATGCCCTTGCGGATGAGTTGAGCCAAGAGCGAGAAGTACAAGCCGATTTGCGGCGACAGGTGGCCGATGTAGATTACCGTTTCAATCAACTGAGGATGGACAGCATCCAACGACAGGCAGCTGTAAATACTTGCTTGGAAAACCTTCAGCGGTCAAACCACAAGATGGAAACCCTCCGCCTCACATTGGATTCATTGGCAATGCGGGAGATTGCCGTGGAGGTTGAACAAACTGCCAATCCCCTGTTGTCGAAAATGGAATCGACCCTTAAAAAACGCTTTAGGCAATATTCTGATAGCGAGATCAGTTATACTACCACCAACGAGAAAATCAAAATGATTTTTTCAGATTCCCTCCTCTTCCAGCGTGCCAGTCTGAAATTGAACAGCAGAGGACTAAGGTCCATCGGTACACTTTCTCTGGTGCTGGAAAAATACCCCCAAATTCAGGTTGTCGTCGTCGGTCATACGGATGATGTACCGATCCGGCGAAAAAATATTCGCGACAATTGGGACCTCAGCGCCCTGCGTGCCTCTACCATTGTTCGAATACTGCATCGCGATTTCAACATCGATGCCCATCGTCTGACGATTCAGTCACAGGGACAATTCGACAACTTGGCTTCTAACAATTCCCCCTCCGGTCGTGCCTCCAACCGTCGGACTGAAATCATTCTAAACCCTCCACCTCCCAAAGACAAAGTCAGGACCCTAAGTCCGTGATACTCCCAGCAGGCTGTAGGTCTTGGCATTGTCTACACTCAAACCTCTTTGGATTGAGTACAGCATTAAAATACCTCCCAGAAAGTGTGTGCATGAGCAAAAGTTTGGTTTCTGTAGCAGTGTGATTAAGGCTTAAAATTTACCAAAAGTTGCTGTATGCCTTCTTAGGTGTTCAGCTGTTTCATTACCTTTTGTTGAATGGCCTATGCCGAAAGCAAGGCTACCAGTCAACATTATATGGCGACTTTTGTGCAAGGGAAAAATAACCTATTTAGATTATTGATGTACGTTGAATAATCGGGTATTTTTGTATACATATTATTGATATGCAATCCCCGCTTTTCGACTTCCTCCTGTTGACTGTTCGCCCATTTTTGGACTGAGAAACAACACTTTAATTCCATGAACACACACCTGAAGTGGCTGGCATTGCTATGCCTGGTACTGAGTGGGCTGCCTCGTGCAACAGCTCAGGACTATGTCCTTGAAAAGATCAATGCATCTGTCAATACAGACCAGTACGATGAGATCGCTCCTTGCGTCAGTGAAGAAGGCAATATGCTTTACTTTACCAGAGTAGGGCATCCTGAATTCGAGCATTCCCTCATAGAAGATGGTCACGATCTGCACAAAACGCTTTCTTCCGAAGCTTACAGCGACCGCCTGCGTCAAATTTTCTCCATTCTAGACGGTGAGACGGTTTTTGATCCCGTACATTCTGGCTTCAATCAAGACATTTGGGTGGCCCGTAGTGTCAACGATGTCTACGATCAGGTTTACCACCCTGGCTACCCTTTGAACAATGCGCTTCCCAATAGTATTAGCACGCTGATGCCTTCGGGGCATGAGATGATTGTCATCAATCAGTTTGCGGCGGATGGTGGGATGAAAAAAGGTTTTTCGAGCATTGTCCAAGGCAAAAATGGAGAGTGGTCTTTTCCAGAGGCCATCCAAATTGACAACTACCACAATTCTGGTCCGGACGTGAATCTGACTCTAAGCGCTGATGGTCGCACGTTGATTTTGGCGATGGAGCGCGAGGATGCCTCCGGGAAAAGCGATCTATATGTCTCTTTTCGCAAGGGGGATAATTCTTGGAGCATGCCCCAAAACCTGGGACCTTACATCAACACTCCTTATCGTGAAACAACGCCCTTTTTGTGCAAGGATATGAAGACGCTCTTTTATGCCTCCGATCGTGGGAACAACTCGGCAGGCGGCAGCGACATCTTTATGCAAACCCGCTTGGACGATAGTTGGAAGTTGTGGTCGGCACCAAAGCGTTTTCGCTATCCGGTGAATTCCCGCTCGAACGACAGCCATCCCTACTTTAATGAAACGACAGGTCATCTTTATTTTACCTCCAATCGCGATGGCTCTAGTGATATTTTTCGCATACAGATTGAAGAGCCAGAGCCAGTCGGCGTCGAAATCAGTGGGGTGGTGTTGAATGCCGAGACCATGGAGCCGGTAGCGGCTGATGTTTTAAAAACACTTGAATTTGGAGATGCTTATGAGTATTTCCCAAGCACAAACAAGGGAGAATTTCGCTTGGTCGTACCAACTGATCAAGCGGTTGTACTCAAGGCGGTGAAGCAAGATTACGAGGGCGTCGAGCGCAAAGTAAGCATTGATGAGGCAGAAGATCGAATTACGCTTTTGCTAAAACCACTCCACCTGAGTGCTTCCATCTTAGATATGGACTTACCTGTTCGGACTGTTGCCTTGGGGGGAACGCCTCCGGAGATGAATTTAAAAGAGGGTGATCGAATTGCACTGGCCCCTATTTACTTTGCACAATCCAAGGCGATTGTCCTCAAACAATCGTACAGCGAGCTCAATGAATTGGCCCGCATCTTAAAGAAATATCCAAATATCTATATCCGCATTTCCGGTCATACAGACAATCAGGGGGAAGAGGCTTCCTTATTGAAATTGTCCACAGAACGCGCCGAATCCATCAAGGAATATCTGGTGTACAAAAAGCACATCAAACCAGTGCGCATTCAAACGGTGGGTCATGGTGGTAACCGGCCTGTCAACGACAACTCGAGCGAAGTACTGAGAAAACAAAACCGCCGAGTGGAGATTGAGGTGATCCATGTGGGGACGAGTTTTTGGCCGCGAGGACATGGTGGTTCGAGTGAATAAATTGCATACGTTTCCTTATAATCCTATATAGATCCATTAATTCTTGGGATGTGACTTGCTCGCATCCCATTTTTATTGAACCATTTCATCATAGTAGCCGTAGCGAAATAAGTAAGTAGGCACTGAACTGGAAAAATTCCCATTGAATTGTTAAATTAAGCGATGTTCTAGATCGTTGGATTCATACAAACAATATTGAGCATGAAAAACCTGGATGAAGACCTCAAAAATGCTTTTGATCAAAAGTTACTAAAGGAAAAAATTGAAACGCACATTGCTGGTGTCCAACAGAAATTGGACGAGCGGTCCAAGGAACTGAGGGAACTTTTGGAAAAATTTGAGGGCAGCCAAACGCGATTGGAAGACCTCGAATCCTTTTCACTTCGAAATCTCTTTGTCAAAATTCTGGGAAATGAAAAACAGCAATTTGATCGAGAGCGGCAGAATTGCCTGATGTATGCTTTACGGATTAAGGAGATCAAAGAAAGAATTGAGTCGAAAAAATTTGAGATCAACGTCCTCAAAGAAAAATTAATCACGCTGAGTGGGGTAGAGGAGGCATATGAAAAATTGCTGCGAGACAAAAAGAGTCAGCTCAAGTTTCGGAACAAGGAGTTGTCTAAGGTCATCATCAGTGTAGAAATGAAAATCAGAAAATTGGCCAGCCAGCAACGGGAAATAAAAGAAGCCATTGCAACAGGTAATAAGACCCTCGGCTGTTTAGAGGAGTTGGACGCAGGTATGAAGGTGATCAAAAACTGGGGGGCAAAGATAGGAGTCAAAGAATTTCAGTATCTGATTTATCATGAACGTAAATATGTGAAAAGCTTATTGACAAATGTCCGCAAGGTCAATGCTTCGCTCGATAACTTTATTGATGAGTTGAACGATGTCAGCAGCCAATACAAGCTGGATTATTCTCAATTCATCAAGAATATTTCTCGCTTTCTAGAAAATTTTTACGATGGACTGATTTCCGACTGGATCATTCACAAAGAATTAAAAGTTGCTATGAATTTATTGATAGAGACAACTGATAAGGTCCGTCGGTTAATTGAAATGCTGCACTTTGATCTTGAAAAAACGGCAGAGCAAGAGCAAGGTGTTCACCGGCAACTGGAGGAGATTTTGGTCAATAATAAAATACCTTGAATGCACTTTTTTCGTTTTCGGCTTCTTCAAACAGCTTGAGGCAGAATTTACTTTTGGGAAAAAGTCCATCAAACTCATTATATTTGCAATTCGCTAACTAAGATTGCTGGCTGAATCGGCGGTCTGGTAAAAATTAACTAAACAGCTGATTACCTGGGAGTTGTGTTGCAGCTTCCCGTAAAACTTTAAATTAAGCTGGGTCATTTTCTGACCTTATTGTTATTTACACATCCTTGTCAAGCTTGATTCTCTTCAGAAACCGATGTCATTGTTAAATGAGTAGCTCGTGCTGCGCCTAAATGAGAGTCCCATGGTCTTTTTGAAGCATTGCTTAACAACCTTGTGTTATTTTTCCTTGCTGTTTGGCTCCTTTGATCTAAACGCTCAACTATTTATAGAGGCGACCAATCAGCTCCCTGCGGCAGCGTCCAGCGGACAAAGCGTGGATGCCAAAGCTGTCGACATAGACGGTGATGGCGATTTGGACGTTATTCTTGCCAATGAATTTCAGCCCAATATTTTATTACTAAATAATGGTTCTGCCGTGTTTACAAACGCTGGAATGGAAGCCATTCCGCAAGCTGTCCACGATAGCGAAGACATTGCTGTGGCCGACTTCAACCAAGATGGGCATACGGACATCGTTTTTGTCAGCGAAGACGATTTTGAGCATGAATACTATTTCAACAATGGCAATAGTACTTTCAGCCTAGCGTCTTTTTTACCATTTACTTCTTGCAATGCCGTAGCAACCGGCGACCTAAATCGAGATGGGGCGCCGGACGTATTCCTCGGAAATCGCGAGCAAAATATGCTGTTGATCAACAATGGCAGCGGAGAACTCATCAATGAAACGCCAGATCGGCTGCCAAGTCTTTCCGACCCCACCCACGATGTGAAGCTTGTCGATGTAGATGCCGATGGCGATGAGGATATTTTATTGGGAAGCGAAAATGGCAACCTGCTGATGATTAACAATGGATTTGGCGTTTTTGCGGACGAGTCTGCTTGGCGCTTACCACAAAATCTGAATATCGATACGAGGAAAATCGTACCGGCGGACGTGGATGGAGATGGTGACATCGACCTGTTTTTGGCGACCGTCTTATTCCTGCCGGGCAAAGACCCACAAAATCGACTTTGGTTGAATGATGGCAAGGGATATTTTACGGACGAGACAGAAGACCGCTTGCCCATCCTACCAGATCAAGCCGTCGATGGTTTCTTCTTTGATTTGGACAATGATGGCGATCAAGACCTGGCCGTATCCGGTGTGTTGAACCAGCCTCTAAAGTTTTACATCAATCAAGGTGATGGCTTTTTTCAGAATCGGACCAACGATGTGATCGGTGGAACAAGTGTGCTGACGGATTCTATAGACGCCCTTGCTGTTCTTGCTACAGATTTCAATGGGGATGGCTATGCGGACATTTATCTGTGCAATAGAGCCGGACAAGACCGCTTGCTCCTGCGCGACCCCAACGTACAATTGACCGGTGGAACGGCTGTTCAGGTGGTCAAAGATGGGCATGCTTTGTTTCATGTCTACCCCAACCCGACTGCCTCAACCTTTGTGTTGAAAGGTCGAGAGCTTGCCTCAATACAAGGTGCCTTAGAGTTGACCGATTTGACTGGGCGTTCCATTGCTTGGCTGAATCCATCGAGCGGAGGGACACTAGATGAGGCCACTTATCGCTTGCCACCCAACCTTCCCGGAGGTACTTATCTTTTGCGTTTCACAGCCGCCAATCAGCTTTATGCTCTGAAGTTGATTCGCATGTAGGCAAACCACCTATCGAGATGCTAAATGTTTGTCCTGTTTTTATGGGAAGTACATCTTCTCCATCAGGGACCTACTGCTATGGGAGCTGCCAGACAGCTTTCTGGTATGCCAAATGCCTCGGTCAGCGCCAATGCATCCATGCGAATTTCTTTGCACAACTTATCGACCAGCCGGCGGATGGCTTTTGTTTTCGGCGGACTCATATATTCACTTTCGAGGTACCAACCTTTGTGATTTTCGATGGTATGCAAAGCAAAGAGATTACAAACATTCTGCAGGATGGTTTGTAGTGCTTCATCTTCGCAATCCTGTATTTTCTGTTGGAATTGTTGTAAAATCACCTTTTCCACGTAGGCTTCAGCAAGTTGCAAAATATGGGTCTGGCAGCGCAAGTAAGCTTCGTGCGTTTCAATTCCTTTTTTTAGATAGGCCCGCATTCTCTGGCTGACGCTCACCAGCAGTTTGCGCTCTCTGTATTCAAAGGCTGCTCGTTGGAACTCCTGGTCTAGCAGGTGCTCTTTGTCTGTTTTTCTTTTATTGATGGCATTCAACTCGGCCATAGAAGTAGAAAACTGAGAAAGCAAATACCGCATCACGGCTCTGAAGCCATCGTCATGAAATTCTTGTCGGAAGGCGGATAGCAATCCTTTGGCTACCAGTTGCATCAGCACCGTATTGTCCCCTTCGAAGGTGGTAAAAATATCGGTATCTGCCTTCAGATCGGTTAAGCGATTTTCGGCTAGGTATCCTTTGCCGCCGCAGGCTTCCCGGCAAACTTGCAAGCTGTTGGTTGTAAACCAGGTGGCGTAGGACTTTAGTCCGGCTGCCAGGGTTTCGATCTCTCGAATGTCGGCTTCCGACCGATCGACATAGCGCTGGGCTAGGTACTCTAAGCCGAAATGGATCGCATAAGTCTTGGCCAACAGAGGCATCAATCGGCGTCTGTGGCTAGGGTAGTCCAGCAGCAGGGTTTCTGGCGCACCTTCTTTGGGGGCAAATTGCCGTCGCTTCAGGGCGTATCGGATGGCGATGGTTAAGCCTGCTTTGGCGGCGCTCAGCCCGGCTTTGGGGACACAGACCCGCCCGCCGACTAGGGTGCCAAGCATGGTAAAAAAGCGTCGCGAGGGGTTTTGGATGGGACTGGAATAGACGCCTTCGGGGCTGATTTTTCCATATCTGTTGAGCAAGTTGACCCTCGGAACTCTCACTTGATCAAACCAAATCTTGCCATTGTCTACGCCATTGAGCCCCATTTTGTAGCCACAGTCTTCTACCCGAATGCCTCTTAGCAACTGCTGCTGTTCATCGCGCAGTGGTACGAGGACGGCGTGTACTCCATGACTTTCTTGTCCCACTTTCAGTTGTGCAAAAACGACGGCCATCTGGCCGTGTAGGGCATTGCCGATGTATTCTTTTCCTGCTTCTTCGCGAGGCGTGTGAACGATGATTTCATCTGTCGTGGGATCGTAGGTGGCTGTCGTTTCCAAGCCGCGGACGTTGGAGCCGTGGGCAGTTTCTGTCATCGCAAAGCAACCTGCCAGTTGTAGGCTGCCGATCGACCGGAGGTATTTATTGTGGTGGTAGGCAGTACCCAACCAAAGGACACTTCCTCCGAACAGACCGAATTGGACCCCAAATTTGACAACCAAGCTGAGGTCATGCCAGCCTAGTGTTTCAAACACGGCAATGTACGAAGCCATATCATCTTTGCCACCCTGAGCTTCGGGATAGGAGAGTGCGCCAAGCCCCTGAGCCGCCAGCAGCTTACACCATTCCAAGACCTGCTCGCGATAGTCAAATTTATCTCTAAGCTGTCGATAGTTGAAAACCTTGTCTTGGAGCAAGAGTCGAATTTGCTTTCGGGTAGCAGCTTGTTCGCCGTCCAGGATTTGCTTCAGTCGCCCGATGTCGAAAGGTGGATTTTGCTTTGGCTTAGGTCGAATGTTTTCTGGCAGAAAAAGTTGCTGAATAGCATCTGTTTGAGCAATACCCAGACTGTTCTCCAGTCGGAAGAGTGCCGTTCTGGTTTGATCGGATGACCACTGCGAAATCTCGTCAACGCTGGCGCTTTTTCGGGCCATCTCCATGCCTAGATCAGCTAGGTTTTCCAATTTCTCCGAAGGAAGGTCCTGGGCCGTTTGTCGTATGAGATTGATCCAATGGCGAAACAGCTGTCGGGAGGGTGGCTTTGCAGGATTGCTCCATTTTTTGAGCAACTGTCTGTCTTCCTGTTTTAGAAAAGGCAACTTTTCGATTTGTGATTTGATGAGTTTGACTTCGCTAGGACTCAGCAGGCTATCGGCCCAACCGACATAATACAGGGGTATCAGGCTCATGACACCGGCCGAATAAGTTGGAAAAGTAGGAACAGGGGTACTCATAAGGGATGGATTTACTTCTAAAGGTAAGCTATAAGTACGATGAATGGAAAGAAAAAAGGCCTCCGTTGGGGGGAGACCTCGTGTGATTAGAGTGATATTTGTTCTAAAAGGGGGTAACGTTTTTGTTGGGGGTAAATCTTAAGGTCTCGTTGTAAGGGGGCTATCTGTAGCAGCAATATCATTTTCTGATTGTAGTTGATTGGCTGGATATCGTTCGTCTGTGGGGGCGATCGCCACGGGCGATGTCTTCTCTTTCTGTTCGATTTGAATTACCTGCTCCTGTGGGGCCTGAAATTCATAGTTGTCAAATTCAGATACGGTATTCGGATAGTAAAATACTAATGTCAATAATCCCAGGAACATCGTTGTTAAGATGTATTTCGCCATGATCTTAAGGGTTTGTTGTTATTTTGTTATGCTTCTAAGGGCTAAAGGTATATGTTCGATCTATCGGCTGGGATTTTAATTTGTTGTTTAGTCCTAAAATTCTATTCTTTCCTGTGTAACATTGCATTCCGAGGAATACATTACAAATACTTTATATAAAAACTATGCCAAAAGTTAAGATTTAGTATAATATTAACGAATTTGGCACGACAAATGCCAGGATTCTAACACTTCGGTGAAACCAGGGTGTATAAACAAAAAACGGCCATCACAAGGGATGGCCGATAAAACAGACTATGAGAAAACCGCTATGAAAGGAAAAATTTCAGTTGATACACATCGTTTTTTCCAGATAACGGAAAAGTGTAGTTGTTCTCAGGTAGACCGGAAAAAATAGCTTTGGGGAAGTTTCCTTATCGATGGAAGATTTTTCTTAGAAGGACAAAGGAATCGGTTCCTGGAGAACAAGTGGTTGGGGCTCTGAAGCGGAAGTGCCAACAATCGGCACAACTGTTTTTAGCACCCGAACCGGCAGATCCGCCTTGGGTACAGGTGGGAGCGGACCATACCGATCGAGGTCTGCATTAGATACATGGACTGGTTGGAGCCATAATCCATATAGTGCAAATAGGAAGATGGTGGTGAGTAAGTACTTGTTTGTCATAGGGGGTATTTGTTTCGGATAGTGTGTGTATGATCAGTTAGGAACGGGAACCTGTCAACTAAGCTTTGCAATACAATGAACGCATGTCAAGCCGCTGCTGCATCATTGGTCTAGGCGGTGGAGTTCGTATTTTTTGATGACGTTAATCAGTTTTTGAGCATAAGATTTATCGGTGGCATAGCCCACGGCCTTTAGACCCTTCGCCCAACCTTCGTAATTCTTACCATGTCGGTGCAACTTCTTGTAGCGTCCTTGAGAAAGCAACAAACTGTGTGCGCGCCAGCTATCTTCAGCACTTTTGTACTTTCGGAAAAAATCCTTGTGGTGATCATCGTATGCATTGGTACAATGTCCTTTACTGCATTTCTTACTAAAGCACTTGATGCCAAAGTGGTTGTTGTTGTTTTTGGCCAGTAAGCTGTTGCCAGCATTGCTTTCGATCAGTGCTTGTGCCATCTTAATACTGGCTGGTACACCATATTTTTTCATCTCATTGACAGCTGTCGTGCGGTATTTACGGATAAATGCTTTGGCACGGCGGTCCTTTATATTATCTGCAGCCGTTGGTGCATAAGGATTGTGACGCTCCTCATTAAAGGCAGCTGCTTGGGCCAGTTGTTGGGGTTTGGAGTCGCTCTGCCGATCATCGATGAATGCCTTTGCAGGTGCTTTCAGGGCAATGTTGAATTGCATATCCTTACTTAGTACGACATAGGCTGCCAGGACTACGATACCGATTTTGAACCAGGGAAGCTTTAATTTGCTGAACACGCTGCTTTTAATCTTGAAAAAGCGGCTGATTCTACACCATAGCTGCCGAGCCAGGTGGTGAACCAATAACATGAAGTATTCCAATAGCTTTTCAAAATTGATGCTGATAGGAGATGCAGCTATTACTTCCCCCTCAGCGACCTGAAGAGGCTGTAATTCTTTTGATTTTTTGGGGGCCTCTTCAGGTTGAACAGCTTCTTCAGTTTTCTCGGATGTGGACACCCTTGTGTCTACAAAGGTGAACGGAATATCGTATTTGGACTTTTCCATCACATAATGTTTTTTAGTATGATTGCTCTTAGTTGTAAGGTATTTTGTAAATTCAAAACACGGATAAAGTAGTTACAAGCAGTTCGTACATATTATTTTATTCGATTTTAGGAACTGTTAATTGTTGACAAGACA
>JBCCSZ010000247.1:0-11860 GCA_039199225.1 Bacteroidota bacterium
AAACTGGTTAGTTGCTTGTATTCTTTGGTTTGTGTGTTGTAGCGCCAAATGTCTCTAGTTACAGAGGAAGTGTGGTGTTTGCGAAAAGGGTCTTCATATCCCTTGCGGTCGTGGAATACAATCAGCTGGCCATCTTGGCTGCATCGGGCATCCTGTGCTGCGGTTGTTAGCAACTGGTGAACGCGACCTCCTGCGGTCGGCACTTGATACAATTCCGGCAGGGTCCCGGAGGGGAACTGCTGGTTCGTCTTTGCATCCAACCTGCTGGAAGAAAATACGATGTGATTTTGATCGGCACTAAAGTCTGACGGATAATCATTGGCAGAATGATAAGTCAGCCGAGTGGCTTTTCCGCCTTCTGCTGGAAGGACAAAGACATCGTAGTTTCCATAGCGATTGGAGGCAAAGGCAATCTGCTTGCCGTCCTTTGACCATACGGGCATGAACTCATGTGCATTGTGAAGCGTCAGCGGATAAGCCTTTCCACCAGCACTACTGACGCTGTACAGGTCGCCTTTGTAAGTGAAGACAATATTTTGGCCATCAGGTGAGATGGCTGGATAACGGAGCCACAATGGGTCGGCGTCTTGTGCCAGCAGTTGGCTACTGGCCAATAACAAAATGATCTGAAGAAATAAGCGATTCATGATTTAATTTAATGTATGCTTGTTTATAAAAAGATACAGAAAACGGTATCCACTCGGTATCCTTCAAACCCCTTTTAACAGGTACATGTATTGCTAATTTTGGCCTGGGCAATGACCGCAATTGATCCCATTTTCAAGGAACCACCTGACATTTAACGGGTGGAGGTATTTGAGAGGATTGAATTGAAAGCCGTTTTTTGAATGCGTTTCAGTGGGAACTAGAGGCTACTGACCATTCAATTAAATACACTGAAATCATTCTGTGATTTTGGAAAATTAAGTTTTTTATGTGGTTTAATGGACATTTCTTGAATGAATGTATAAAATCATTGTGTAAATTTCACTAAAAGGCTTTATTTTGTCGTGATGAGCTAAAACTTATACGCTATTTTCTTCGTTATGTAGGTCACTGGATATGGGTTAAAAGCTCTCAGCACAAACTTGAATAACTGTTCCACATATCGCGTCATTACTGCTTTCTTCTTGGCAGGTATCATACTTTTTGCGGTTAGCATAAAGAGTGTACACCACATTTTTGCGCATTCCCATGATGAACACCACCATTCTGTTTGTGAGGCGGCAGACCCTTCTTGGTCGTACTACTTTCACGATGATGAACACAGTGATCACAGCTGTCATATTTGTGAGCTGCCATTTCTGCAACTGCCCTTAGAATACTTTTCTTTTCAAGAGCAAACGATAGTACATCATACTGTTCAGCAGTTTTTGATGCCTAAAATTGTTTACTATTCTCCCTATCAACTTCCACGGTTTTTACGTGGACCACCTCTCAACTTCTAATTCATTCAATTCGACTGTTCGTTCTGACGAACTTAGCAATCAGACTGCGTAGATGCATATGCGTTTTGGCATGTGGGTTTCAAGCATAAGTATTGAATACCACCCACTCAGTGAGCAAATTTTGCTAGATGATAGATAGCATCTTTTTCGCACAACAACGTCTGCATTGCAATCGAACAATCACGCCAGTAGATGAGTGTGTCAATAGAAAATACCATGTTAGCTTTTCAAGTTGGTATGTTCATTGACAAGTGTCTCGACAGGGCATCCAGAGCGTATTGATGTACTTTCTGGTAAATCTGGCTTCACCGCCTACTCTGACCGGCGAGATTGATACTGAAATGAATTTTGTTCTAAGGATTGAATAAAGCGTTTTATACTGGCTGCAAGTCTTTGTGTTTTCGGCTTGCAGCCAATTTAAAACCTTTGATTATCCCTACTCTTCGAGTGACTACACAACGTTTAATATCGACCTAGGTTAAAAAAATGGTCAGCCAATAGTGGCTCATTGTCATTCGATTGGTAAATTTGAAGATGAAAACATTTTTATCCCTTTCATGCGTGCTATTCCTGTTTCTGGCTTGCAATAATTCCTCTTCTACAGAATCTTCTTCCACAAGCCAATCATCCATTAGCCCTTCCGAACAATTGGAGTTGGATAAATTAGAAATCGAACTTGACTCAGATGTAGATGAGTTGAGATACATGTCAAATAATATTCAAATTCAAGGACGCCAACTCCTGCCAGAAGAAAACTTCTTTCTGGAAGCGGCCGATGTTATTATCACCCGCTACACCAGTTGGAAAGAGGCTTGGGAAGCTCCAGGTATTAGTGTGGCTCAGAAGCGAATACTAAAGGACAGTTTACTCATCTTATTGGATGATGCCGATGAAGTCATAGACTTGATAGACGAGCAACCTCAAGAGTTGGAATAGTTATTTGGCATAGCCAGTTGGCAGTTGATACCTTCCAGTGAATTCTGTCGGATGTTCATTACCTCGATTCTGCTAAACGATAAGTGATTTAGCTGAGTGGAAACAACAGCCTCCAACTCTCCTTTGATACTTCCTGAGCTTTCGAGTACACTTTGTGCCTCTTCCAGCCACAAAACTATCCGAACTCGATCTGGATGTTGTTCAATGAGTTGCTGCGCCTGGCTCCAAAAATACCAATCCCATCGCCACCTATATCTACTTGGAAGCTGTGAAACGATCTTGTGAGCCATGGCATACCACCAGCGCCGCTTTAGGTAGCCGATAATGGTCTGGATAACCTGTAAGCTGTCTAAAATCTTGTCAGCGAAAGCTTGCCCCAATGCTGATGAATCGGGAATTAAATGCTCGGGCAGCTGCCGTTCATTCCGTCGACGATAGTTTTTGACTTCAATCAAAAAAAGCTGTTGCCCTTTGTAAATACCAATAAAATCGACGCCCTTTATACCTACACCACTCAACCATTTGTAATAGCGATGCTTGTCAAACCTCTTGACTATCCAATCAGGTGTAAAGGTAAATTGTAGGCCGCTTTCCTGTAGAGTGGGCATATGTTTAAATGACTGAGGAATGCGTGAAATATCATTTGTGCAAGCTTGGAACGAGTATGCCAACCAAGGCGCCTACCACATAGCCAGTGATGACATCGGTTGGGAAGTGTTTGCCGCCCCGCACCCTGAGATAGCCCGTTACGGCAGGAATCAAAGCGGCTGTTCCCCAGATAAAGGGCCGGGCATCACCATCGGGATGGAAATCACTGTACATCTTGGCAGTCAAAAAAGACATTGAGGCAGAGATCGAAGTGTGGCCAGAAAAATAAGACCGACGGGCATCCGCCTTCAGTTTAATATTGAACGGAATAGCTGGATCGGGATTGTAAGCAAATGGCCGGGGTCGCTTGACAATGTTTTTAACCAAATTGGTCAGAGCCGTATTGATGACCAAGGTTTCGAGGTACAACAATCCGAGTTGCTCCGGATAATTATTGACCCTGCTGTCCAGCAGTAAGGTTGTCGGTAAGGCAAAAGTAGACGTTAGAAACAGATCGCTGTATTTTTGGGCTCCAACCGACCACCGCCGGGTGGTAGGGCGATCAAAAGACCATACATCCTCCGCGTTGAGCTGCCGTAGACCTTCTTCATCAAAGGGCGTACATTTTTTTCCGATGATGTAAGAGATGGTCAGCACACCAATTCCACCTCCGAGCAAGGGGCCGTCGGTTTTCCAGTTGATTTCATAAGGTGATTGTCCGATGGTGAGGAAGGGAATACTCAGCAGTAGTAGTATAGAAAGCAGCTTTGAAAACATATTGTAGACTATAAATTTTTAGACTTTCAAACCAACTAAAAAAGCCATCCTTTCGAATGGCTTTTGTAAAGATACTCTTCTTATAGGGAAAACGCGGTATTATTTTCTGCTTTGGCTGTCATGCTTTTGCCGATAGATGTTCTTGTTGGCGCGGTTTTGCTTGCGATGCAGCATTGCTCTTTCTTTTGCTGTAACCCGTCCGTCGGCCTTTGCCCTCTTTTTGGAACGTTGGATGTGCGCCTGCTGGGCCTGCAATTTTGCTGTTTCTTTCTTGGTCAATGCTCCGGATTTATAGCCACTTCTAATGCGCTCTTGTTGATTCACCTGTCGGTTGGCCACCTTGGGCGTGGTTTGTGCCTGGCCGGCAAAAGCAATGGTCATAGCGAATAGTCCGAGGATGATGGCTTTGATCTTCATGGTCGTTAGGTTTTAGGTTGTATTTCATTATTTGTTACGCCTTCTAAGACTGGCAAAATTGGCTGGGGTTTAACAGGGTATCTAAAAATATCTAGCCTTAACATATTCTTAAGTTTTTGTTTTAATGCCTCTCGGGAAAGCGGCCTGGTTTGATGTGACCATCGTTTTGTAACTTGCAGCACTTTGAAGTTTTTAAAAAAATAATATGCACAAGATTGAACACATAGGCATTGCGGTAAAAAGCCTGGAAAGCAGCAATCCCTTATATACCCGCTTGTTGGGAAGTCCTCCTTACAAAATGGAGGAGGTCGCATCGGAGCATGTAATGACTTCCTTTTTTCAAATGGGAGAATCCAAAATAGAGTTGTTAGAAGGAACAGACCCTTCTAGTCCTATTTCAAAATTTATTGAAAAGCGCGGCGAAGGAATGCACCATGTTGCTTTTGCGGTGAAAGACATCCGGGCAGAAATGGCTCGCTTAGAGGCCGAGGGGTTCCAACTACTGAACAAAGAGCCCAAACGAGGAGCCGACAATATGCTGGTGTGTTTCGTGCATCCAAAGACGGCCGGGGGCGTTCTGGTCGAGTTGTGCCAGCCGGTGGCCGAAGAGGGATAATTATTCAGCCTTTTAATAGCTTCATGCAGAAAGCTTGACAAAATGGAATGGTACTACTATTTGATTGCCATTGGAGGAGGAGCTTTGGCCGGAGTACTCAATACCCTGGCGGGAAGTGGCTCTGCGATTACACTGACCATATTGACAGAACTCATTGGCTTACCCGGTAATATGGCCAATGGTACCAATCGGGTGGGAGTGATGGCCCAAACGGCTGCTAGTACCTATGGCTTTTATACCAAAGGGCGGTTGGATTTGAACCACAGTCGGCGCTACATTATTCTCACTGTTATTGGTGCGATCGGTGGAATTTTGATGGCTATTTGGGTGAGCAATGAGCAGTTTCGGACAGTGTTTACCTATCTGATGGCTTTGATGTTGGTTGTGATTTTGGTCAAACCCAAGCGCTGGTTGATTGAGACAGATCATTCCAAGACGCTGCCCAACTGGATTGCCGTACCCGTCTTTTTGGCTTTGGGTTTTTATGGCGGTTTCATTCAAATGGGAATGGGCGTGTTCTTTTTGGCTGCTATGGTGTTGGGCGCCAGATTCAGTATCATTGACAGCAATGCTGTGAAATCGGCTGTTGTGGGGCTTTACACCATACTGGCTCTTTTGATTTTTCAGTGGAAGGGGCTCATCGACTGGCGTGTAGGAGCTATATTGGCCATTGGGCAAACGGCAGGTGGTTGGTTTACGGCGCGTTATGCTTCAGAGAACGATGGAGCTAAAAAGTGGGCTTATCGATTGTTGCTGGCTGTTGTGGTTATGGCTGTCGTAAAACTCATGGGTATTGATGGTTGGGTCGCAGCTTTATGGGAGGATTGAAATACTTTTAAGATAGCAGAATGCTGCTATCTTTGAACACAATATAACTGAACTTTCATGACGAAAAGTGTGCTCAAGAAGCGCAACGAGCTATTTACGCGGGAGTTGGCACGTCTCAACGAGGGCCAGCGGGCGGCAGTCGAACAGATTGAAGGCCCCGTATTGGTCGTCGCTGGTCCAGGAACAGGAAAAACCCACATCCTGGCTGCTCGAATTGGTCGCATTTTGCTGGATACGGACACACTGCCTTCTAATATTCTTTGTCTGACCTTCACGGATGCAGGCGTACTGGCCATGCGGCAGCGACTGATTGAGTTTATTGGTCCGGAAGCTCATCGAGTCCATATTTACACTTTTCATTCTTTTTGCAATAAGATTATTCAAGACAACCTGGAGTTGTTCGGTCGGCGCGACTTGGAGCCGATCAGCGAGTTGGAACGGGTCGAATTGATCCGTGGCTTGTTGGACAAACTCCGGCCAGGGCATCCCTTGCGCCGCAAAGCCAACGATCCCTACTTTTACGAATACCACCTCCGGGACTTGTTCAAGCGGATGAAAGCTGAGGATTGGGGGCCTGCCTTTATGCATGAGCAGACCAAAGCATATCTGCAGGACCTACCAGATCGGACTGAATACATTTACCAGCGCAAAACCAAGGATGCCAAAAAGGGAGACCTCAAAAAATGGAAGTTTGACGATCAGGTTGAGAAAATGAATCGCCTGCTGTCTGCCGTCGATCTCTATCCGGCCTACCTGGAGGCTATGCGCAAAGCCAACCGTTACGATTTTGATGATATGATCCTGTGGGTGCTGCGGGCTTTTGAAAAACACCCTTCGCTTTTGCGGCAATACCAGGAACAGTACCTCTACTTTTTAATTGATGAATACCAGGATACCAATGGCTCCCAAAACCACATCATTCAACAATTGGCGGCCTATTGGACATTGCCCAATCTGTTTATCGTTGGAGACGACGATCAATCGATCTATGAATTTCAGGGCGCGCGCCTCAAAAACTTGGTAGACTTTTACCATCGCTACAAAGAAGACCTCCACTTGATTTTGTTGAAAGACAACTACCGATCTTCTCAGCATATTTTGGATGTGTCCAGAGCAGTCATCGATCACAACAATCAGCGCATCATCCGGGAGGTGGGCAACGTGGAAAAGGTATTGGTCGCCCGACATCCGCATTTTGCTGCTTCACACGTACAGCCACAGATTGTGGAATATCCCAATCGAGCGCAGGAAGAGGTGGCCATCGTGGAAAAGATTGCGTGCTTGCATGCGGAGGGATTTCCACTCAAAGAGGTAGCGGTCATTTATGCCCGCCATAAGCAGGCCCGAAACCTGATTGAGCTGTTGGAAAAGAAAAAGATTCCGTACCAAACCAAGCGGGAAGTCAATGTGTTGGATGTACCCTTGATTCAAAATCTTCGACAGTGCTTGCGGTATTTACAAGCAGAGTACGAACGACCCTACAGTGGGGAATATTTGTTGTACCAGATACTACACTTTGATTTTCTAGGCAACGATCCTCGGGACATCATTGCACTGACTCATCACATGGCTCGCTTTCAATACGAAAGAAAATTGCACTGGCGGGACTTATTGGCCAGCCCGGAAAGCCTTTCGAAATTGAACATTACTCAGCCAGATAAATTTTTGAAGTTGGCTGCTCTGTTAGATCAGTTGCTGCTCGATCAAGCCAACCTTTCCGTGATGCAATTGCTGGAACGACTTGTCAATCGGTCGGGATGGTTGGGCTTTTTGTTGACCCAAGAAGACAAAGCCTGGCAGTTGCAGGTACTCAAGACATTTTTTGATTTTGTGCTATTAGAAACCGACCGCAACCCTCGTCTGCGCTTGCGGCGGCTACTCGAAATTCTTGACAGCATGGACGCTAACCGTTTGGCCATCCAAGTTAACCGGATGATCCATGCGGAGGATGGGGTTCAACTACTGACGGCTCATTCTTCTAAGGGCTTGGAATTTCAACAGGTGTTTATGTTGGATTGTGTTGGCGATTATTGGGAACCGGGAAAGGGGCGAAGCTCCGGTCGATTTGCCTATCCGGATACGCTGACGTTTTCGGGCGAAGAAGATGCTCTGGAGGCCCGTCGACGTCTGTTCTATGTAGCGATGACGCGGGCCAAGGAAAAACTTCATCTCTCCTATGCGCTTTTGGACCACCGGGGTAAGTCGCTCAAGCATGCGCAATACATCGATGAGATGCGCCTGGAACAATCCCTAGAGGTACAACAAGAAACCTTGGAGCCAGACCAGATGATCGAAGCACAGCTTTTGTTGTTGACTGAACCGGAGCCGATACGGGTGGACTCTCCGGGCTTGGACGCTGTGAAGGCTTTATTGCAAGGCTTTAAGTTAAGTATCTCAAGTTTGAATACTTTCCTTCGTTGTCCATTGAGTTTTTTTTACGAATATATTCTGCGCGTTCCAACCATTATGAGCGAAGCGGCTGCTTATGGTACGGCCATGCATTTTGCTTTGAGTAGTATTTTTGAGAAGAGGAAGTTGTCAGAATCCCAGGTGCTGCCTCCAAAGAAAGTGTTGATCGAGGAGTTTAAAAAGGAGATGGCTCGTCAAAAGGGATATTTCAATTTGCCGGTTTACAGTCGTCGGGTAGAGACTGGCGAATCTTTACTGGGCCAATATTACGACCAATTTCACTCGTCTTGGCCAGAAAAATCTTGGGTCGAATACCAAATTAATAATATTGAGGTAGATGGTGTACCGCTGACCGGCACCATTGACCGAATCGATTTTTTGAAAAATCAGCGAGTCTTTATCGTCGATTATAAGACAGGAAATCAAAGCGATTCAAAACTGCGCAGACCCACCAAAAGCAATCCAAAGGGTGGAAACTATTGGCGGCAGTTGGTCTTTTACAAAATTCTGTTTGAGGCTCACCAACGCGAGCATAAAGCAACAGCTGGAGCGATCTCCTATCTCGAACTAAACAACCGGGCCGTCTTCGACCTAAAGTCTGTCGAGTTTGATCAAAAGGATGTTGAATTGGTTCGTGAGATGATTCGACTTTCCTACAAACGGATTATGATGCACGACTTTTATGAAGGCTGTGGAGAAGATAATTGTAGCTGGTGTAACTTTACTAAAACACAGGTAATGACTGCCGCGATGACCAGTCCAGAGAAAGAAGACTTAGATGATTTTTAGAAGCTAGAAGTGGAAATAATTCAAGGAAAAAAAGCAAAAATGATAACAACTTAACTGCAATATATATTGATTTTTTTTCATTTAATATTTGTATTTTTCAAATAATTGCTTGTACATTTGTTAGGCATAAATACACAAGGCGTATTGAAAACACCTACCATGTTTTCTACCATACTCAAGCCACTTTGGATTGAGTTCAAAAGCAAAAGTGACACAAATTACCTTCTTTAGTTTGAGTTTGCGATTTACCTTTTCGGTTTTGTAGGAAATCATTTATTGATTTCGGCATTCCAATGTTTTTTCTGAGAGTACTGTAACATGACGGAGTTCAATTTACGAACGGCACCACGACTGCTGCTGCAGCCTGCCGTATGAGGAAGCATTTGAACATTGTGTTGATGGTCCAATGGTGCCAACCGTTGGCTGTAGTTGTTGTGCGTAGTATGTAGAAATTATGTTTCCCAAATTCCAATGAAATAGAACCAAATGAATCGATACAGGGACGATGTTAATGAATTCGTCCTTGTATTTTTTTATGGCTTGCAAGCTGGTTCCAAGTTTAATATGATGCAAACCAAGTCCATGGTAGCACGCTGATAACTTTAGGGAATGACATAGAATGATAAGTTAAACTGCCTACTTGCTTTGCTCAATCCAGTAATTATTCCTCCTTTTTCAAAATGATGGCCTCTTCCATACCTGCAACGACGTCCAATGTATTTTGGTAAGTCTCATTCATGGCAGCGGCATTGTCTTTGCCGGCAAAAAGAGCCATTTCGCAAGTTTGGATAATGGATAGGAAGCGTGCAATCAACGATTCACCAACCTCGAGCGATTCCAACCGGAAACGAACATTTTGTTTGCTCAGCTCTGAAAAAGGAATTTGTAACTTATCGCAAACATAGCCAAAAGACGCTCTGGATATTTCATCGTAAAACGATTTACTGTTTTGTTGGTCGAGATAAGTCTTTGCCTGTTTCAAACGCTTTTGGGCTTGCTTTTGCGCTCTTCTTTGGCGAAGAATATTGCCATCGATATTGTTTCGGCTATTTTGTATTTGTCTGAATACCACCAAGCCACCAAGGGCCAAGAAAGGAAATAAAAACAGGCTCCAAAAAAGCGGCGTACCGTAAAGTCCTTCACCTTCTTGCTGAAAGCTGCTACTGGTTTTTATAAACCGGATGTCTTCCTTTTGTTCCACAGCTTTGGGGCGCTTGTTCAAATCGGCCGTTCCGACGCTGCCCTTACTGACCGCGACCTTAAAAACCTTTGGTTGCAGATCGACATATTTCAGGCTGTCGATATCGTAATAGGTAAAGGTCGGGCGCAACTCGTATTGACCGGGGAGTTTTGGTAATATGAGATACTCAATGGTTTTTTTGCCCGTAATTTGTCCACTGCTTTCAAAGCTGCTTTCCTCAATGATGCGCGGTTCATACACTTCGAAAGTATCGGACAGCATTAAAGGTGGCGCTAAAATGCGCTTGACGTCTCCGTTGCCAGTGATGGTCATTTGCAAGGTAATCGCATCATCGGTCGAAAGCGATGTCCGATTGGTATTGACGATCATGTAATATTTACCGACGGCTCCGGTGAAGGTTGGCGGCGAACCATCGGGGAGCTTTTTGATGGATAAGGGCGTTGGCTCCGTGCGGAGAACGATTCGGTTGACATTTGGCGTGTAGAAAAAACCACGCCTTCTGCGCCTGCCATCTTCTACGATCACAGCGACTTGTAATTCCAAAGATTCGATGTCCAATCGGCCTGCTTGCTGAGGGAATAGAGAGACCCGCTTGAGCACTTTTGTGCTGTATTGAACGCCATCTATGACCTCCTTGACAACGCGGTTGGTTCCCGAACGGCGGATGTCTTGAACAAAGAAGCCCGGATAATCCGATTCCGTGATGATGTGGTAGTTTTCAATATCGCGAGTCGTATACAATTTGTAATCCAGCAAAATCTGTTCGCCAATGAGGGCTTCGGTTTTGTTGGGCTCCGCTTTGATGAAAACCTGCTCCTCGATTTGCGCTTGTAGATCGGCTTGTGTAGAGGCTGTTGAATTCTTTCCCTTGACCACTTCCAATTGAATGGGATTGGATTTTAGGACCTTACCTTTCACCTTCACGGTAGCCGAAGGTATTGTAAACTTACCAACACTCCTTGGCTGCAAATTGTAGGAAAATCCAATGGTACGCGACCATTTGCCATTGACAGAGGTGATGCTGTTGGATTGATTCGGCCCACTCAACACACTGAAATTCTTGAATTGCGGAGGATTGAAATCTGTCCCATCTGCATTTTCCAGCACGAACTGCAATTCGAAATAGCTACCGAGCACAATTTGCTTGGCATCACTAGAGGCATAAAATTTGACCGGTCCCTGGGCCAGCATTGGCCAGGAAGCCATCAGGAAGAGCAATAGAAAGAGGGCTGCCTTGCGCATACCGATACTTACAATTTGTACGTTTTCCTTTTCTTCTTTGTTTTACCAGCAGGTGCTTCAGGTGCTTCAGGTGCTTCAGGTGTCTCAGGTGCTTTTCTGGGAGAGGGAATTCCTCTTGGCACCATCGGTTCTTCATCCCAGCTCGGAAACAAATCAAACATCCTACGCTGCTGCCGACGAGGCGGTTTCTGAATAACCCCATCTGGATTGGGCAGTACGATGACCTCCATCGGCTCCGTTTCAAGAACCTCATCGGAAGTGCGAATACTAGCCGCCGTAATGAAATAGTTGCCAATATCTTTAGGCTCCAAATAATAAGTGTAACTCATACTTTGAGTCATACTACCATTGACAATACTGGTCATCATTGATTGGTTGGGACCACTCACAACATTGAAGCCAACGAACTCTGGCGGCGTAAAATCCTGCCCGCTCGCATTCTCCAAACTAAACTTCACCTCAAAATAATTTCCCAACAAAATGGAATCTGTACTGATTTCCATCGTAAACCGGGCGTCCTGCGCCTCCATTAGCCCATAGCTCAACAGGGCCAGACAATAAATGATCGCTTTTTTCATGGCTACTGTTTTTATTATTTTATCCAAAATT
>JBCCSZ010000248.1:0-11817 GCA_039199225.1 Bacteroidota bacterium
AAATATTTTATAGAATAAAAAGTATCTATAATTGCTTTAGCTAAAATGCCCTTTCTCGATTCGTTAGATACCTTTTTCAATGGGTAAGGATACGAAAAAAGGAAGCATAAATTAAACAAAAAAACACTATGGTTACCCTCAAGGAATCCCTTTCTTTCATGGCATTCGTTTGCGCATTGTTCTTCTGGATGATGCCTGGTACAATCGATGCGGCTTGTGTTTACTCGAAGCGTATGGATGCTCAGGAGATGGATATGGGAACGATGCTCATCTGGAGTACTTCTTTAGAGAAAGATAATCAAACCTTTGTTGTACAGAAATCAGTAGATGGTTTGGAGTTTGTAACCGAAGGAATTGTCCGTGGAGCTGGCGATTCAGAAGGGGAGAAGCACTATAGATACCTCGATTTGTCTGTTGGTCAGTCAAAGGCTTTCTACCGCTTAGTGGACATTGATTCGAAGGGCCTCTACAACATTTCGGAGACGGTGGTTATCAATCGCCAAAACAGCAACGATTTATTGATTACAGAAATGAGCCAGACGGAAACGGATCGATACTTTACGGTGACACTTCAGTCCAATGTCGAAAAGCAGTTGGAATACCAAATTATCAATAGCGATAACATTACAGTGCAGAATGGCGCTGCAGAGGTTGTGAAGGGGACAAATGTCCTGGCGATGGACTTGAATGCGCTTGAAAATGGTCGCTACAAGGTTCTGTTACACTCGGATGTAGAGCAAGAGGAGGTGTTCATCTTCAAGCGCAATACAGATGGAAGTGTGAACAAAACCAACTTTGCCCTCAAGAAAGAAGACAAAAATTAACATAAAGATATTTAGGTGGTCGAGCGAAAAGAGGAAGAATAGGAAAGACTTGGTTATGTATTTTCATGGTTATGTTGTTGTGTCATCCCGATGATGTTCGAGATGGCACTTTTTTTTGGAGTCATTTTTGAATATTTTTGCATACATCAAAATTCAAATCGAACAAAATATGAGAAACTTATTGATCTTAGCTTTCCTCGCTTTCGTGAGCGTTTCCAACGCCCAGATCTATGTCAACAAAGTCAACATCAACGATCGCGATCTACAATATGTAGAGGTCTGGGAAAAGTATGACAATGATAAGAAGCGTTTCATGGGCTTATTGGATTATGGTCAGTATGATGATCGTAAGAATGATAAGGATGGGAAAATGCTGCGCATCACCAATGAAGAGGGCTTGGCCATCGAATTCAATGGCATCGTCCACGTGCTCAATTTCATGTATCGGAATGGCTGGGAAGTCATGCACGTAAAGGCGGTAGACAACTACGAGTCTTTCATTATGAAACGCAAAGATCCGTTCGAAATTCAGATTTCTGGTTCTGAGAACTAAGTGAATCTATCAAGTATACAGAGTCCCTTTTGAAGTGTTGGCGATCAAAAGCCACCCTGCAGATTGGGAGGGCAGGGCAGGGCGTTTATCTGTAAGGTATCGCGCTGCCCAGCTATTGTTTTAGTCTGCACGACCTGCAGAGCCTTTCAAGGAACTACTTCTCGAATTTTTCGATCTATCTTTTTCGAAATTTTTCGAAAGCCCGCATTCTTTGGGTGCAATTCATCTTTCCAGCTTCTCGAACTCTTAAGCGTACCTCTTAAATCCACATGGTGAACCCGCTCATATTGGGCTGTCACTTCGAATAACTTCTCATTGAAACCGTCAATCAAAGATCGAGCGATCTCTCTTTTAAGCTTTTTTTGGGTGATGTCCAGGGACTTCATAGGCTTACCCAGCCATTTGTCTGATTTGGGCAGCACATAATCGTAACCGTGGCAAATGATCTGCAGCTTGGGAAACTCCCTGGTGAGATTGGCAAACATACTGTTGAAAGTCAAGCCCAACGCTTCGATGGACTGGTGGTATTCTTGGGTGAGATAATCTTTGGGGGAGCGATTGGGGTCGTAAGGCAAAATGAGTTGCTTGGCATTTCCTTCAAACAACATATCGTTGCCTCCTCCACTGATGAGGAAGACCTCCGGCTTTTCAGCTCGAATGGCCCGAATGTATTCCATCTCGCGAAAGATGTTCGACAGCCAGTCACCACCGTAGCCGAGCGAATAAATCGCATAGTCCCTTTTCTTGTTGAGGTTGTCGATGATGTCTTTCAAAAACAATGGATATTGAAACCAGGAATCACCTTCGGAGACAATCCGGATACCCGAAAAACGCTTCTTTAACTTCTGTCTGTATTTTTTCTGCCTTTTTCTGCGGCTGCGTTTATTCAGCGTACCCAGCAATCCCTTGGTAGCGCGCGACTGTCCTTTGATGCGCCCGGTCTTGGTCCTGAAGGCAATGTCGAAAGCAGAAGAAGCATCCGAATCGATTTCCAAATAATTCAACAACTCTTCATCGTCGAGATCGAGGTTTTCGATCATTTCTACCAACTGTAGTTTACTGATTTTTCGCTGTGCCATGAGGTGTGTTTGATAGCTGACTTAAATGTAGTCAAATTATGAACAACATTGCTTACATTTGCGCCCAATATGGATGTGCAAATCACAAAAGGAGAAAAAACAGCTCTGCTATTCGGTGCAAGCGGCTTGGTCGGCGGTCACTGCCTAGATTTTCTGCTTTCTTCTGCCGCCTATCATAAGGTAGTAACCTTTGTCCGCAAACCTTTGCAAATTCAAAACGCTAAGCTCGTTCAGCACAAAATTGATTTTGATAATTTACCTGATTATCAACACCTTATAAAAGGAGATGATCTTTTTTGTTGTTTGGGAACTACCTTGGCCAAAGCAGGCAGCCGAGAGGCTTTTCAAAAAGTTGATTATACCTACATTTACGAGATTGCCAAGTTAGGGGCCGCCAATAAAGTCAACCAATTTTTATTAATTTCTTCGGTAGGAGCGGATCCCGATTCGCTTTTTTTCTACAACCAGGTAAAAGGAAAAACAGAACTGGCTGTCAAAAAGCAAAAGTATTGGTCCATACACATTTTTCAACCCTCTGTGCTGCTGGGAGAGCGCAATGAGAATCGTTGGGGGGAGGCCATCGCCGGCCGCATTGGAAAAGTACTGGACAACATCAGCGGTGGACTACTGTCGAAATATCGCCCCGTCGAGGCCGATGTCGTCGCCAAAGCAATGGTCAACGCCGCCCAAGGTCTACAAGGAGGCTTACACATTTACCCCTCCCACCATCTACAAAAAATGGCCGAAGAAGAAGACAAAAAACGAAAACGCCTAAGCTAACCCACCAAATCCCCGATCACAAAATCACTAAACCACTGATCACAAAACCACCAAACCAAAAAACCACCGATCACAAAATCACTAAACCACGAAATCACCGATCACCAAACCACCAAACCAAAAAATATGTCCGAGATCACAAAAACATCAACCATCAACATCCAAGTAAGCCTGGATGAAGAGCGCATGCCAATTGAAATCAAATGGAAGGCCGAAGAAAGCCCAACGGGCAAGGAGCAAGCCTGCAAAGCCATGTTGTTGTCGTTGTTCGACGAAGAGACCAAGGATACTTTCAAAATTGACTTATGGACCAAAGAGATGCAGGTCATCGAAATGGATCGCTTTTTCTATCAAACCCTAAAAGCACTGGGAGATACTTATTTTCGAGCGACCCAAAATAAGCCACTGGCCAACGACATGCAGCGTTTCGCGCAATACTTTGGAGAAAGTACAGAAATCATCCCCAAGCAGTAGGGCTATATGTCTTGTGTAGCAGTAGGCTAGTCCCAAGAGCGGTCTAGGCTTGCAGGCGGTCGCCCCGACGGCGCAGCAGAAAGTCGGCAAGCACCAATGCAGCCATAGCTTCTACGATGGGGACAGCACGGGGTACAACGCAGGGGTCGTGCCTGCCTTTTCCGACTACAGCGACCTCCTCTCCCTCGGTATTGACCGACTGTTGCTCGGGAACAATGGTCGCCACTGGCTTGAAGGCAACGCTGAAGTAAATGTCCATTCCATTGGAAATACCACCTTGGATGCCGCCAGAAAAGTTGGTTTTGGTGCGGATTTCATCGTTTTCTTTGACAAAAACATCATTGTGCTCCGACCCCCTCATGCGTACGCCCTCGAAGCCTGAGCCGTATTCAAAACCCTTGCAGGCATTGATGCTCAACATGGCCTTTCCCAGTTCCGCATGAAGCTTGTCGAAAGCAGGCTCACCCAAGCCGGCTGGACAGCCGCTGATCACTGCCTTCACAACGCCACCAATGGTATCTCCGGCCTTGCGGACTTCCTTGATGTGCGCAATCATCCGTTCGGCCATCTCGGGCTCTGGACAACGCACAATATTGGATTCGACCAAGGAGAGGTCTAATTCCTGGTAGCTCTTTTCCACCTTCAAGGCCCCCACCTGATTGACAAATGCCTGCACCTGGATGCCCTCTTTTCTAAGAAACAGCTTGGCGATGGCACCTGCTGCAACCCGGGCGGCTGTTTCCCGAGCAGAGGAACGACCACCGCCTCGGTAGTCCCTCAGACCATACTTATTGTGGTAAGTAAAATCGGCATGTGACGGCCGGAATTTATCCGCAATATGACTGTAGTCCTTGGATTTGGCATCTTTATTCATAATGATCATGCCGATGGGCGTGCCTGTGGTTTTCCCTTCGAAGATGCCTGATAAAATTTGCACCTGATCCCCCTCTTTTCGCTGGGTAACGATGTTTGATTGCCCCGGTCTACGTCGAGCCATCTCTGACTGAAGAAAGGCTTCGTCTACTTCCAGACCAGCTGGGCAGCCGTCGATAATGACCCCCAGCCCCTTGCCGTGCGATTCGCCAAAGGTGCTGATTTTGAAGTGTTGTCCGTATGAATTTCCAGCCAAGGTTCTATGCTTTTGTGGTCAAATAGGTTCTATGAAGCCGCCAAAATAAGGATTTTTAGACAGCTTGGAAAGGGACTCCGTTCGAAGTGTCGCAGCTTGTCTGATCGCTGGTCGAATATCCGGATCAACAGCCTCCTCTCAATTGCTTACCTACTCCCTCGGATAAGAATTCCACTTGAAGGCAAATAATTGACGCTCAATCGGAACTCATTGCCGATTTCAGTGTTTTATCACTTGGTAAAGCATCGTGTTTCTAAAAATAACCGATTTTTACCCTTTCCCTTACGTAATACTTACAGAAAAACTTGAGCGATCATGCATCTGGAGCCTGGAGACTTATATGAAAAGTTGGAATTTGATAAAGTTCTTGAATTACTCTCTAAAGAATGCCTGGGTGAACTGGGCGTCGAGCAGGTGCAAAATTTAACTTTGGAAACCGTTCCATTGATCATTTCCCGAAAGCTCAAAGAAGTTGCTGCCTACCAGCTTTCCATCGAGGAAAACGACCATTTTCCCCTTCAGGTGTATGAGGATTTAAGCAAAGACCTTCGCATGTTAGAGGTCATCGACTTTGTTTTGCCGGTGGATGGTCTGCAACGCATCAACCAGGTTATGCGGATTATGAAGGCGGTACTGAAGTTTTTTACGACGAGCCGCAAAGAAATCTACGCCAGCCTTTTCGACATCGTCAGAGAGGTCAATCTGGACGAAACGCTGATGGAGGCCATTGATAAGGTGATTGATGAAAAGGGGGACATCAGACCAAATGCTTCACCGGAATTGGCCATTATCGATAGACGGATCAAATCCAAAATGCAAGAACTCGATAAGGTTTTTCGAAGACTCATCGGTGATTACCGCAAGAAAGGTTGGCTGTCAGAAAATGTGGAATCCTTCCGGAATGGCCGCCGGGTATTGAGTGTGCCGGCAGAACACAAGCGCAAAATTCGAGGTATCATCCACGATGAATCGGCCTCGGGTAAAACAGCCTTTATCGAGCCAGAAGCCATCATCGAGATCAACAATGACATCTTTGATTACGAAAATGAGTACAAACGAGAGGTCTATCGCATACTAAAGGACTTGAGTACAACGCTTCGTCCATATGGACCTCAGTTTGCCATCTTTTTGGACATCATTGTATACCTGGACGTCGTTCGTGCCAAGGCGCAGCTCGCCGTTCGTATGAATGCCAATATGCCCAAGCTGAAGGAAGGTGCTTTCCTGGGTTTACAGACGGCCTACCATCCATTGCTGTTCTTGAAAAATAAGCAGCTGGGCAAGAAAACCGTCCCTTTCGATCTACACCTGATTGGTCCCAATCGGGTCTTGGTATTGAGTGGACCGAATGCGGGTGGAAAATCCATCAGTATGAAAACGGTCGGGCTTTGCCAGTTGATGTTGCAAGCGGGGATGTTGATTCCGGTGGATGAACAGTCCGAGATGGGGATTTTCGAAAAAATCTTTGCCGATATTGGGGATCAACAATCGATTGAAGACGACCTCAGTACTTACAGTTCTAGGTTGAAAAACATGCGTGTTTTCCTGGAAAATGCCGATCCGAAGACCCTTTTGCTCATCGATGAATTCGGCTCTGGTACCGATCCCAAAATTGGTGGTGCCATTGCTGAAGCCATCCTGCGAGAGATGAACTTCCGCAAAGTTTATGGCATCATCACGACGCATTATTCCAACCTCAAGATTTTTGCTTTTAAGACCAAAGGGATTGTCAATGGCGCCATGACCTTCGACAAAGAAACCCTTTCTCCAACCTATGAGATGAAGGTTGGTCGGCCAGGTAGCTCTTTTGCCTTTGAAATTGCCCAAAAGAGTGGCTTATCTGGCAAGGTACTCAAATACGCCCGCCACCGGACAGGGGCCAATGAAAAGGCCGTGGACGAGCTTTTGATTGATTTGCAAAGAGAGAAAAAGGAGGTAGAGGAGCGACTGGAAAAGATGGATGGTCAGCAAAAACAACTCGATAAGCTCATCAAAAACTATGAACGCTTACACCGAGAACTTGAATTTCAGCGTAAGAAGTTCAAGCTCGAAGCCAAGGAGCAAAACCTTCAGCAAACCGCTCGGGAGAATAAAAAGTTGGAAAAACTCATTCGCGAAATAAAGGAGGAAAAAAACCTGGAGAAAGCCAAAGAGCTGGCGGCCAAGGTCCGTACCGAGCGCAAAGAACTCAATGAATCGGTCAGCGATTTACGGGAAGACATTTATACCAAGACGCCAAGTAAAACGCAGAAGCCCATCGAAGTGGGCGATTTTGTCCGATTGCGAAGCGGTGGAGCCGCCGGTAAGGTCGAATCCATCAATAAAAACAAGGCCATTGTGCTGCTCGGTGCGCTGAAGATGACGGCCAACCTCCGCGACTTGGTTCCCGCCAATGAACCTCTGGACATCCGTTCTTCTCGCAGCATCCAGGCGGATATGCTGACCGAAGCCCCCAAATTTGAGTCGAAAATAGACCTTCGGGGCCTGCGCAAAGACGAAGCACTCCGCATCCTCGAATCTTTCGTCGACAAGGCCCTACTGAATAGTACGACTAACTTGCACATCATCCACGGCAAGGGTAACGGCGTATTGCGCAATGCTGTCAAGCAAAAACTGGGCGAATACGACGCTATCCAGAAAGTGTGGCACCCCGAACCAGAGTTTGGTGGCGATGGGGCCACTTATGCCGCGTTTTAGATTTTTTCAACGAATCAACTCAACCTTCTCCGTAGTTACCCACCGATCAGAGGCGATTCTGAGTAGGTAGACACCTGCTGGGAGATCGCTCAAATCCAAGCCAGCCGTGGTTCGGCCGATGGTCTGAAATTGTCCATCCTTCAATAGGCGACCTTGGTGGTCATACAACTGCCAATCCAACGCCTCCTCAATAGCCACCGACCAACCTAAAGTAATGCGATTGTTTGTTGGATTGGGGAAGACTGTGAGCTGCTGCCCATCAGGGAGGTTGTTATTGCTGAGGGTTCCAACCTGAATATTGAGATCATCAATGGCAATGTCGCTGGTAATGCCACCAATCAAAGCCCGGAAATTGAGAGAGATGTGCTCGCCTACGTAATCGTTCAAGCTCACCTCCGCATATCGCCATTCATCGCCTTGATCGCCAGTGATGGGTGGGACAATATCGGTGCTCCATTGACCATTGGCCGCCAGATCAATGTGTAAGGAGCCCATTGCTTCGCCATACATGTGGTACCAGAAACTCATCTTAGCAGATTGTGCCGTTGTCAGATCAATACAGGGAGAAGACATGACAGCATCTGTTTCACTACACAAGGACGGTACGTACAAGTAACGGCCCCAAGGTGTCCCCTGCGTATGATCCGTCGTTGGTCCAGTCTCCAAGCCAAAGGTCCGACTGTTGTAAACAAACCACTCATTTTGATCCGTTGTTGCATTGCGCAGACCATCCGTGAGATTGCATTGGATGTCGCAATCGGGAAAGGTGGTACAAATAGGAGCTGCATCAAAGCTATTTTCATAGGGCAACTCAATGCTTTGCCCGATGGTCATGGAAGTCGTTGCGGAAGTCGTTCCTGCATCATTGATGGCATTCAAGGTGATGGTGTATACGCCATCATTCAAGAAGTTGACAAGCGGCGTTTGGGAAGCATCATTGGTTCCTCCGACGAATTCAAAACTATTGGGTTCGATTTCCCACTTCCATTGGGTGACATATCCTTTGGAGAAATTGGATAGGGTGACGGGAGCCCCGATGCATTCCTCTTGGGATACCTCGATACTTGGAACCGGCGCGTCGTCGATGTTGTAAAACTCTACATCATCCAAGGCGATAAAACTCGGGTAATCATTGCCTGCTTCCCCTCGGAACCGTACCAGAATAATCTTTCCGCTGTAATCCTTTAAGCTCACTTGCCTTTGCTCCCACTTTTTGGTGTTGCTGGAGAAAAGTGGCAGAATTTCCTCCCATTGGCCATTGTCGTAAACATCTACCTTTAAGCTACCTCCCAGATCGCCGCCAGTATAGTAGGCAAACGAAAGGAAAGGGTCCGACTCATTGGTCAAGTCAATACAAGGACTTATGAGATCAGCCATTTGCCCACAACCAAATTTGTAATTCAAGTTGGCGTAGTAACCACCTTCCCGGCGGGTGCTGAAATCTGTTGGTGGAGCGAATATGCTGCCAAAGTTGGAGCGTCCTATGTTCCAGTCGCCGCTGTCGTCGGTACCATTCTTTGCATTGGTCCAACCTTCCATTGGAGGACAAGTGATTTCGCAAGCGCCAGATCGAGCACAGCCTCTTGGCGAATCGAAGCTTTGGCGATAGGGGAGCAGTTCTCCTTCACCAATCTGTATGATGTCTTCCTGGCGTTGCTCTGAGCCACCAGCCGAGTTGGTCGCTGTCAGAATGGCGGTGTAAGTTCCTGCTTGTGTAAACAGAACAGAAACATTGCGATCGTTGGCCGACGTACCATTGACAAAAGTATAGGTGGAAGGCTCGAAGCGCCACTGAACAGAGGAGGTATTGTCCGAGCTTTGATCTTCCAAGCTCACCGGGTAGGCAATACAGGCTTCGGGGTTTTGAATGGCCATCCGTGGCAAAGGTCGCTTGGCCTTGTCGTAGATGTCAATATCGTCAATTGAGATTCGTGCAAAAATATCCAGTCCAGTGACCGCACGGAATCTCAAAATGATGGACTTGCCTTTGAAAAGGCTCAAATCGGCATTTTGCTGTGTCCAAACGCTGGAACCAGGTGTACCTGTAATTGGGGGGATGATGTCATCGATCAATTGTCCATCGACGAGAACGTCCAAATGCAGTTCCGAATTTCGGAAGTCCGGACTCATTTGCCACCAATAAACCACAGGCTCTTCGGTATTTGACAAGTCCAGACACTCGCTGTACATAATGGCCTCCTGGCCCTCACAATTGACAGGCTCAACATACAGATACTTACCGCTTGCCGAGGCAGTTGTATGATCTACTGTTGGTCCATAATTAGAGTAAGAAGGGGTTCCAGATAGTACGCGCCAGTCTGCCTGGTCCTCCGATCCATTGAGTGCATTGCGCCAGCCATTGGACAAGATACATCCCAGCCCACAAACCAAATCTTTCCGACACAACTCCCAATCTTCAAAATCGACTTGAACGGGCAGTGGACTACCGGCTCCTACGGTGATATAATTGGGTATCTCACTGACTCGGCTACCATTGTTGTTGATGCTCGTCAGCTTGACCGTGTATTGACCAGCCTGCGTAAAGTGAATGACAGGTGCATTGGAAGCGGCACTTGAACCACCCACAAATTGAAAAGTAGTAGGGGTGATCTCCCATTTTCTTTCGATGATAGCTCCGCTAGACAGATCGCTCAGCACGACCTGCTCGTAAGGACAAACCATCTGAGCAGAGGCCACAAAAGCTGGTGCCGACAGTTCGTTGGCATCAAATACCTGGATGTCGTCTATAGCCAGGTTGTAGGAAGTGGCACTACCGGCTATGCCAATGATACGGAGGTAAATCGTTTGACCTTTGTAAGCCTCCAACGATATTTGGTGTTGAGTCCATTCGTTGGCATCGAAACGCTTGAGTGACGTGCCGATGGGACTCCAGTCCAGTTCGTCAGTGGAAACTTCTACGGCAATCTCTGCGTCCTCTGCTTCGCCGGCAAATGCCCAGAATTCCAGGGTTGGCTTGGCAGCGGTTGTTAGATCGATGCAAGGACTTTGGAGAATGGCATTTTTGCTGCCGCAGGCACTACTGGTAGAAAACATCAGGAAATTACCGTCTGCCTGGTCAGAAGTATGATCTGTGCTGGGCAAAAAATTACCGCGGTACAATGTGCCGTTGGACACCAGCCAATCGGTAAAGTCAAAGGTAATGTTGTTCAGGTTGCGCCAGCCACTGCCCGTAATGGTGCAGACGCTGCGTCCACAGGTTGAAAGGTCGCGGCAGATGGAAAAGCCTGTAAAATCTTCCCGGAATGGCAAGGCTTGTGGACCAGGCTGCCAATCGAAGTTGAGACTTTTGCTGTTGTTGCAGGTCGCCCGATCGTCTGGGTGGCTGGCAAAGGTTTGAAGCCAGTGATTGCCTTCGGTGATCTCAGGCGTGAGGGTGAAGGTGTAGATGAGGGTTCCTCCGGCAGGAACGGTCCCGTTGACCGTTTCTGTGATCGTCTCCTCGTCGTCTATCTTAAAAGAGGCCGTGGGATCGCTCACCGCTTGGTCTCCTTTGTTTTCAAGTTCGAGGGTTATAAGCAGTCTATTGTCCAGACAGCCGCTCGTGTAGGTCAGTGGCGTAATGATGCGCCGGACCCCTATGTCCTGTTGATCGTCACATTCCAATAAGCAACTATTGCCGAATTGGCTGGGTTGTATGTTGATGGCCAGCGATTGAAGGCCATTCAATCCATCTTCGCCGATGGCCCGCACAGCAATCCAATGTTCTTGGGTTGGGTCTAAATTTAGATCGACTAGCGGGTTGTCTACTGTATCTACAGCCTCCATGTATTTGTCGCCCAATAGCCGTACTTCATAGGCCGTAGCGCCATCTACAGCTTCCCAGTTGAGGAGCATGGTACCATCGTCTTCACAAACCCGGAGCAATTCCAAGTTTTGCGCCTGCCCGATGAGGTGGATACGACCACTGGTTGCTGTTTGAACTCCCCTGCGAATCCGAAGGCGGGCTTTGTTGGTGGCTACAGCTGGTGGTGTCCACTCGTAATTGCGTGCCGAAGGATCGATGTTGGCATCCAAAACCGTCCAATTGTTGCCATCGTCCAATGAATAAGAAAGCTCGAAAGGCTCATTGTTGCCCAGAGCCTCCCAATGTACCAATTCCAGCCGACCAGGTACCAATGGATCGCCATCCAATGGATAGGTAATGGCCACTTCATCCATCAAAAAATAATAAACGACAAAGTATTCTTGTGGCCCTTCAGGTATGCTGGTGCCAGCGATGTTGACAGAATAAGTACCAGCTTGCGGATCGGTATAGCGCAC
>JBCCSZ010000249.1:0-11760 GCA_039199225.1 Bacteroidota bacterium
CATTCGATTCGCAGGCTACTGCCCTTGCCGACCACCCGAAATCCAGCCGTTCGATTATCGTAGCTCCAGGCCAGCCGAGTCGGCGCCCAAGAACCATCCACAAAGCGTTTGTAAGAGTTGATCGTCGGAGCATAAAAGGGCATGACGTCCGGCACATGCGCAATCCAGCCTCCTAAAAACCAGCGGAACACATCCGAGCCCTGGACCGGCCCTACAGCCTGCGCTCCTTTGAAAGCATTGTCGCCATCCTTCCACAGACTCATGTGAATGTGGCAACTCGACCCGGCGCCGTCCTCGTGGTATTTAGCCATAAAGGTGACGGAAATCCCCATGTCATCGGCGATCTCCTTGAGGCACTGCTTGAACACCAAATGCCGGTCTGCCATCTCCAGTACATTGGTGTAGCGGACGTTCAGCTCGTGCTGTCCAAGTCCCCACTCTCCTTTGGAATTTTCGACAGGAATACCCGATTTATTCAGGTGCTTTCTGGCCTTGGCCGTAAAGTCTTCGTTGCGACTGCCCTGCAGAATGTGGTAGTCTTCCAAATACCAGCCCCGCGGCTCCAACTGCTGGTACTGCTGTTGAAAGGCAGACCGATAGGAATCTCGAAAGACGTAGTATTCCAGCTCTGAAGCGGCCTGGCAGTCATAGCCCAAATCTGCCGCATTTTCCAACTGTTTGATCAAGATGGAGCGAGGGGCTTCTGCGATGGGCTGGTGGGTTTTGTCGTGCTGCACATTGCAAATAACCAAGGCCGTTTTTTTGAGCCAACTGGCTCGTCGAAGGCTACTCAAGTCCGGAACGAGGTGGAAATCGCCATATCCCAATTCCCAATTGGCAAAGCGATAGCCGGGAACAGGCTCCATTTCCATATCGGTTGTCAGCAGATAGTCGCAGGCATGCGTACCACTTTCGGCGGCACTTTCCAGAAAAAATTGGGCATCGAAACGCTTGCCGCTCAAACGGCCGTAATGATCGGGGAAGGCAACGATGATGGTATCGATTTTACCTTTGGAAACCTTCTGCTTCAGTTGCTCAAGGGTCAGCATGCCTTGTTGTTTCATATCGTGCAATTACTTTTGAGAAATTTTAAACCAGATAAAGGCGATGGCCAACAGGCCAAAATAGATCAAGGCCAATGGTAGATTGTAAAGGATGATAGCGGCAAAGGCTACACTGGCAATGACCAAGGCCAATATGGGGGTCAATGGAAAAAGAGGTACCTTGAATGGGCGATCCATATTTGGCGCTTTCTTCCGCAAGACCAGAACAGATACCATTGACACGATGTATAATGTAAGGGCTCCAAAGCAGGCAATGGTGATGATTTCACCGGTTTTTCCTGTAAACAGTGCAATGATGCCAATGGCCATATTTACCAGTAGGGCATTGGCTGGCGTTTGGAAGCGCCGGTGTACTTTTCCCAGTCGCTCAGGGGCATAGCCAACGCGACCAAACTCAAAGGTCGCTCGGCCGGCTGCTAGGATGATGCCGTGAAAGGAGGCGACGAGTCCAAACAGACCGATGGAGGTGACGGCTTTGTACAGTACATGACTTTGTCCCAGGCTGTGTGCCAGCGCCAGCGGCAAGGGGGAGTCCGAGGGCTCTGCTCCTGGCTCCGGATAGACGATGGTTTCCCAGCCAGCTACTCCGACAGAAGCTGTAAAGGTCAATAGGCATAAGACGACCAAGGTAAGTATGGCCGATCCAAAGCCGATGAGGATGTTTCTTTGTGGATTGATGGTCTCTTCGGCAACATTGGCAACCCCTTCAATGGCCAGAAAGAACCAGATGGCAAATGGAATGGCTGCAAAGGCTCCCGACCATCCGTTGGGTAGGGCATTCCGCTCGAGGTTCTGCCATTCAAAGGATGGATAGGCGGCTCCGGCGAAAATCAACAGTTCAACCACTGCAATGACGGTGATGACCAGCTCAAAAGAGGCAGCGGCCTTTACACCATATATATTGAGTCCCGTAAAGATTAGGTAGGCGATGATGGCAATGCTGAGTACCGAAAGGGAAGGTATGAACAGGTTGAGGTAGGCACCTATGGCAAAGGCGATGGCCGGAGGGGCAAAGATGAATTCTATGTTTTGGGCCATCCCGGCCAGGAATCCCCAATCTTTTCCCAATGCTTTGGTAGCATAGTCGAATGCGCCGCCGGCTTTGGGGATGGCACAGGCCAGCTCGGTATAGCTAAAGGTGAAGCAGAGGTAGAGAACGATGATGAAGGCGGTCGCAACGGCCAGCCCCAGGGTGCCTCCTTTCTCTAGACCCAGGTTCCATCCGAAGTACATACCAGAGATGACATAGCCGACACCCAGGCCCCAAAGCATCCAGGGGCCAAGACTGCGCTTTAGTTTTTGAGGCTGTTCCATTGGAAGCTAAATGTACAGAAAAAGAATGGGAATGAGCTAAAAAAAGAGTGAGGGAAGCCGATGGTGTCGCGGTACCTTTTAGATGGTTCTTTTTTGGGAGAGAGGATAGTAAGTAAGGTGTGGAGTGCGACTTTGTTCGGTCTTCCCTCAACGTAGTGAGATGAATTATGAATGTGAACCAAAGTTAACTATTGAAATCGGGAATACGTATTATTGTATGAATAAATGTGTCGTATATTGCGAATTGTTTTTGTCACAGAAAGTGAATATTAAATAGTTGTTTATCAGTATATTACATTTATAATAAGTAGGTATTTTTTGTCACAAAAAGCAGGGTATTGGTGCTTGATTTATTCCAATCGGAAGTAAATGCTGCAAGATTCACTGTCTGGCCAACCACTCCTGAATCCGGTCCCTGAGATCATTATCTTCAAAACCCCAACTGCCAGCGTCGAGGTGTGTTCCTTCTTCCATTGTATGAAATTCGACATTTTCAGCCGGGCCGATTTCTCGCCTTTTTTGGATGAATTGGGCTGTTCCTTTGTAGGGGACCATCCCATCTAACTTGCCATGAATACAGAGGATGGGGCGGTTTTCGCCCGCTTCGAGATGCTCGATCGGGTTGGCTTGGGGAAATAGTTCTCCCTTTTTAGAACCACAGTAAGCATACAATACCGGGGTAGAGGCCATCAAGCGGGTATCCAGAGGAGCTCCAAACAATAAAATGCCTTTGAATAAATCGGGTGAGAAACCAGCCTGTTGCAAGGCAGCTCGGCGGTACATCGTCAATGCTGCAAGATTGCCACCGGCCGACATTCCTGCCAATATGATCTTTTGTCCACCCAATTGGTGCTGTTCCATCAATTCGAGTCCTTTTTGTAAGCTGCCCATAAGGTCTTCCCAAATATGTGGAAAGCGATAGCGGGGTGTTCGTCGATAAGAAGGCAGTAGAACGCAGTAACCCAGCTTGACGAAAAATTGGGCATTCATCAACAGCATCTCCGGACTGCCAAAGGCCCATCCTCCGCCATGGTGGTACAAAATGACGTCCTTTTGGATGATCGGCCCTTCCTTAGGACGGCACAGCAATAGGTACTGCCGGCGTTGTTGGCCAAAAAAGTGCTTTTCGACCGTCATATCTTTTACAGGAGCCCGATACACCTTCAGCAAGTAGGCGGGAAGTGATAAGACTTCATGGACGACATTCCCCTTGGGGATAAACCGACGAACAAAAAGTAGTATGGCCGATAAAAGTAGGAGTGTCATATCCTTCTAAGCTGTTTTCTGTTTTGAACAACAGACCTATATAACAAGGATTTTCAGTGGGGAATTGTTCTTTGAGCTACCCATCTTCCTACTATAAATAGAAACCCCGAACTTCCTCTTTTGGAAATTCGGGATCGCCTCTCGTCAAAAGTGCGTATGTTCTACGCAGTCATTGTTTTTCTTTTTGCGCTAGAAGCGAATGTTTCTTCGACTACTCATTTGTTGTTTTATACAGACTGGGAATCCCTTTCAGAAAACAAAAGCATTGATTCCACAAGCTGTTCTACTTACTCACTTTAAATTTCTTGGTCATTACCCGTACATCGAATTGTACCTCGGCAAAGTAGATACCGGAAGACCACTCTGATACATCAATGCGCTCCATTTCTTCCTTGGTATAAATCTCCTTGACCAACTGACCCAGGGAATTGAAAATACGTATCCTGTTCATACCCGCCTGACCGAGGTCGTGGATGTGAAGGAGGCTGTTGGTAGGGTTGGGGTAGACGCGGAGCATCTCGAAATTATCCGGGATATTGACATTGGTGATGATGTCTATCTTCGAGCTGTGGTTGTACAGCAGAACCGGTGTTTCAAATTTATTGATGGCTTTTACATCCAGGATGTCGACTTCAAGGTCTGCTCTTCCAGAAATATTATCGATGATGCCGATGAAGGAGGCAATCTCCCCATGTCCTGATACATTTTGCTGGTCGATTCTGGTGATGGCCATCTCGATGATCCCTTCGGAGGCAAAGGCGCGGTTGATGCTCACCAGGGTTTCATCTTTTTGACCCAGCCAACTGTCACCCACCGTGATGCGGGTATTGAGTGGCAAGGTGCTGCCCGATGCGAATTGCAGGGTAAATGCCAGGCCATAAATGTCTTCTACTTGGTTGCGTTCGGTTCCCAAGACAATCGGAGCCCGGAATGACTGGCCAGAGCGTGGCGAGGCGGTTTCCAGGTCTACGCGGATGGGAGGGTCTTCCTCGTTGCCCTGCGGCCAGTCGAAGGCTGCAACCGGGCCGTGTGTCTGTCGGTAGTTGGCATCTATCACATTGATGTCCTTTTCATCGATGATGCCATCGCCATTGCAATCGGAATGCTTGAAGTTCAACCCGCTGCGGAAGCTTGCAAACCAGTCGTCTCCATTGAAAGCACTCCAAGTCGAAGATTGGATGCCTCTATTCGGGCCGCTTTCTCCGAAGGCCATACCGATGTGCAAAAGATCGAAGTGGTTGGCGATGTTGTCAAAGTTGGCATCGCCAGGCCATACCTCTGTGTCTTCGCCGTCTGGACATTCCGGCACGTCGATGGTCACTTCTGCTCTACAGTCGAAATTGACCAGATCGAAGGCGGTAAATTCCAGTGTTCGATTGGAGGAGTTGCTATCGAATGGTCCCAGCTGAATGGGAAGCTCATCGTAGTTGTAACTGCCGTACCGCTGTCCGTTGCCGAATACCTGGAAGCCAATGGTACCGACATTCCGATAGTCAAAGTCCAGCTCCACATAAAATTGCTGATCTTCACAATCGATGATGGCTGTCGTCATATTCTCGATGCTACAATCAAAGCAAACCAAAGGCTCGAAAACGATCTGAGCTTCACAAATCGTATCGCTCAAATCCGCAGCGATGAGTACCTCGATCGAATCATTACCACTGACGTAGTCCGGTAAGAACAAGGGGAGGTCGTCATAGGCATAGGTGCCGACAAAGCCGGCAATACTGTTGATGGTGAAGCTGTCACTGGCAGGATTCCAGACTTCCAAATCTATGATCAAACTGAAGCTGCCATCGCCATTGCAGTCTACCGGGTAGGCTTCCAAGTCGCGAATTTGACAATCGTCGTTGATACAATCCGGTGCGCTAAGGAAGCCCTGGATGCAGCAATCCCGTCGGTCGCTGATGCAAACGTTCAATATATCGATCGTATCCCCTGTGGCAGGAAAGTCAATGGTTAATGGTAAGCTAGACAGAGGATGTATTTCAAGAAAGTTGTCATTGCCGTCAAAGACCTCAAAAAAGTTGGTGTAGGGGTTGACGGCTGTAAAATCAATGGTGATGCTGTAAGTCGAATCGGAGGTGCAATCGCCGATCTGAATATCCAGGTCTCGGATTTCGCAGGTGAGGAGCGAATCACAATTGAAGTCGCCGAGTACAAATTCTTCTGTGCAATCTGGATTGCCATCATCCATCACAATGAATTCATAAAAGGTCAAACCATCTCCATTGAGTGGCCCCAAGGTCACTGGGAGGTTGGTATAGCTGTACCAGCCATAGTCATTGCCATTGCCGCGAAGGTTGAAGGAGTCGCTGACATTCTGGTAGGCAAAATTAATGTCGACTAAGAACATTCCGTTACTGTCGCAATCGGAGGGCTCGACGACCATGTCGTAGATGTTGCAGCGGTCGTTGAACAGGCAGTCTGGTGCGCTGACTTCTATGGTGTCGCAGCAAGAGCGATCGTGAAAATTACAGATGGTCAAAAAGCTGCTTTGCTGTCCATTGAAAACATAATTATTTATGGTGACCGGAAATCCGGAAGAGATGAAATATTCGGTAAATATGTTGTCTGTATTGCTGATCTCTATGGTATCGGAACGACCACCTGTATAGTCAAAGTCGACGGTTATGGCAAAGGTGGAATCGGATGTGCAATCTCCAACATCTACTTGAATATTTTGAATGTCGCACACCAAATCTATACAATCAAAGGGTAGAATGATGTTTTCCACACTACAGGTCGGGTCTTCGCCATCGGATGCAACGAACTCATAGATTGTCCGTCCGTCCGCTCGGAAGGGACCCAGCACGATTGGCAAATCGGTGTAGCTGTACCAGCCATAGTCATTGCCATTGCCGCGCAGATTAAAGGAGTCGCTGGTGTTGGTGTACTGGAATCCAAGGTCTACCAAGAACAAGCCATTGCTGTCGCATTGGCGCGGTTGGGCAACCATGTTGAAAAGATTGCATTGACCACCGCCTCCAGGACAAGTTGGTGTGTTGAAGACAACCGTATCGCAACAGTAGAAGTTATTGGTACGGCATACGATCATGTATTCCATTTGATTGGGACGGGCAAAGTAGTTGTCTATGGTCAGTGGGAAGTCTTGGGCTGCAAATTTTTCATAGTAGAAACTTCCAGCCACTCCGACGGAATCTGTTCCATCACCGCTGTAGGATAAATCCAGGGTGAGCGAAAAGGTCGAATCGGGATTACACCGGCCGACAATCGCCTCAATGCTGTCAATGGCACATTCGTTGAAGTCTGCGCAGCCCTCGTACTCAAAGGTGTATTCAGCACAGCACTCTGGTGGTCGCGTGTCCATGCATACTCTGACGTTGTACACAGTGGTGTCGGAGGCTGGGAAGTCGTGGATGAGGTTTCGGAAAGTTGGGATGTACCTGTATCGTCCCACCAGGACATTGTTGCTATACAAAAAGAAGGAGTCACTGAGGTTGTTTTCCACATCAAAGCTGAGCATGGCCAGAATGGTTGAGTCGGAGTTGCAAAGGCGAGGCGTCACTATCAGATTCGTGATTTCGCATTCCTCTCTACTACAATCCGGTACCGACCAGCCGACGCTTTCACAGCAAAAGGGGAAGTTAAAACAGATTAGGAAAGCATCCTGTGGCGCCCCATTGTCGGGGTAGTTTTGAATGGTCAATGGAAGTTGGTTGACCGAAGCTATGTACAGGAGTTCGTTGGTGTTAAGGTCGATGATGCTGAAACTGTCTGATGGAGTGTAGGCGTAATCAAAGTCGATGTGTAGCTGATAAGTCGAATCGGAAGTACAGGCTCCCGGGCGCACCCGAAGGTCTTCGATGCTGCAGAAGCCTCCTTGACAACTGATGGGGTCAACGGTGACCCTGCCTGCACAACCGAAGTCCAGACGGTTGGAAGGCAGTATATCATAGACGCTAAAAGTATAACTGGTCGTGCCGTCCCCGTCAAATGGACCTATCGTGATGGGTAAATCTTCATAGCTGTAGTCACCGCCAAGCTGCGTATTGATGAATAGCTTAAAGGAGTCGTTGGTATTGGCATAATCAAAGCTCAGTTCGACCTGGAATTGTCCGTTGCGGTCGCAGTTGTATGGCTGGGCTACGATATCTTGGATGCGGCAGGTCTCGCTGCATTCCGGATCATCAAAAGTGACAGTGACATCGCACAGTGGATTCATGGCATCTATGATCCGTACTTCGTACTCCTCCTCTTGGCCTGTTAGGAAAAAGCCGACCTCCGCCTCGGAGATGATCGTCTGACCATAGGGGTAGGGGCCGTAGTAAAAGTCATTGACCACTACGAGGAATCCAGAGTCAATGCTGGGCTGGTAATTGTTTTGAACGCTGACCTGAATGAAGAAGGTGCTGTCGGAAATACATACAGGCTCTGCATGATATTCTACAAAGAAGCAGGGAAAGTCGCATTGTGGTACATCAAATTCATACTCAGTACAGCAATTGCGATCATCATCTAGGCAAATGGTGATGGTTTCTATATGGTCTGAATCGTAGTCAAAGATATTGATCCAACTCCAAGGGAGTCGCTTAAGGCTACCTTCAACGATCGGGATACCTCTGCTGTCGTAGACAAAAAAGACGGAATCAGAGGGTGGGTTGCTAAAGTTGAAATTCAAGTTGGCAACTTGAATGCGGTCAGAGCAGCCAATGAAATCCAGTTCAATATCTGTTACGCTACAATCGGGGGTACATTCTACAGCCTCCAGGCGAGCGAAGCCGATGCAACTGGGGTCTGTGGCATCAAAAATATTGAATTCCATATCCAGGCCGCTTTCGGGAAATGGCCCCAGCTCGACCGGAAGGCTGCTGTAGGGGAACATGCCGTAAAATATGCCCCCTCCGATAATCATGAAGTTGTCACCAGCCGTATTGGCGTGATTGAAATCTATATTTACAGTATATTGGTTGTCGTTGTCGCATTCACTAGCAGTGGTCACCACATCTTGGATGCTGCAGCCACAGCCAATCGTCGGAATCTCTGTCGCTCCTATACAGTCGCTATCGATCATGTCGATCAATATAAATTCCAGTAATCCACCACTGTTGGCTGTAAAGGGGCCGAGGCGCACCGGTAGGTCTTCATAGGCAAAAAAGCCGTAGTCGATGCCATTGCCTTGTATGTTAACCGAATCACTGGTGCCGAAATAAACCGCATCTACATCTACGAAGTAAAGATCATCGGCCGTACAGGGTGTTGCTTCTGCCGTCACTGTATGGATGTGGCATGTATTGGCCAAACCACCATAACAAAGGTTGTCGATGGCACTTTCTCCTCCAAAACCAACGGATACGGAATAGAAGCTGGGACCTGTAATGGTCATATGCCCCGTATTGAAACCAACGGTGCCAACCAGTGTTTGGGTGGAATCAATGGTGATTTCGTGGCCGCCGGGGAGTCTCGTGAAAGGTTCGTTTAAGTCGATGTGCGTCGTGTCTCCTCCATTAAAGGCAATGATGACGGGGCCTGAGAGATTGATGTAGTCAAATTCGACGATGTCGAATCGGTCATTGATGTTGATGGATTGTATTTTGACAGGCGCAAAAGTATATAGGTAACTTCCTTGTCCAAACTGGACGTTGAAACCTTGGTAGTTTTCCTGATTGTCCAAAACCAGGCCCCTGCCAGGGATAAAAGGTATGATTCTTACACCATCCTGACGGATGTTTGCTAGTGTAACATTGGTTTCAAAGGCATCAAAATCAAAGCATTGGTCGGATGTTGTCTGGGCATAAGCATTAGGGATTAGGTTAGTGATTAGGCTAAAAACCAGCAAGAAGGCTTGTAAAAAGTGATGAATACGAAACATGGCAAAAGTTGGATTTTTGATGCAGTGCAATATCTTCAGCGATGGATTAGATTGTGTACTACCTACCGCTCACATTACAAATGTGCCATTAAAAATATGGATGTTGAAGTACGTTTTTGGGTATTTTTTGAGAAAAAAAGGCTGACATATCAAAAAAGTGCTTGAATAAAAAGTTGATTAGCAATACCTTGGGTTAAATAGTTAAAAGTAGAAAATTGAGATTTTTGTGTATAAGAATAACTTGATTCAGTTGTTAAAGTCCTTTTCTCGGAAGGAAATGACGCGTTTTAGGGAGTTTGTGGCCTCGCCTTACTTCAATAAGCACCGCGAAGTGAGGCGCTTGGTAGTGCTTTTGGAGCAATACTACCCGGATTTTAATGCCGCCAATTGCGATCGCCATCAGTTGTACCAAAGCCTTTATCCAGGCGAAAAACACGAGCAAGCACAGCTGGCCCTGCTATTTACCTACGCCTTGCGGTTGGTGGAACGCTTCCTGACACATGAGCAACTGCGCGACTACGGCGAATACGAAAAAATCTTGCTCCTGCGGCAATTGCGGCAAAAGCAATGCTTCCGCTTATACGACCGCAAAATGAAGGAGTTGGACAAACTGCTGCAAACCCATCCACACCGCAACAGTGTCTACTACAACTACCACTATTTGCGTGCCGAAGAGGCCGACACCTATTATACCCAGCTGACCAAGCGGGAAATGGATTTCAGCATCCAGGAAAAGCAAAACAACCTGGATCAATACTACCTGGTGGTCAAACTGAAAGATGCTTGTGAAATGTTGCTCCGCAGCCGCATCCTAAAGGTAGAATATTCAACTGGTTTGCTGGATATCGTCGTCCAGGAGATGGAAAAACAACTCGACCTTTACCAATCCAACCCTTCCATCATCGTCTATTACCACATCTATCAGTTGTTGCTGAACGAAAAACCAGAAGATTACCAAGACATCCTGCCTATGATCGAGCAGCATGCACAGTATTTTTCAGTACCAGAGCTGCAAAGCATTTACAACTACTTACAGAATTTCTGCATCAAACAAGTCAATCTGGGCAGCCAGCGTTTTTTGCAAGCCTCCTTTGAACTCTTCAAAATTCAACTGGACCGCCGCCTATTGCTGGACGACGATGGTTACCTTCCCGAATGGCACTACAAAAACATCGTTGCCAACGGTCTGCGCCTAGGTGAAACCCAATGGGTACAGCAGTTCATCGAAGGGTATAAATCGGTCTTGCGGCCGGAAGCCCAGGAAAATGCCTACACCTACAACCTAGCATCCTATTATTATGGTGTCCGACAATACGATAAGGTGCTGGAGTTGCTCTTGCGCATCGAATACACCGACCTCTACTACAACTTGGATTCCAAAGCCATTTTGCTCAGAACGTACTACGACCTGGATGAATATGAAGCCTTCCTCTCTCTCAATCAAGCCTTCCAACAGTTTGTACGCCGCAATCGCCTAGTGTCTGACTTCCAACGCAAGGGCTACATCAACATGCTACAACTGACCAAGCGAATCTTTCAGATCAAAAACAATACAGGCATCAAATCCCGCGAAGACCAACGGCAATCATTGGAAAATTTGCACAAGCAATTGGCACAGACCAACCCGGTACACAATCGCAGTTGGCTGGTTCGGCAGATTGAGGAATTGGGGGGTGGTGAGGCAGTGGGCAGTTAGCAGGTTTTGCTGGCCAAAAAAATAACGTCGACCAGTGGGTAACCTTTTCCTGCACCTTGCTATATGAGGATAGAAAATTCACCAAAACTGAAAAATGTATCCTCATGTACACTACATCAAATGAAAATATCCCTACACGACAGCGCATTGGGCAGTACTTGTTGTTGGTTTTCTGCATTTTGGCTTCGGTTGGTCTGCAAGCACAAACAGCCAACTACAGCTCCGGAGGCAGCGACTACGCGGTGACGGCCAGTTGGAGTGGTATTCCCAGCAATTGCTGCGAGCAAAGTACCACAGCCAAATTTTACATCAACTCAAAGTTTAATCGGAATGGTTCCGGGCGCAGTGGTTCGGTGAGTATGGCCGTTGGACCAGCGAGCAACCACCACTATCGTTGGAAGTGGGAGCTCAGTGGGAAAGACAAGACGGTTTGTGTATTCAGCTGTTCTGATGATAGCAATTTATCGACGGGTTATCGGGTGTCCACCTCTAGCATAAAATATCCGGGCAGCGTAGCGGCTTCTGACGATAAGGTCGGCTCCATTAAAATTACCTGGTCCAAGCGTACCAATATTCCCAACGGTGAC
>JBCCSZ010000250.1:0-11634 GCA_039199225.1 Bacteroidota bacterium
ATATTTGGCAAGCCTATCATGCGAATACTCAGCAATACCATTAGGCAATAAAACAACATAAAGCCATACAGATAGGCTACCTTTATTTGATTGGAGTCTCTGAGGTTTTCCATTTCAAACAACCACGCTAGACCACTGGAACTATGCAGTTGAAAAGCTTCTCCTGTACACACCAACCGTGGCTGAGCGCCTGTATGCAAGTCTCGGATGCGGAAAGCCATTGCCTCCCTCGCTGAGCCCCGTTTGTATTGCAAAGCCCCATTGATGTGGTTGGCGTTTTCCTCCTCCTTAAACAGTGGATAATAAAATCCACCCGACTGGGCATTGCGTGTCACCTGACCGTAAGATGAACAAATGAAAAGGTGGTTTTCTTTATCGTCTTTTAAATAATATTTGACGGGAAAGTTGTACCTCAACTGCGTTCGATTGTCAGTAGTATTCGCAAAATAGTAGACAGGAGATTTTTGCTGTCCAATATTGCAATAAAAGCGGTCGTCCTTATTCAAGGTGATTTTTTGCCGGACGGGCTGTTGTCCAGAAAGCCAATGTCTACCAGAAGCCGTTTGAACTTTGATACCCTCTGCGAGGTATAAATTGGCTGAAGGAAAAAAGTGCAATGCAGAAGAAACGTCGCCCACCGTCTCCCGAAGCAAAAAACAAGACCCCAATAAATCCCTATCTGATTTTTGAAGGGTCAAACCTGCTAAATCCAATAACTCTCCCAAGGGATATCCCTTTTTCAAAGTCCGATGCAGGCCCCTACAATAGGAAGGACGTTCGCGCTGGCCTAAATGTATTTGATAAAAAAGGGAGTCATTTTGCTCCAAAACTGCAAAGGCTAATAGGCGTTCTCCTTTTCTGTAAATCTCAAAACCCTGACCAATATCTCCATCAAAAATACTGTTGGCCAGCCGGTACTTTTTTCGGCTATACAGGGAGGGAAACGCAGCAGTTTCGAGCTGGCGATACAAAGGTTCAAAGAAATTTTCCAATGCCAAAACGACTTTGCCGTTGCTATCGGGACGGGCCAAACAGTTTCCTTTTTTGTCGTCCCAAATTGAATGAAGCACACTAGATTCATTTACCAGATTTAAACTATCTGAAAATTCAAAACCATCGTGGCGAATCAAATGATAAGCTGTATTGTAAAAACCACCTTGAGCAGTACGCGCTGCCGGAAAGGTGTAATTTTTGACCACCTCGAACGATGCTACGGCAAGGAATAAAAATAGGCCAGAGATCATTAGGTAATTACGCCAGTTCTTCAGATAATTGAGGCCAATGACCATCAATACAACCAGCAATGCAAAGGTCGACAGGGATATAAACATAAGGTGGCTTTCTTAGGTTATTGGTGGTAAAAGCGTTTGAGTGTATTCGGAAATCCAGCATCTGGTTGCAAGGTGGCATCCGGAATTTCATAGCCCATCAAAAGTACGTTCTCAAGTGAGCGCACTTCTGACTTTTTAGCAATGGCTACTGCATTTCGCAAAAATCGACGGATGCTGTGAGGCCCCACCTCTTCCGATTGCAATGCCTCTTTACCATCCACAGCCCAGTAGTAATTGGCCAGACTGTACTTCGTTTCACTGGCCGTAGGGGCCGCTCGGCTTTGCAGCAAGTCCCAAAAGTGAAAAGCCATCTCGTATAAATATTGATGAAATGCTGCCACATCTTCCGCCTTTCGAATGTCCAGGCTACTCAGGTCGTCTTTGAATAAGCGATAGCGCATGAACATCTGCTCGAAATAGCGCTCGATGGCCTTTTGCGCCGCAGCTTGCTGATTGATCTTTCCGAAAGACTGTATGATGTCATTACCAAATACCTCTGCTGTAGACAGCCCCCACTTTTTAAGTTGTCGTTCGATCTGCACTTCATCAAGCTCCTCCTCTATACTTTTCCGCAAAATGAAATGAGTCAATAAATCAGTACGTATATCCGACAACTCTTTAGTCATTTTCACACCCGACTTTTCCACCAGTGTTTCCAGTCCTTCCACCACCTTCAACTGCCGCAACAATTGTCTGCCCAATGTATCAGAAACCTGTACCCCATCGAGATTGTGCTCACACTCTTTCAAGGCATCCAATCGATCCTGTACCTTTTGCAGACGACTCAATGCACTGGCAGAGAGTCCTTTTTTAGCTTTACCATTTCCCTCCGGTTTACCTACCTGAGCAAGGGTTTTTAAAACGGAGGTATCCGAGATGAAATGCGCCAGAAAAGAGGTTAAATTTTTTGCATCCGGATGGCGAATGAGTGTCTCTTTCTTGCGCGCAATGGCAGGCCAGACATTAGACATATATCGATAAGAACGACTGAGTACTTTTTCAGAATAGTGAAAATCCGGATTTACTTCTTTCACATCTTTTTGTGAACGAACAGCAAGCGATTTTTTCATTTTTGAAGGGATGCTCTCCAGAGCTAAGATCAGGGCAGGAAGCGTTTTTATTTGCGTGGATAAGCCCATTTGTTCCAACCAGAATTGACGATTTTTTGAAAATAAACGATCAATCGATAACTGCTCCGTTTTCTTGGATTGTGCTGCCTCCTTGAGATATTGCGATTGACGAATCAATCTATAAATACCAAGCGCAAACAGGCATCCCATCAAGAGTACGAGACCGAGCAATACGTCATTGACCCGATTGGTTTGGTAAATGGTTTTGGGTGGAGGTATGGCAATCTTTTGCTTTTTATTTATTTTCGTAAAAACCAGGCTTTCCCCTGACTTCAACAGGGCAGGTCGTTGCAAATAGGAAAGCCGGCCATTTTGCACAAACAAGATATTCTGCCTGCCACCTCTTTTGATTTTGGCTACCAGCAGTGAAACAAAAACATCTCTTAAGCTCGCTGTTTTCCAAGAGTCCTCCCCTTTGACCTCTAGCTCTTCCTCCAATGTTGCCAAGCGCCAATTTCGCTTTCCATCCCTGTTCGCCATATAATCTGTCTCCACTAGTTTATATTTTTCTTTGGATGCACTTTTATAGATGTACACTCTTGGAAAATACTTCAACAACAGCAGATCAAATGCCATTTGGTTGGAATCTTTTACGCTGTAAAGTTCATCGCCTTCCTGCACCAAGGTCAACTCCTGCAAACCGAAAGTCAGAACTTTTCGGATGGGATCATAGGACAGCATGGGAGCTGTATTGATTTGACAAATAGACTGACTGCGCTCATCTAGAAAAAAGGAATCACTAGACGAAAGCACATATTTATTTATCAATTTTTGTGAGCCCAAAGCAACAGAGTCAACACGACTTTGTGCAACTGTCATAGCCGCTGGAAAACAGCACAGCAAAAAAAACAGACTTCTTCCTAAGTAAACTTTTGACTTAATTATGGATAGCATAATCGAAAATTGAGGCAAACGACAGATGGATAAATCAAACTAAATCATCGGTGGTAAAAACCTTGAATCGCAACTTATTTCCTTTTCGGACATATGGAAATAAAGACATCCATACAACAGCATCGTAGTTGATGTTCTTAGGGGGAATTTCCATAGGTCTCAAAAAACTACTGCTATTTTCAGTGCGTTCGATGAAGCCATTTCCAGTGTAAAAAATATTCGATTTTTGATCTTCTGTAGCAGAAATAATTCCTTCCTCTCGTTCGTAGGAGGTACCTCCAATTTTAATGTAGGGCGTATTTTTTCGATTGATGTCAAAACCGGTTTGATAGAAGAGCAGTTGCTGTTCTCGAATACTTTCTACACCTTCATTGGCCGAAAAAAGATGAACAAACCAATTGTCTTCCGATGTATTTCCCTTTGGATCAGCAGTCTCGTCCTTATTTAACTGAAAGGCATTTGGAAAACCAACGAGATCAGAATTTTCATTGATCCCTCGGGAAATATTTAGTGGTCCGTAGAGGCAAGACTCCTTTGAAATATCTGGAAACCATTTTACATCCATCGCCCCTAGTTCGGATTGTAAATGTTCGATGAGGCGCCTGCGGAACGGTGGAAATAGAAACGCCCTGCCTGTTAGCAAAACGGCCTTGAATGTTTTGAATGAAGATTCGTTAATGGTAGTACTGATGTGTTGTATCAGATGGTCAACGGCTTTGGAAATGTAACCAAAATAGTCCCCAAGAACTTTACCCGACCGATCAAGTGCTTGTAGAAAGGCGTTGATCTCTTCGTTGCGACTGCTCTCATTGGTGGCATTGCGAATTTGCTCCAATTCAGGCAGTGCTAAAATTTGATCGAGGTCCAATACTGCTGAACTTTCTTCCGACAAATTTTCGATGTTTCTTTGGCTGTATAAGTGCTTGAGCTTTTCGACCATACGCATAAAGTCGAATTGCAACCCTGGATCGGGATTCATCAAAATGGATCGAATAAACAACTCTCGCTGTTCCACCTCGGAACCAAACACAAGGGCGGCCAAGGTATCGATGAAAGCAAAGGTGATGATGTGGCCACTACCCGCATTTCCACCGCGATACAATCCATAATATTGCTGTGGTTGCTCTCCGGTTTTGACAATGCTGATGTCTATGGTTCCCTTACCGGCATCTACCACCAAATAGTTTTGGGAAGGCGCCAGTGCTTCGAGTTCTGTGGACTTGTATAAAATACCCAAAAAGGAAGCATCGCTTTCTGAGATGGTCTGCACCTCAATTCCGTCAAAGCCATAATCCTTTTCAGTATCTGCAAATATTTTTCGAGCATCTCGAATGGTCGTCTTTATCAAATTGTTGACCTTCTCTTGCTTGTAGATGTTTGGCACTAAGAGAATGAGTCGCAATTTATTTTTACCTAAACCCGTGCGACCGTTTTGCGCCATTGGATCCATGCGCCGGTGGGACTCTTTGATGCCCTTGAGCAAGGCGTGAAAAAACTGATTAAAAATGGCTTGAAATACTTCTTCTTTTCGCTGATTAAAATCAAAGCGATCAAAGGTTCCCGATCCATTTTGGGTGATGTAATATCGAATGTTTGGTGGCGATCCGTGTTCGATCAATTTGAGGTTTGGGATGGGGCGAAACTTCTTTTCATTGGCTGGCGCCCGGTAGCGGTTTTCGTGCATTAATACTTCCAATAAATCCAAATTATTACGGAAATAAAATGGCGACTCCCAGTTGACAAACCGAGAAGGTTTTTCTCGATCTACACGGATGTAAAAGTGGGATTGAAACAAATATTCGTTCTCATCGAATTGGTGGAAGTTCTCGAAATATTCCGGGTCTTCCTGGTAATAGTAATGAAGGTGTTCTGCTCCTTGATCAGCTTGTGGTAAAAATTGTTCGTGGATAACATCAAACAAATTGATCTTCTGAATGCGCGTTTGGCCAGCCTTCAGCGAGCGAAAAGCCATCTGCGAAGAGTCCGACCCAAAGTCAAAAACAGCTTCGTAAATATTTTCAGCCGATTCGATGTAAACCTCAAAGGCAAACTCAAGTTTTAGCTCATCTTCTTTTCGCCAATCCATTATTTCTACCTCAAAAAGAATCCGCCACTTCTCTCCGGATGCATCCCCGATGTATTTGAGCTGTAGGTCCTCCCCTTCTGGCTCAATGAAAAAGGGATAAATGTCTCCATTGTGCAGACCACTCAAACGCTTGGACAACTTGTCGTCGATCGGGCGACCGCCGGAACCTCCTACACTGAGCTCGCACTTGAGCAGTTTCTCCTCCGGCAATACCTTCCAATCCCACATACCTTTCAATGCCAGGTCGGCCTTGTTGCGTCCGGAGACCAGCATGGTGTTTTTTCGAATGGTAAAAATAGCATCCGAACTTCCCGTATTTTTGATGATGTACTCGGGGGTGAAGTCCGATGGCAAAGAGCCTAGTTTGAGGTGTGCAATCTGAACTCTTCTGTTGTTGATAATCAACGGTAAATAATAGGACAAGGCCATAGGGTTTGTCTAGGATTTCGTTTTTGAATGATGCCACGCAGTAGCTGCAACGACCTCAGATCGCTGGGCTTAATTGGCTGTAAAAAACTGCCTAAAATTCTTTTATGTTCGTTGAGATTATAATGCAGGGCCAACAGACGTTCGCACATCTGATCGCAGTATCATACCGGATTATTGGGGCAAAAGACGGTCTGTCGTTTACTGAGTCAGCAAGCGCGTATTTTACCCATTTTTAAATTTCTAATAAGAATTATTGAGTTCGCTCAACATATGTTTCATAACAAGTCGGGCATTTACTGCCCACAGATTAAGGTGAATAAAATTCCCTTATTGTAATGAAGCTTTCGATAGGATTGCGTTTGTGGTTTGTCAATCAATTTTGCTGTAAGCTAACAGATTGATCCCTTTTTGCTGTTTTTTTTCGATAAAACAGGAAGGATCATCGAAGTTTAGTGCAAATTTTGAAGTTTCGAGCGTTGATGTACAAATAACAAATGCCCGAAGCAAAATATTGCCCCGAGCACTTATTAACTTTTAAATATTGAGTATTTCTTATTTTACAGTGCATTTATTTTGTCGAGTAATTCTTTGGTTTCCTTTGCCTCCATGCCATCCGCAGTGGCAAACTCGATGGCCAAACGGGCGTGCTTAGCCGCCAATTCCTTTTCTTGCAACTTGAAGCAGATAGACGCCAGGGTGTCGTGGTTGTAGTAGCTGGGCTTGATCTTAACGGATTGCTCCGACCAGGATTTGGCTTTGAGCAGCATCTTCTGATCGTCCGTCAATTCGTAAAAGCGCCAAGCAATGCTGTTGAGTTGTTGCCAATCTTTGATTTTATAGGTATCCATAAATTCTACGGCTGCTGTCAAATAGGCATCAACGTGTTGAGGCTCTTTGGCTTTGCGACTCAGATGCTGCAACCAAAAGTCGTCCCCCATTTTAGCACCGTCCGCTCCGAAGACTTCTTTGTAGATCGCAGCGACGCGCTGCTTGTCAAAATCCTTTTCTTTGTACAGCTGACGGCGAATACCACTGCTCAGCAGATAGTTGGCCTGCGATTTATTGCCAGATTGGTAATAGGCTTCTCTATTGCTTTTCACAAACTTATACAGCTCAGAATCCATATCTCCAGGAGCCGTATTGAGTACAAAGTCCATATTCTCCTCCGTTTTCCAGTCTTTCTGGGTTGCCATGTACTGACTGGCCACCTCCGAAGCATCTTTGTTGCGAATCTCACTCAGCGCCAACGCAAACTTTCTCAAAAATTCAGGGTCGCGTTCCCCCTCTTCATACATAGACATCAATGTACCCACCTGCCGATCTGGATCGGTGGCTGCCTCCCCAAAATCGATGAATTCTTCGGTCGTTAAGCGCCCCAGCCCTTGATGCACCATATCCCCTCTGGTATTGATCACCAGATAGGTCGGATAAGCATACACATCATACGCCTTTGCAAAAAGAATTCCTTCCCCTTTTTCCATATCGATTTTCACATTGATGAAGGATTCGTTGAACAGCTTGCCGACTTCTTCTTGCGGAAATACATTGGCTGCCATCCACTTGCAAGGTCCACACCAAGTCGTATAGGCATCCACAAAAATGAGTTTTTTCTGTTCCTTGGCCAATTCGAGCGTTTTTTCCCAATCGGTATTTGAAAACGCAATCCCGGCATCTTGTGCCTCTAGGTTGATGACCAATAACAGACCTAGCAAGAGTAAAAGAAACTGTTTCATATTCGATATTTTATTGATGGTTAAAATAAGGATTTAAGCCTCGATGGAGAAATGCAGTGTGACAATTTCAGGACAATTGACCAACTTAGATATAGTGAAAACAGTATTTCTACTCGAATGATTGAGCTGTAAAGGACATTCGGTCACTAAAAAATTCACAATTTGTCCCGGAGAGCAGACGACATATATACATGCTGCTCAATCAAAAAACAAGTCACATACATATTTTATTGCTTCAAAAGGAGATAAACATACTATTTACAGATCATGGATGAGCACTCAATCAAATAGTGATGAATAATATATTACAATATCTTCTTTTTGTACTTTTTACCGGATGTAAAAGCGCTTAGATTGTATACTGTATGCACTCTGTCCCTTCCTAAAGCCCACACTACCCTACTATTTTTGGAACACGAGAACACTGTGAACAATGAAAAGAGACATTCGCTACCTGCTGGAAGCCATCTTTCCGGATGCGCAGCAATTGAGAAAACTGGGTTTTACACAAAAGGAATCCAGGATATTTTTTGACCTTATCAAGGGATCATCCACTTATGAGATTGCCAGAAGGCTGGACATATCGCATACGGAAGTGCGAAGAATCAAAAATCAGCGATTTCATTTGATTCCCACCTTTTTAAATCGAAAGCTCAACTTTTTTGACGGTCTTCATCCAGCTCATTTGAATCGCCAACTCAATGAATTGAGTCATTTTTTGCAGCAATTGACAGAGCGAACACGGCAAATCAGCACTTTAGAGGTGCGTTCGATGGCTCTATCCACCAAAACCATCAATGCATTGGTGGCCTTCAACATCAGAGACACTGCCACGCTGTGCCGCTACAGCGAGGAAGAATTGCGGCAGGTTCGCCACATCGGCGACAAGGCCATTCTGGAAATTAAACAATGCCTACAAGAAATGAATTTGTCTTTGAAAACTTAAGCGGTTCGTCCTGCTACATTTAACCTCTCTGGCTCAATCAATCGGCAAAGCGAACATTTTTTAACTCTACGTAAAAGACCAGATCGGCCCTTTCAGGAATGGTACCTGGCCGACCAGCTTCGCCATATGCAAGCGTGTAGGGAACGAAAAAAGTCGCTTGCCCTCCTTCCTTGAGCAGTTGCAGCCCTTCATCCCAACCTTTGATCACCAAGCCCCGATCCAACCTAAAGGTGTAAGGAGCAGCCTTGGAATAGGTCTCATCGAAATTGGTCCCATCCATCAAAAAGCCGGAATAGTGGACATCGATGAACTTACCACTTTTTGCCTCTGCACCCGTACCCGGACGGTGCAAAATGTATTGAAGGCCAGACTCTGTGGTCTGCAAGGCATCCTTAAGCGCTCCGGATTGAAAGGCTTTGATGTAGTTCATAGTAGAATCCGCGATGGATTGGCGGCGAGCCAACAGCGCTTGTGCTTCCTTTTCGACGGCTGCTTTGTCGCGAATCCCAAATAGCTTGACATGGTAGATGAAGGTGTCCTTGACCGACACACCCCTCGGCAGCTCAGAAGGTTTGAACCCCTTCAAGGGCTGATAAACAGTCAGGCTGTCCCCCACGGCCATGAGAAAGAGCGCCTCATAATCAGGCCGGGGCGGCTTGGCTACAGAATCGGGCGAAGGCAGCACAATTCTCCTGGGGTCCCCGTAGTAATAAGTGGATTGCACCAATGTATCATTCCTAAAGACGATTTCGTGGTAGCTCACTTCATCGCCAACCTTGGGCTTTGGTCCCTTATTTTTGGTGTGGTGGAGGTATTTATAGCCAGAAATTGTTTCTTTGAATTGCGGCCCTTTTTTCGAACAGGAAGCCAATACAAGAACAGTCAAAAGCAGTAGCCCTTGCAGGAAGGGCGAATGAAATTTAAAGCTTAGCATAGATTTTTGTATCAATTTTTGGGCATCAAGCAAGGATCATTTCCTTGAATTCAGGAAGGACGGATTTGAATTTGTCGACGGTAGCGCGAAGCCCTTTGTAGGAAGAACCACCTGCCGCATTCTTGTGGCCCCCTCCTTTGAAATACTTCTGAGCAATTTCCTGAACAGAAATGTCGCCTTTCGAGCGCAGCGATATTTTCACAATCGTTGGTTGCTCTGTTATGAAGGCCGCTATCTTGACGTTGCGTATTTTCAACAAGAAATTGACGATTCCCTCGGTATCGCCTCGCTGGATGTCAAACCGCTCATAATCCTTTCGGCTCAGGGTGATGATACCCGTTTTGAAGTCGTCCAATATCTCCATCCGATTGGCCAGGCAATGCCCCAACAAGGCCAACTGCTTTTGGTCCATGCTATTGAAAATGAGGTCTTGCAATTTGTAATCGTCTACGCCTCGATCCAACAAATCCGATACGATGCGGAAAAGCTTGGGAGAAGTAGCATATTTAAACGATCCAGTGTCCGTCAGGATGCCGGTGAACAAGCATTCCCCGATGATGGGGTCGATTTGATTTACATCGCCCATCATTTCTATAAAATCATAGACAAGCTCGCAAGTTGAACTCGCCTTGGGCTCTGATAGGCTGTAGTCGGCAAAGCCATCTGGATACAAGTGGTGATCGATCATGACGAGCGGCACGCGCAGTTCTGAAATAATCTCCCCAACCTTATCAATGCGTTCCAAAGAATTGTAATCCAGGGAAAAAACCATCTGAGCTGTCTTCAGCACCTTGTCTGTTTCTTCGGGATCAATATCGTATACAACTACATTGTCCAGGGAATCCATCCAACTGAAAACCAATGGATAATCCGATGGAAAAACCATTCGAACACTATGCCCATTGCGTTGTAAGTAGTGATACATCGCCAGGGTGGAGCCTATAGCATCGCCGTCCGGATTGCGGTGGGAGGTCAGGACTATATCTCTTGGAATGGCTAAGAATGCTTTTAAATCGTTTAAGTTTTCCATGTCTAAAATTAGGAATGCGAATATCCAAAAAATAAATATGATGTGCAAATGGCTCAAAGACAAAGGGTCTATCCTCCTTATTCAAAAATTGCACCATCCACTTGCATTTAAATGGTGCCTTATTTACATTTGCAGCAATTTTGAAAGATATAAATATTTTGTAACCCAAGTTGTGGAGAACGAGCAGAGATTGTCATAATTTTGTATGAAATTCTCGATTTTAGCACAAGCAATGAAACAAACGCCGCTCTACCGAACTTCCTTCACGACTTGCATTTTTCAATAGAAAATCAATAGCCTTAGGCTCTAAAAAAAATCCAATGTCAGGTAACAAAACTTTTACAATGATCAAGCCGGACGCTGTCAAAGCTGGCCACACCGGTGCAATTCTGGCAAAGATCAACGAAGCTGGATTTCGGATCGTTGCAATGAAGAAAACCCATCTTTCTGCAGCAAAGGCGGGCGAATTCTACGCAGTTCACAAAGAACGTCCTTTCTATGGTGAGTTGGTAGAGTTCATGTCCAGCGGCCCCATCGTGGCAGCCATCCTCGAAAAGGAAAATGCAGTAGAGGATTTCCGGACCCTGATCGGTGCGACCAATCCAAAGGAAGCTGCTCCCGGTACCATTCGCGCTTTGTATGCTACCAGCATTGGCGAAAATGCTGTTCACGGTGCAGACTCAGACGAAAATGCCATCATTGAAGGCAATTTCCACTTTGCAGCAACAGAAATGTTCTAAGCATATCTTCTCCATCTGATGATTCTTTGCAAGGCTTGTAGAGAATCATCAGATTTCCGCTTCTTTTCTCCCTCCTCAAGATGTTTGCTTCACGCCCTTTTTCAAGGTCTTAAAGAATTTGTTGTACACCAGGTGCTTGGCCTGCTTTGGATTGCCGTCCATGCCCATACGGATGACGACCATATTCCACTCGGGAACCACAAAACACATGTTGTTGTCGAAACCGCTCATGTAGAAAGTTTGTGCGGGTGTATCCGGCATCGCAGCCGCCCCATTCGTTGACTGGCCGTTGACCCACCAGTTGAAGCCGTAGGAACCCCGGCCGTCTATGTTTTTCCGGTCGGTATTGGCCAGCAGCAATTGGGCAGCAACCTGGTTTTG
>JBCCSZ010000251.1:0-11608 GCA_039199225.1 Bacteroidota bacterium
ATGGTTGAGCTGATAATCAGGGATAAGGATGAGAGAAGATACAGACGTTGGAAGTTGTTTCAAGGCCGGGGCCAGCAGCTGTTCGTATAGAGCAAAGGCTGTTTTGGTGTACTGCTCAAAATTACTTGCCAATTCTTGGTCGGAAGGAAAACTGGAAACCGCCTGTCTCAATTGCTCGATTTGTTCATTGAGCTTGGAGGAATACGCTACGGAAAAGACCTCCATTTGGGTTTCTGTCAATAGGAAAATATAGATTTTTTCATCTCCAAAGAAATATTCGATAAGGGCTTGTTGGCGCTCGGCAAGTTGTTGACGGATGACAGACAGATCGATCTGTTCCTGTTGGTATTTGAGCTTGTAGAAATGCGGATATTTCAGTTCAAATATTTTTGTCAGTCGTTCTTGAGCCTGTCTCAAATCAAACAATTGGCCCTTCCAATTTGCAATTTTGCTCGAATCCTTTGCCGATGGACTCCCCGTCACATCCAATACTTTTTTTTCGTAAAAAGCAATGTCTAGTCGAAGTTGCTTATCTCTTTCCACCAAAGAATCCGGCAAGCCCTTCAGGCCGCGTGCCAGTTGTTCATTGATGTTTTCCAATAGCAAAAGGGCTTTGTTGCTTTCGGCATAAGCAAAGGCCAATTCCTTATAGTGTACTTCTTTTGTGTCGTGGTAAAGTTGGAAGACGATGTCGATGGCTTCTTCATAAACGGCCGTTGTTCGCTCGGACAATTCAGTTTTGGATTGGGCTGTTTTTACAGATTTTCGCAATTGCCGAATCACATTCAAAGCCGTCTCGTAAGCATTTTTAGCTGCATGCAACCAATGAAGATCGCCCTTCTGCTCATATGCTTCTTTGAGTAATTGCCCTTTCAGGCGCAGTAGGTCAATGGCCAACACCTCCGATAAGAACTTGTCGGGCGATGGATTGTCTTTTAGGCTTTCGGACTGAAAAGATGGAGATAAGATCGATAGTGTTTTTTGACAAATTTCCAGTGCTTGTGTTCTTTGTCCCAAGGCTTGGTACGCTTGTGCAATCCAAAACTTTTTTCGAGCGTGGTCATAGGGCAGCAAAGAAACGATGTACTTTTGTGCCAATGCCAATGATTTTTGGTAAGCTTTCAGCGCCTCGTCGGCCCGCCCCTGTGCCATCCAAATGCGACCTTGCAATTCGTAGCTGAAGGACAAGCGATAGGTTATGTCCCCTTTTTGCAAAGCAATCGCTCTGACCAGATAAACCTTTGCTTTTTGGAGTTCTCCCTTTTCAATGGAGATTCGACTGAAGCCATGCAAGGCTCGAATTTTTCGCTTCACAGCAATGGGTTCATCCTTCACATTTATGTCTTTCAACAGCCGCAGACTCTCTCCATATTGCTCCAAAGCCTGGTCAAAGCGGCCCGCCGATTGACAGATGTCTGCAATGTCGTTGTGGGCATGTGCCAAATCTCTTACCACTGTGTTGACGCTATCTTTCAGCAACAATTCCAAAGATTTTTCGCAAAAGCGAACGGCCCTGGTGTAATCGCCAATGCGTTTGTAGGCCGTAGCTTGGTTTTTGTAGTTTTGCAGGAACAGCGCCTGCGGCGCGTCTATGGAGTTGAGAATGACCAAGGCTTCTTCCAGGAGCGTTATGGCAAAGCGATTGTTGCCCCGCCGGTGATAATGACTCATGAGGTTGTTCAATGCCTTGGCATAGCGAACATTCTTTCTACCAATCCTTTGATGTATTTCCCGACGAGTCTTTTGCGCGTATTGAAAATAGGACGCATACTGCCGATCTAAGTGTAAGATGGTCGTCAGATTGAGCAAGCCATCCAAATAGGCATCTACGGCATTGGCCTTCAGGTATCCATCGGTCGCCAACTTCAGGTAATGGGCCGTACTGTCGTATTGCTTTTGCCGATACGCTGTGATGCCCTTTCGGAAAAAACGCAGCGACGACTGATAAAGGACAGAATCAACCTCTCCGGGTGGTTCTGTGGCCCTTGATTGGTTGGAAATGCCCAAGCAGCACAACATCAGGCAAACAACAAAAAGTTGAATCGTTCTCGGCATAGCATAAAGATAACAATAAGCGCCTAGATAAAATTTATTATGCCATTTGAATATTTGAATTCAGCAGTTCGTAAAACCAAAGGTTGCGCCCGGATGCTACTACCGACACCCGGGCGCTGTTATCATAGCTCTAACATCATAGCTTTAGAAGCTTCATCGTTTGAGATTTTTCTGTTGTCACAATTCGCAATAGGTAAGCGCCTTTTTCAAGGGTAGCTGTTTCCCATCGCAACTGGACACTCTGTTGGGATATACGACCATTAGGTGTCCAAACCTTTACTCTTTGTCCTTGCAAGTTGAACAGCTCCAATTGCTTGATGCCACTCTCTGCATGCAAATCGAGGTAAATCTCCTGGTTAAATGGATTTGGGCTGACCATTAAGGTCTCTTGTTGTGCTTGCTGTAAGCCGGAAGAACGCCCAATGGCAAGGCAGTCGTATGGATGTGTTGTTTGCGCACTGTTGTGGTCACTGGACACACAGCTTCCAGTACAATCTATGAATTCAAAGGCTTCACAGGAATAAAGACCTCCTGCCTGTCTGTGGTCACAGATTGGGAAATCAATGTACCGCCCTAAGCTGTCTTTGGTGACAATTCTGGCAGTGGCTGTTAGATCGTGACCAGGCGTTTGTGGACAGAATGGGGTCATATCAATATCAATTTCTTTATCCGCCTTGTAAGCAGTCTCCCGCAAGCTACCATAGGTTCCACTCATAGCGGCAAAGTCGCTATACATAAAGGCTAGATAGTAGATCGATGATTTTCCTCCATCTGTAATGGTCAACTCCACCGTCATACTATCAAAAGCATGGGTAGGTAGATTAGTGTTGATCATACTGACCTTGGTTCGTACAATAATGTCACAAAGTGGACACAAGAGTTTGTCCTCCATATCCACTGTAATGGAGGAAGGCAATTCGTCTGTTCCCGTGCCAGTAGGTTGTGTTTGCCCCCAGGATACATAAATCATCGCCAGGGTACTGAATAATAATAGTGTAATTTTAAATAAGCTTTTCATTTCTTGTACAATTTGATTGATGATTAATTCACTTTTTCAAAATATGCCTTCTACCTGTATACTGAGAAACAGGATGGCAAATTGGATTTATTCATTGAAACAGCGGCCAATCAACGCATTGGTCGATTGGCGAATGTACCATAATCTTCCGCCTTTAGGTGGAAAATTTACTTTGACAAGAGAGTGAAGAAGCGTGTAATACAGGAGTGTTAAAAGGACATAGATATCCTTAATTCGCTTGTTTATTGGGTATCAGACATAGCATGGTCTTCACTCTTTCCACTGGTTTATAACCCAAAGGACGGGAGTGTAACCAAAGTTGGCTAAAAAAATATTTTCTCCTTCTTTAAAATTATTTTGCGCTGATTTGGTTACATTCGCTACAATTCGATTATTAACAAGCAGAATCACTAAAAAGCAAAACGGCACATTTACAGGCTGTAACTTTTGCGCAATAAGACTTCTTGGAAGAGGTAAAAATCATCGAATATCTGAGAGCCAATGACGATCGTAAAGTAGACCAGGCTTTTGAATTTCTCTATGAGGAATACTACCCGGGTATTCGTTCCTTCATCCTACAAAAAGGTGGTTCTGCAGAGGATGGAGCAGACCTTTTCCAAGATGTATTGATCGTCTTTTACAAAAAGATACGAACAAGCGATTTTGTATTAAACTGTAGCCTCCGCACCTTTTTGTTTGCCATAGTCAAAAATAAATGGTTCAATAAAGTGCGAAAGTACAAAAAAGAGTCTCTGGTCATGGACAAAATAGAAACAGAGGAAACCATTGACGAATGGGCGTATCTGTTCAATGAGGACGAGGATGAGGATATCAAAGCTGCAGCCAAAATCCTCCAAAAAATGGGGGGTGATTGCGAGCGTATTCTAGTCTATGCCTTTTTCAATGGTATGGAGACCTCTGAAATTGCAGCGAAAATGGGCTATGCCAACGAGCAAGTTACCCGAAACAAGAAATCGCGTTGTTTGAAAAAACTTCGGATTCTATTTAGAAGCTTCAAAGCCAGGACTGTTTAATCATTTGATATGCCGACCGACATCCAACAGTTGACAGAAAGATATGTCCTGGGCAAAATGTCCAGTGATGAGGCGGCAGATTTTGAAGCGCTCATCCAAAACGATGACGATATGCGGCAACAATATGAGGAACATCGGATACTGGTACAAGGGGCAGCTCTGAGAGGAAAGCAATTGATGAAAGACAGGCTGCGCGTCATAGAGAGCAGAGTAAACCGCTCGAATAAATCTCGACAGTCTAAAGGTGGTTGGATCGTCGCTATCCTGATCTTAGGCGTCTTACTACTGCTGGCCTTTTTTTATTTTGCAAAACGACCATCTACCGATGAACTGTTCAACAGCATCGACCGGACGTATGTGTGGAATGGTGGCACTAGAGATTTTGCGGACGATAAGCTGATAGAATGGCAGCAAATGTATCGGGACAAAAGGTTTCAGGAGCTACTGCCCATTCTGCAAAAGCAATCGGAGCAAACACCCGAAAACGGCCGGCTTCGCCTGGTAGTTGGAATTTGCCAAATGGAAACCGGAAAGCTGTCCGATGCGAGAGAGGTATTCTCTAGCCTCATAGCAACGGAGAACCCTCGCTTTTCCGATCTTGCCAAATGGTATACAGCCTTGACATTTTTACAAGAAGATAAAATCGAACAAACCAAAAAATACCTTCAGGAATTGGCCGATGATCCAACTGCTGATAAGCATCGGGATGCACTGGATTTATTAAAAAACATAAACCATGACAATTAAAAAGTTAGTTCTTCCACTCTTCATTTTTCTACATTGCCAAATCGTTTTTGGACAGTATGACTTTGAAGATATTCCCTTAACAAATGATGTTGTGGAGATCACACAAATAGCCTCCAAGAAATCTCTTTTCAAGCCAAAAGGAAAAGCAGTATTTAAATACGAAAAGGGAAAATTACGGTCTTACAAACATTACGAAGGGAAAAAGTTGATCGATGAGGGAAAGTATGAATACAGCCTTGTCGATGGTAAGGAAATCGTTAAGGAAATCAAGAAGAACCAAAAACACTTTAGCTTCAATGTCAATTACTACGATGATCAAGACAGATGGTACAAATCCGAAAAATACCTATCCAACAATGTCGAAACGCCCATATTGATCAGCTCTGATTTTAGATACAATGAGGGTGATAAAGTCGTTTATTGTAAGGTGACATCCATTCAAGAAGGCGGCCAAGAATCTGTTTCAGAATACGCTACAGAATATGTTGATCAGCATTCATGGAAGAAAAGAACCACCTTTTCATTTTCGGAAGATATGTTTTTAAAAACAGATCTGAAGTACGATCCCTCGTCTCGGTCAGCAATCATTACAAGATGTATGATTTACATCATTGACGAGGCAGAGAAAAAGTCAAAAAAGCTTAAAGCTAAGATAAAAGATACCTTGCAAAAGGCCCATTGGGTAGAAGAGGGTACGGCCGATATTAATGGTAAAAGGGAGGATGTTTACAGGACTTACACTGTTTTAGAGCATCGTTTAGACGACAGAGGCAATTGGGTTGAACAGTATCGGGTAAATAAAAAAGGTAAAAAGAAATTACTGCAAAAGAGAGCGATTCAGTATCAATAAAAAAGTACAAAACAACACGAATGGTTGGGTAGTTCCGCAGGAACTATGGCCACTGTATGTCAATGGTTGACCATAGTGGCAATGGCTGAAAGGATATAGCGGCTAAGCCCCTTTTCTTTGCAAGCACCTGCACTAGTACACGCTAGTGTCCTGGCATTGCTTTGTCCAGGATTGACGCTACCTCAAGTCGTCCGTAGGTCGGACTGACAAAAATTTGAATAGAAGAACTTTCATTCGAATTATTTGTCCATCGAACTATGCGAACTAAGGAACAATCAATTTTTCTTCACAAAAGCACTTGTGAGGACCAGCATTTTATTCACTAACAAAATTATTTTAAGCATGAAAAAACGAAACCTTTTCCCCTGTTTTCAACTATTCTTATGCGCAGTTTTTTTGCTGTGCCATTCCTACAAAGCGAAAAGTCAATGTCAGCAATTTTCAGCTGTACTCGTTAACCAAAGTGGCTCGTGTGATGACAATGGTACACCCAACGACCCCTCAGATGACACTTTTACCTGGGATGTATTCATCGACAACGACGCCTCGCTCAACAGTACTTGGTCTTCAGACGATGGGAGTTATAGTGGTCAGAACTATCCACCCAATTTTTTCCCTTTCGGCCCCTTCCCCATCAGTGGTGGCGATGTGACCATCAAAATCACCGACGACCTATTTGGCTGCTCAGAAGGTGTGACCCTTCCAGCTCCTCCCCCTTGTTCTGACGGCCAAAGCCAAAGCTGTCCGGTATTTGATTTGTGCTACACCCTGCAATCCTCCAATAGTTGTTGCGCCACCTACTCCGTTTCAATGGAGGGCGACTTGGAAAACTTTAGCAACATCGGCCCCATCAATTTTGATTTTGTTCCCAGTAGTCAAGTCGCTGTCTCCTTTGCTGATCCCAGCGGCTACATGGCCAGTAATGGCGTTGTCATCAATGGCAACAATGTGAATGGAGGTATAGCACTGAATGGAACAGATTTGGAAAATGATGCTGTCATCGTTACCATCTGTGGAGAACCAAACGAGACCCTTGATTTGAACGATCAAATCGTTCGCCTGTTCGTCAATGGTATGATCTGTGAAGCAACCACTACTCTTTGCGAGGACCCAGCTCCTTTCCAAACCGGCAGCGGGACGACCATCTCCGGCAATGTCACTGCCCCAGCTTACATTTACGATTGTCCAGATACGCAAAACCACGGTATCGAAGGTGTCGAAGTGAGCATCACTAATGCCAATGGCCAAGTGTGTGAAACAAAGACCAACAACGATGGTACCTATGATTGTACGCTTTGCGATGATGGCCCCTTTGAAATTTGCATCAACACGACTTGTGATGAGCCTTGTGGCGTAACATCTTTTGACTTGCTGCGCTTGAGACAGTACATTATCGGCATCTTAAAAGTGACGCCTGAAATCGCCATTATTGGGGATGTCGACGGTTCGGGCTATCCCACCACTCGCGACCTTGTGCTGATTCAAAGACACATCTTGGGTACGGACCAAAGCGTCATCCAGAATTGGTGCAAATTCGTGCCGGTCGATGCCTTTGGCCAATTGCCTTCGCCTTCGCCCGCCACTGCCGGTGACTATCAAGCCATAGACAGTTGCACCACTTTTTCAGACCCGACCTTGGACAGTCCGGATTTTATCCGATTCATGTTGGGCGATCTCGATGGCAGTTGCAACGATTGCATCCATGGAGATGATATGGGTGACCTTCGCATGATGGCCTACCACGATGAAAAATCAGGTAGTTCTTTCGAGCTTTCTGCAAGTGATAAAATCTATGGTTTGTCCATGCAGCTGACCATCCCCACGGGTGTTCACATCAATGCTATTGAAAGCCCCCTTCCCGATTTGTCCTACCGGATCGACGAAAACGAACTGACCATTATCTGGCTGGATGTATCTACTAATAATGTCGGATATGATTTATCGGCAAATACCTCCCTAGTAAACATTTTGCACGATGGATCGGAAGCTTTGACAATGACTGGTTCTGAGAACTATGTGCTTGGAGAAAACCTTGGTATGAATCGATTGCTAAGTGAAGAAGGTAGTTTGAAACGATCTGCCAACACCCATCCACTGCAGATTGCCAATCTGGCGAATTTCCACATCGCTGGCACAGAAAAAACATTGAACGTGGAAATCTACGACCTCTTGGGCCGCCCCATACTTTCTACAGTCGTACGAGCTGAAGGTTCTTTTGTCGATCTGAATCAACAACTACCAACGGGCGTTTACATTCTTCGGGTCAGCAATGCTCAAAACGATTTGTCCAAGAAGATATTCATTCGCTAAATCAGCACACCCAATTCAGCACTTATGCATTATTCTAATTAATTAATTCAAGTTGCGATTCATTGCGAAGAGAAGATTTAACTCAAATATTTTGCTATGAAATCGTAGATTTTTATCAAAATTCTCTCTAAATCTTTTCATTCATCACAACTTGGGTGAATTAGAGATAGGTAACCCCTTTGGGGTTGCCTTTTTTGCTTTGTTGCAAGGCTTATCGAGCAAAACAGCTTGTAAGATGAATGCTTCCATTTACTTTTTCATGCCTCACAACTACTGTTTATTCCCTATCTTTACAGAAACCAACCGCTATTATGATTTCTTTGGAGGACATCCAAAAACTTCGCTCCGACCTGGGGACCAATAAACTCGACCGTGTTTTTGCGGGTCTGGCTGTTTTAGAAAAAGGCCCCAGAGGAGATGACATAAGATTGTTGAAAAGGAGATATACTGCTGCCATCAGCAACAATCAGCAAGAGTTCATCACCCCAGCTGAGGCGCGGGTTCAACTCAACAATATCTCCGCTGCCCTATTGAAGCTGCTCAATGAGTTGGAGGTTGAAATTCAGCAAAAAAATACTGCCAGCCAAGGAGAAAATTTCCCAGCTGAAAAGATCAATTCTTCCAAGAAAATCGCCAAATACCGCTGGCCGATACTCGCAGCTATTGTCGCCTTGATCGGCTTTATTTTTTACAGTAATTTTTATTGGCTTTCCATTTCAGGCAGCCTTGAAAATCCTCCTGCTGGTATTTCCCTAGACACTTACGTCGTCGCTTGTCAATCCTGGGAAACCAAAGCAGATGCATCGGGTGCTTTTATTTTAGATGTTCCTTTTTACATCAAACCAGAAGAAAATAGCAGCAGTTATGAGCTTTTGATTTACTCTACCGAAAGGCCCTCCGATCGCATTTCTCAACCAATCCGGCAACTCAATTCCAATTACAAATCCATAAATTTATCCGCTCATGGCTCCTCTGACGCTCATTAGTCGTTGTTTGTTGCTTCTCAGTATAGTCCTGCTCTTTAGTGGGTACAAAACGAAAACGACAAGTCCTGATCCGCTTTTTGAGATTGCGCAACCAAATGGGGTAACCCTGAAAATTTACATTCAGAAAAAAGAAGGTGGACAGACTTCCTACTTTACTTCTGGTAGCGACTCCCCTACCCTCCGGATGTGTCAATGGAGCATCAACGACTTGCCTCTGACTTTAAAATCAGATGGTAATCTCAAAGACTTTTTTCCGCTAAACAACTTTCTGGACTTCGCCCACCCGATTAAAATTCGAATTGAACATCCCGATTATGTTCTTATGAATAGTGGCGATTATCAAGTGGCAGACTCCACCGAATGTGATAAAGATAAAGATGCCATTTACATCATTCCCAGGTATTATTTTTCCTCTGGCTGGAACGCAATATGGTGCGATGCGAAAGACATTACCCTTACAATGGCTCCCAGGCGGATGGCTGTGCGCGACGAAAGAAAAACAGATTCGAATATCAATAATTATTTAAATGGTCAGCCTACCAATACCGGTAATGATCGGAACCGATTTGGCCCCGCTCCTATGGACAAGCTTGTTTTTGCGCCACTCAAGGACAGTACCTTGCAAAGGAGCATTCGGCAATGGTCCAGAGAATACAGCCGACTAGATGCCGATTCTCTTTCAGAAAATTATCTTGCTGCCTTACAGCTGTTTAAGGCCGGTGAGCTCGATCAATTGTCTGAGAAGATGAAAACCTACGATTGGGAGCAAATGACGCTCTTGGCTACCTCTTTTAAAGAGCAGCGCTCGTTGGAGCGGATGGCAACATTGGCCGCGCGCGTAGAGGCCATTCGAAGACAACACAAGCTGGCCAAAAAGTACTATGATATTGCCGATCTCAATGCACCCTATCAGGTACCCATCAAGATGGAGTTTGTGTCGTACTTGATGCATTACGAAGATTTCGAAGCAGCCGAAGCCATTCTGCGACCTGGCTTGGTTAGGACACCTTTTTTGAAAGACATAGCCGATCTTTCTGCCAGCCTCAGTCTGGTATATGCATTGGAAAGTAAAAATGAATTGGCCAACAGTACGTTGGAAACAGAGCTAAAAATTCGCGAAAGACTCAAAGAACAGTATGAACTAAAAGATGTGGCCAATAAAAGAATGATAGAGGTCAACTATGCTCAAATTGAAGATTTACAGCAAATCAAAGGAACCTCAGACCCTATTGAAAAGCGAAGCTTGAAATATCGTCACTACAGTCGGCAAAGCAGATATGCCACCTACGATTTTAACATTGAGATGAATCCTCGGGGTAATATCAACAATCGCTTTTTCAGAACCAATGGCAGAGAGCAGCCAGTAGATAATCCTTTGGTGGCTGTTCCAGAGAATAATGCGAGATTTTTGGAACTACTAGCCGAATACGATTCGGAGGTAGAAAAGGGAAGCGTTAAGTTAAAGGATCGCTTGAAACTCGAGAAGTTTCGTGAAAAAGTCAACGAACTCGGTAGCAGCTTCACCCTATCTGACAAAAACTTAAATGCCATTCAGAACATCATTGATGGTGCTGAAAGGCAATAGCAAATCTGAGACTTACTCGTTTCGACTCCTTTGCCTTTCAAGCAAAAGCAAAGGAATTGCAATCTAAAGTGATGCTCGAAGCACATCGCTCTAACCCTCTAATTGTCGCAGTCGATAAGGTGTCGTAGATAAATAAAAGTAAAAACATTTACAACAAAACACGCACGAGTCGCAACAAAATTTTTCCTGAAAAAAGAGAAAAATTTTAAAAAAACCTGAAAAAGAGGATTTTTATAAATTAAGTTATTTATTTATAGTTTATTATAAATAAGGAACTCTAAAGTACTCATAATCAACCATTTATTAAGCTTTTCTACGACAAATGAAGGGCTTACACCCGACAGATCAGGGGTAATTATTCCTCTAAATCCGACAAATTGAGGGTTGTTGTACGACAGATCAGGGGCTTATATAGGTCTGGTTGCGACAGATTAGGGGTCGGAACCACCATCTGCGACAAATTAAGGGCTAATTAGCCTAAAATCCCTTGTTTGCACAACCTCTAGCGACTCTACCCACTGCTGACTACGACAAATTGGGGGCTAATTTTGAGCCAAGCGCCGTCTTCTTACGGTTAACTGCGACAAATTAGGGGTTTCGCAGGCGTAATTTCCCTCTGCTACCAGAAATATAGCCCTTAGCAGTCGGAGAATTGTCGCACTCAATGTCTCTGGAAATCTCTTTGCACCCCTGTAACTGCGACAAATTAGGGGTTTACTTCGCTTGACCAGTCGTTTGCAACTGCAGAAATAGCCACCCCCTAGTCAGAAACAGCATAAATTCAATAATCTGCGACAAATTAGGGGCTAAATGCCAACCAAACAGAACCATCTCTCCTCAAGTGCGACAAATTAGGGGTTTGCAGAATACCTCAAGTGTTCCCACGCATCCTTTACCCACTGCTCAAGCAGCTGCAGGCGTAGCTAGTTGTCTGTTTATCAAGCATCTACGACAAAAAAGGGGTAAATGAAGCATTATCTACGACAGATTAGGGGTGACCAATGTCTTTAAGTGCGACATTCC
>JBCCSZ010000252.1:0-11571 GCA_039199225.1 Bacteroidota bacterium
ATGATGTTTGAATCGGTAAAAATATGTTGTTATGAAACCAGGTAAAAAATACGCTCAAGCTGCCTGGAAGCAATGCTCAAAAGTATTCGAAGAGGCTACTAAAGCTCAACAATCCGATAGAATGGATAGTATGAGTCGCAAAGTGCTAGAGGTCTTGAAAAAGGCGATGTATTACCATTTCAATCATTTTGCAGACTTCTTCAGTCATTACCTATTTCAATACTTCTGCAACCTCCAGTCTTATTCGGCCAAAGTAGAGAAGTACGAGCAACTCAATGAGGTGTATTCTCATCGTAACTACCTAGAAAAGAAAGTATTACGAAAAGTACAAGCAATGCGTCAAATCCTGAATGCCAGCTTGGAACCAGGCGAAATTGAGGTTTCAAAATTGGAAAGCGTATGCAAAGAGCTGACAGTAATAAAAGAGGAAGGTTGTTTTTTCATCAATTCCCATATCAATAGCCTGATTCTTAGACTTTATGAAATTCAAGGCAGAAACTTAGAAATCATTCAACTAGGCAATGAAGGTATCCAGGAAAGCTCCCCAATTGGAGGTGCAAGGATATACTACAACTATCTCATTCAATCCTATACAATTGTCAAAAAATTTGACCAGGCACGTGCAGCATCCGACTTGGCCCTTGAAGGACTAAAGAAAGGAAACACCTATAACTACATCATGGTAAACAAAATCGCCATTGAATTCCATGCCCAAAAGTACGAGGATGCCTATTCCATTTTTAGAGAGGTTGTACCAGAAGGATACGATCGGCGTATCCCCGAATACTTCCAGATATTGAAAGGATACTTTTCCATTCTTGCAAGAGCAGGGCTGCTTCAAATTGAAGACAAGTTTCGTATTGGTCGATTCTTAAATGAGGTTCCCCACTATTCGCGTGATAAATCGGGCCAAAACATGAATATATTAATCCTTCAAATTCTCTATTATTTAGGACGAGATAATGGTCGAATAATCGATAAATTGGATGCCATTTATGAATACAATAGAGCGAACGGTGCCGGCAGAGCAAAGCAATTTATTACTGCATTAATTCAGCTTATCAAAAAAGGATTTAATTCAGGAAAAGTCGAATTTGAACTACCAGGGACAGTCAACCTTGGGATAGAACTAATTCCTTACCAGAAGCTATGGGAGATCACTTTGACTTTAGTTAACATGAAGACTATGGCTAAATAAATTTATGCTACCAAAAGGAATAAGACAATAGGCTTACCCTTCTCTAAAGTAAACCCAAGTCGAAAAAATGGAAAACAGAGAAAACAACACACAAAAAAAAACTTGGCTCAATAAAAGAATCCAGAATATTCTAACCATTTCTTTTGGCGTCCTGATGGGCCTGCTCTTAGCCTTTTACAATCCAGAACTCATAATAAGCCCCAAAGCAATCTGGCAAAACTTAAAATCTACTGTATCTCCATTCTTCAACAACTTCATTTGGTTTTCCGGATTAATAGCTTGGATTGGCGGTTTAATTTATTTCATCCTTGGTAGAAATAAGATCATAAAAACCGGAACGAAATTCTATTTTGGAGGCGGCTTGATAAATGCCGTCAATAAACTAATCAACGAAATCAAAGATGGAAAGCCACAAACGCTAACCATTTCAGAAGTCAGTTCCCACATATTCTGGCGTTTAACAAGAATAGGAATCTTTGCCATCATCATTGCCACCATCCCATTTATACTACTCTTCCAACAAAATCAACTAATCGATAGGCAAAATGCCTTGATTAATGAACAGACTCGACAGGATACCATCCAATCAGACTTACTATTGGCTCAAAATAAAAACATCGAAAGACAAAATCAGTTGTTCGAAAACCAGAACGAGAAAGTAACTGAACAGACCGGGTTTATTGAAACTCAAACAGGAATACTAGAGAACCAAACTGACCTCTTCCAAGATCAAAATAAAAAAATTGATATTCAGTCAAGTATTCTTATTACCCAAAACCAACTATTTTCCGATCAAAACAAATTAGTAGAATTTCAAAATACAAGAGTCGATTCTCAACTCAGTCTAATGGGTGTTCAAAATAATTTACTCACTGGCCAAAATCTACGCATCGACACCCAGAACATTCGTATTAATATCCAAAATAATTTATTGGAAGCAGACCGGCGTAGCTCTTTGGTGTTCTTAATGAGTAATATTTTGGATAAAGTTGATGATGAGATAAAAGAGCAAAAAACAGCAATTAAAGGCAATTTAGGTTCCGTTCCAGATTCTATAAAGTACTCTTTAAGCAAACCATTAATCAATCGAATTGTGGCTTTAAGCAAAGCTTTTAATCCTTATAAAATCCTGGAAGCAGATACACTCTCCAACAAACTGGTTAGTCCGGAAAGAGGGCAATTGTTCATTGCTTTGATGGAAAACAATTTAGATTCTATAACGCAAAACACCATAGTACAAAGAGGAAATTTTTCTAATGCGATTATAGATCAAGTAAACCTTCGTGGGGCCTACCTTCGTCGGGCCGACCTTCGTGGGGCCTACCTTCGTGGGGCCTACCTTCGTGGGGCCGACCTTCGTCGGGCCTACCTTTTTGGGGCCGACCTTTTTGGGGCCGACCTTCGTGGGGCCGACCTTCGTGGGGCCGACCTTCGTCGGGCCTACCTTAATGTGGCCGACCTTAATGAGGCCGACCTTCGTCGGGCCTACCTTCATGGGGCCGACCTTAATGGGGCCGACCTTCATGGGGCCTACCTTAATGGGGCCTACCTTCGTGGGGCCGACCTTCGTGGGGCCGACCTTCGTCGGGCCTACCTTAATGTGGCCGACCTTAGCGAGGCCAAATCAATAACGACCCAACAATTGTTAAAAGCAAAAACTCTATACAAAAGTCAAAACTTAGACCCTACCATCAAAAAAGAACTAGAAGCCCAAAAACCCTGTCTATTCACAAAAGAAGGCTGCCCGGAGGAAGAAGAATAAATATGTTTAGAAACATAAACGCGATAATCGCGTCAGAACTCTGAGAATGGGAAATAAAAAAATTCTTACACCTTCACTACACCTTTTTCAAAACAACAGCTCGAAACACTCCCTAAAAACATGAAAGCCAGACAGTTACACACTATCTGGCTTTAGCTGGCTGTAGCCCCGGCAAGAATCGAACTTGCATCTTAGGCTCCGGAAACCTACATACTATCCATTGTACTACGGAGCCAACTCTTTGAAAGCACGCAAATATAAGATAAAAACAACAATTCGAACCAAAAAATTCAGAGAGTTTGAACAATCGAAATAAGTCAATATTTTTTGAAATGATTACTATGCCTTAACTAATTGATTATTAGCTATTTAATTTTAAATATTTATCTTTTTTCTGAAATTTTAAGCCTTTTTTTGCCGAAATTTATCTGGCACGATCATTTAGTTTGCACCTTGTCAATAAGCCTAAAACTAAGTCGAATTAAAGCCAGGAAGCTATGTCTAAATATATGACTCAGTCCCTGAGTTCAGACAGCTTGAGAACCATTGTCTATTACCGCGAGCAACAGCGCGAACATGTTACGCATAAGGAGTCTGCTCGTTTTACGTCCGAAGCCGTTGTCGATTATGCCAATTGTCACCACATTTCGGAACCCGATGTAGATTTTGGCACTTTCAGGTGTGGACAACAGCTTCCTGATGGCTTAGAATCAAAACAGATTTAAGATATTTTAAGTACACATTCTCAATTGGTTGCTAGAAATTACTTTTTACTGTGAGATGAGTCCATACATTAAGGAATCATTTACGAAGAAATCCCTCGGCTTGAGGGATTTTTTAGTTTAGTAAAGTATTTTTGCAGTATGCAGGACAACACAAAGAACTTCGGCGCCTACCTCGATCGCACCCTCAAGGCCATCCGACACCATTACCTCCGGGCTTTCAAAGAACATCAACTCGATATTACAACTGAGCAGTGGGTCTTGCTCAACCAACTCCACCAAAAAGATGGCCTGTCGCAAAATGAATTGGCCAATGGCAGCTTTAAAAATGCACCCACCGTTTCGCGCATCATTGATCTACTTTGCAAAAAGGGCTTAACCCAACGCCAACAGTCCGAACAAGACAGAAGGACACAATTGGTCTACCTAACCCCAGAAGGACACCACCTTTGTCAACTGGCCTACCCCATCGTTCAGGACCTCCGCCGGCAAGGCTGGGAAAACCTCTCGGATGAGGATTACCACGACCTGCTGCGCATCCTCAACCAGGTGTTCAATAATTTTAGCGAAGCCAGTAGTTGAGGAATCCCTTTTTTATCCATATATTTGCCATAGCAACTAGTTTTGAAGCCAAATAAAACCACATAATGTCCAACACACCTCAGCCACTAACCAAAATCTATGAAAATGCGGCCGACTTTATGCCACTCAACGGCACGGACTACCTTGAGTTGTTTGTCGGAAACGCCAAACAGGCCGCTCATTTTTACAAGGCTGCCTTTGGCTTCCAATCCCTGGCCTATGCCGGGCTCGAAACGGGCCTAAACGATCGGGAGTCGTATGTGGTTGTACAAGATAAGATTCGCCTGGTCCTCACCTCGCCGCTCCGAAGTGGAACGACCATCGGCCAACACATCGATAAACATGGCGATGGCCTACGAACCACCGCCCTTTGGGTGGATGATGCCACACTAGCCTACAACGAGGCCATCAGCCGTGGCGCCAAGTCTTTCCTGGAACCCACCGTCGAAGAAGATGAACATGGAAAGGTGGTCCGCTCTGGTATCCATACCTATGGCGACACCATCCACATTTTTGTGGAGCGCAAAGACTACAATGGCATCTTTCTGCCGGGCTACAAGGAATGGAAAAGCGCCTTCAATCCACTGACTACCGGCCTCAAGTTTGTCGATCACATGGTCGGTAATGTGGAGCTTGGCAAAATGAACCACTGGGTAGCTTTTTACGAAAAGGTCATGGGCTTCACCCAGATCGTTTCCTTCGATGACAAAGATATTTCTACCGAATATACGGCCTTGATGAGTAAGGTGATGAGCAATGGCAATGGTCGGATCAAGTTCCCGATCAACGAACCAGCTCCGGGCCTAAAACGCTCCCAAATCGATGAATACCTCGACTTCTACGAAGGCCCAGGCGTTCAACACATCGCCGTTGCCACCGACGACATCATCCACACTGTTACCGAGCTGCAAAACCGCGGCATCGAATTCCTAAAGGTCCCCACCACTTATTACGATGTCCTCCTCGATCGCGTCGGCCCCATCGACGAAGACCTCGCCCCCCTACGCGACCTAGGCATCCTAGTAGACCGCGACGATGAAGGCTACCTCCTCCAAATCTTTACCAAGCCCGTTCAAGCGCGCCCCACCATGTTTTTCGAAATCATCCAACGCAAAGGCGCCCGATCCTTCGGCAAAGGCAACTTCAAAGCCCTTTTCGAAGCCATCGAAAGAGAACAAGCCCTAAGAGGCACTTTGTAGCAGGCAATAGTAATAGGCAATAAATACGAAAAACTCGCACAATGCGTACTGATCACCCCATCACTGATCACTAGATCACCCGATCACTGATCACCCAATCACTCGATCACCCCATCACCGATAAAAACCTCACCCTTATCTCAGCAGGCAGTTTCTTTCGATCACGCGCAAGTTCACCAGTTCACCAGTTCACCGTTCACCGTTCACCGTTCACCGTTCACCGCTCACTGCTGTTCCACCCCATCACAACACACACACTAAAAAACTTCACAACTTTTAAATATATTTGAATCTCGATAAGTCTACTCCCTAAACCATCATTCCTGATAAAACTGAATCTTCACTCTCAAGGCTGCGTATACAGTCCTAGCGTACTTATAAAACAAGCGGAAACTTGAAAGATTCATTAAAAAACAACGCTGGATTTCCAGCACTGCTGACCAAAATTCTCTGCGTTTCCTGGGTCGTTTGGGTGGTTCTCGAATACTTGATTCACCATCCCTACTACAGCGAAGCGGTAACGAAAATCCCCTATCTCAAGACCATCTCCTTGCTGGTGGTTGCTGGGCTGGGCATGTCCTACTTCGTGTACACCAAGTTGCAGGCAAAGCCGTCCAAAGCTTTTACCTTTCACTTTCGGGGCCTCACCTTATACCTTGTTTTTCAGCTACTTAGCCTATTGATATTGGGCTCTTTTGTTGCCATTGCTTACATTCCGGAAATCCCTCTCGTGACGCGACTGGGTTATTTCTTTGCGGTCAGCTCTGCTTATCTACTGGCCTTTTTTGTCATTATTGCTGCGGCTTTTGCAGCAGGACAATTGGTGGGTAAAGCATTGTTGAAGCGATACCTGCACAGCCAACCACTGCTGTCGATTGCCTTAGGATTGAGCATCCTTGCGAGCATCCTGATCATATTGGGACAATTCCGATTGCTGAGCCCGACCATTTTGTGGGCAGTGGTCGCGGGCTTTATGGTATTGCAGTACAAGGAGGTAGGTCAGTTGGTGTATGATTTTACCTGGAAGAAGCGAAGCCTGCGCATCCACAAGTGGTGGACGCCTATGCTGTACGTACTGCTGCTGTCTGTCCTAGCCATCAACTTCATCGGTGCCTTTAAGACTTTTCCCATTGGATACGACGGTACAGCACTTTATCTCAACAAAACGGAATTGATTGCCCAATCCGGACAGTTACCGGCCGGTGGACAAGCATTCGCCTGGTCTGTGTTGATGAGCCTGGGCCAGATTTTGTTCGACAGCCGCACGATGGCCATTCTCTTTTCCCATTTGATGAACATCTTCTGCCTATTCGCGCTTTACCGCATTGCTCGAATTTGGCTGCAGCCAGCCTATGCCTTGTTGGCGGTACTCGTACCATTGACAAGCCCCTATTTTGCTTACCACGGCTTGGTCGATGAGAAAATCGATCTTGGATTCACCTTCATCGTTTTGAGTAGCTTGCTGCTGTTGTTGAAGCCATTGAAGGAAGAGTGGTTGTTGCAGAGCGAAGCCAAAGAGCATCTGTCTATATTGGGCGGAAAGATACAAATGGCGCCAGGGACATACGCCCTTCTGTTGGCGGCTTGGCTGGGTGGCTTTGCTTTTAGCATAAAATATACTGCCATTTTTTACCTGGTGGCACTTGCTTGTTTGTTGGCTTATTATGCGGGGCGGCGACTGGCCTTTGCTGCCATGACACTGTTTAGTTTAGGGATGTTGTTTGTCTTGAAAATCCATCGCTTTGGCTATCTCGACATTTCAGATTCAACCGCTCTGACAATGGGCATTGGTCTTTCCTTATTGGGCATTGGGTTACTTACTTACTATTTTCGGAACAAGCAATCTGCCCTGCGGAGGTTTTCCATCCAAATGGCCTGTCTGCTGGGCATGTCGATCCTGGCTTATGCACCTTGGGCCGTCAAACACCTCTCTGAACACAAGAGCATTGGCGTTCAACAATTGATAGAGGGCAAGGAAAACAGTCCACTGATCAAAGTAAATAAACTGAAGCAATTGGGCATGGAGGTTCGTCCTGCGCCCCAAACCAACCCATTGGCAAAGTTGATCAAAGGGGAGCGTACCGCCGAGAAGAGTAAGCGACAAGGCGAAAACGCTTCCCAACAGGCGGCCAAAGAGGAAATCCAGCGCTACTTGGGCTATGAACCAACTTTCTGGCGGTATGTTTCTCTCCCCTACGACATCAGCACAAACACCAATATACCTGGCATGCGCTATCTAGACATAGGCTACCTACTGCTGGCACTGCTGCCCTTGTTGCTGTTTGTCGCACCAGGGAGGAGTCGACCGATTGCCTGGCAGCTCAGCCTGGCACTGGCTGTAATTGTGTATATCGCATTGGTCAAACTCTCTGTCTTTGCTCCAGATGGGAAAGCATTGGACATTACGGGCGCCATTGCAAATCGCAGCAATTTTTTAAAACAGTTCACCGGCGAAGAAAGCTCCATTTTATTCCAGTTGTATACTTTGATGCTGAAGCCCCTTCTCGGCTTAGCGCAATTGCTATCACCCGTCTATAAAGCTGGAAAAGCACTGGGCATGCCCGGCATCATTCTCACGGCCCTGGCTTTTTGTGGCGGCAGTTATTGGTTGCTCAAAGAGCGCTTGGCGCAGCAACCCAAGACGTACAAAGCGTTGGGAGGCTTTTTGATGGTCTATGCCCTACTCTGGGCTTTGCTTGGCAACGGCATCATTTGGTATGCCATGCCCATGTTTGTTTTACTACCCATTTTGTTTGTTTGGCCACTCAACAAGCCGGAAGCATTTATGGGAAACAGCCATCGTTCCTTTGCCTCCTGGTTTTTGGGCGGCACCCTGGGGCTGGCGCTGTTGCTCAACGGCCTGACCTATTTTACATCTTGTTTTCCCGGCGATCAAAACCTCAACCCCATTTTCCGCTGGCCTTTTGTGGATTATGTATCAAATCCAAATGCTTCGGAAGAAGATATTCTCAGATCGTTCAATCCAGTGATCCCAGACATTGTCAAGGTCGTCAATCAGGATTTATCACAGAAAGTATATCGGGTCAACACCCACTTTGGATTTCATATTGCGGCCAATGACACCCGAGTATTCAGCGATCCGGTTTTGGAGAAATTCGACCAAGTCAGCAATCAATTTGAAGATGGAAGTCAATTTTTCAGCGTACTAAAAGCCAATGGATTCAAATACATCCTTTTTGATTTGCGTACTGGCAATGCCGATAAATCTCCGGAACAAAGTTTGCGAAAGAAGTTCATAAGTATGGCTGATTTGCTGATTGGCTCAAATAAGGTTCGCCTATTGCTCACAGACAATTACGTTGCTCAACCAAACGCACCAGTTGTAAAATTACCCAATGGAAAACGAGCCAATGCCACACAAGCCCTGGTGGGCCAAACCATTTACCTGGGCCACGTAGCGCTTTTTGAAATTCTATAGGACAAAAGATAATGATCCCACTGAACGACATATATGTCTTGCTGCCGGCCTACAACGAGGCGGGTAAAATCAGGGAGGTGATCCTCGGATTGCAGCAAGAGGGCTTGTTGAATGTGGTGGTCATTGATGATGGTAGTGCCGATGATACCGTGGAGCAGGCCAAAAGCCTAAGCGACGTTCGGCTGGTGCGCCACTTTGTCAACCGCGGAGCGGGGGCCGCCATTCAAACGGGGATAGAACTCGCCCGACGCAACGGCTGGCCACATGTTGCTTTGATGGATGCCGACGGACAACACGACCCCAAGGACATTCTTCAGCTCCAAGCAAAAATGTCGGAAACCAAATGCGACCTCGTCATTGGCAGTCGATTTATGAAAAAGAATGAGGAGATACCCAAAACCCGAATTGTTTTCAACTTCATTGCCAATCGAATGACCAATCTTTTTTGCAAAAAAAATTATTCGGATTCTCAGTCTGGCCTACGCCTACTCAATCGCAATGCCATTGAAAATCTAAACCTCCAAATCGATGGCTTTGGCTTTTGCAGTGAGATGATCATCAAGGCCGAACGGGCCGGACTGCAAATAGAAGAAACGGGCATCTCTGTGCGCTACACCGATTACTCCATTCGCAAAGGGCAAGATTTTCAAATGGGCATCAACACCGCCTTTAATTTTTTGTGGAATATTTTATTCAAATAAACAACCCAAGTTAAATACCTGTCATGGAAATTCGCGTTTTTCAAATCGTCGTTCCACTCATCGCCTTGCTGTTCGTCATCAGTTTTATCACCCGCTATTTGAAGGCCAAAGCAAGTATTCGAGAAACGGTATTCTCCATCGTCTTTTGGTTGGGTATCGGTATTTTTGCCATTATCCCAGACCTCATTTCCAATTTCATCGCATCGCTTTTTGGCATCAAAAGTAACATCAATGCCATCATCTTTTTGAGTTTGGGCGTACTGACCTACACCCAATTTCGAATGTACAATCTCATCAAGGATCAACAACTCAAGCTGACCGAATTGACTCGCCAACTCGCCATCAAAGAATTCGAAAATCAAGAACAAGTATGAAGGTCGTTTTCGTTCTCGAACACTACCATCCATACATCGGCGGTGCCGAAAGGCTGTTTCAATTATTGGCCGAAGCACTGGTCGAAGCAAACTATGAGGTCATTGTAGTGACCACTCTTTTCCGTAAATCTTTAGCGACCGAAGAAATTTACAATGGCGTTAAAATCGTCCGAATCAATTGTGGCAATCGCTTTCTGTTTACGGTGATGAGCCTACCGGCCATTGTCCGACATGCAAAGACGGCCCAACTCATTCACACCACGACCTACAATGCTGCTTTGCCCGCTTGGCTGGCCGCCCGCTGGCTTGGCAAAAAGGTATTGGTTACTTTCCACGAAGTTTGGGGAGCCCTTTGGATGCGCTTGCCCTTTGCATCGTCCTGGCAGCGGAAGGGTTTTCAATTGTTCGAAAAATTACTGCTGAAATTGTCTTTCGACCACTACGTCGCCGTATCGAATTTCACACGCCAAAGCCTCATACAAAATGGTATTCCCAGCCATAAAATCAGCCAGATTTACAATGGCCTACACTACAATCGCTTCCCCAGAGATCAACACCAAGCACCTGCGAATTTCACTTATACCTACTTCGGTCGATTGGGCATTTCCAAAGGACTCGATTTGCTACTTCCTGCGGCAGCCCGCTTTTACAAAGCTCATCCGGACAGCCGTCTGGTACTCATCCTGCCCAAACGCCCCAGGAAAATGTACCAACAGATCATAGCACTGATTGACCAACTAAAATTGCAAGAACACGTGAGGCTACGGCACGAGTTGAGCCGAGAAGAATTGTATGAGCAAATTTGTCATTCCAGCTGCACCGTCGTCCCGTCTTACAGCGAAGGTTTTTGTTTTGTAGCAGCAGAAACGGTCGCATTGGGGGTCCCCATTGTTTCGTCTGGCCAGGGTGCGCTGGCAGAAGTGGTCAGTGGGCCAATGATCGAAATGGAAAACATGAGCGCTGCGGCTTTGTACAATGCTTTGGAACAAGCGTATGCGGGCCAATGGTCCTTCAAGCCTGTGCGAGCATTTCCTATGCAGACCGCCTTGAACCAGTACCTCCAACTGTACAAGAACAATTCCATCCTACAAAAACAACCGTGACATTACTGGAAAAAGATGCTGGCTATTTACCATCTTTTTTCTGCTTCTTTCGGGCCTCCTTAATTTTTTGCTTTTGCTCTTCTGTGAGAATATCTCGGATGCCCTTGCGAAATTCTTTATACTTTTTTTCAGCCTCCGCATCAGAGTTGGCAGAAAAATCAAAGCCGTAAGCCATTTGATAAATATCGGCCTTTTGACGCTCCGTCAACTGCATAATTTCTCCGAACTGACCAATGGCTCGGGTCGCATTGGCCACTTGCGTTTCTTTGGAACTACCATCTGGTTCTTCCTCTTCTTCCACCTTTTCCTCTACAACCTCCTCGATTACTTCGGGCGTTTTCTCCACTTGTTGAACGGCGGCCTGTTTCCGATTACAGCTAAATGCACAACATAATAAGCAGCAGAAAGGAAGTAAGTTTAATCGTTTCATTTTTGATAAAATTTACTGAACAATAGTAAGCGCTAAGCAGCCGAAGAAGGCAGAATCCGAG
>JBCCSZ010000253.1:0-11548 GCA_039199225.1 Bacteroidota bacterium
AGGCCATTTTATGGATGACTCACACGGATAGGCAATGGTGAAATTTGGATGGGTGATTGCCTGATAGGAAAGCCAACCCCCTTGGTCACCGTTGACTCATCAGCCTAGGGATTACAGCAGGGATTAGCATTTGAAAAGCTAACGTACTATTTCTATGCTCAGAAATTTGTGCGTATGAGCCGAGTCTTATATAGGATTGTATTTTTTTGGATGACCAAATGATAGACTCCAGTAGGGATTTCACCCAGTGGAATGTCCAATATATTTTCACCTTTCAATATGGAAAATTGGCTTTGATAAACTTCACTGCCTAGTACATCAAACAGTCTAATGGAAACGGTTCGATTCACCTCCGAGAAAAATTGAACCTTTACCTGGTGGTTGAAAGGGTTGGGATATACATTGATTTCATTGGTAAGTTTATTGGTTTTATCACCAAAGATGTTTACCAACGAGTTCAGTTTGATCGAATCTTCACCGTAATCCAATTGTTGATTGTCCAAAACTTTTGGATTGACAACAGGGCTTGTTCTGGCTCGGCCTCCTTGTTCACATCCTACGCATTCTGGAATTGACTGCTTAATGGTAGAACTTGACAATTCTTCGCAAGTACACCATTCGTCAAAGCCACAGCTTATTTGTTTATCTGGCGGCAGAAAACCATTGATGGTTTCCTCTGGGCATCCACCGGAACAATCAAGGGCCAAATCATCTATTCCAACGCAAGGGTCTAGTACACAGCTGAGGTAAAAAGTACATGCGGAATGGTTGCCAGTTACAACACTACAAAATTTATAGTCGGCAGGTACCTCAACAACAGTTGAAAGGGCATCACTTGCACAGAAATATTCATATTCACAATTTTCAGGAATTGGTACGATTGCACAATTATCACATCCTGGGAAAATATCCGTACAAGCGGGTGGACCTTTGGGGTTTTCAGTGGGAGACTCTGTTATTGGGCCATCACAATCATAGAATGAAATGACGGGCAACGTCCAAAAGTTGTTCACATTGGCACCAAGTGATGCAGAAATGAACTTTTCATCCGTAATGATACCAGGAGGAAAGTAGCACATACAATGGCCATCGTATTCCATTTGTATGCCTGTGTAATTAGCGGGAACTTGAATCCCGTTAAGCGTAGTTCCGTCTTCAGGACAAAGTTGACATTTGATGATTCCTCCACCCGTACAAGGTTCATCTGCCTTATTCGGAGTATAGACCATGGGGCCAAATTCAATGTCGTTATCGCACGACTCATCCTTTCGACACAGCCCCATAAAGTCCCCATAATCCAGGCCATAGTTATTTCTTAGAAATCCTGCAATTTGAGGTAGGTTGTCATTAATGTTATTTTGAAATGGATCCTTTGTGTCCTTATCGCTCTGATTAATTTGGAAGTCGTCGACAATGGAATAAATGCATTGATTGTTTCTATAGAATTCGAAGCATTGTTGATCCTTGCATCCAAAACGATCAGAAATGGTTACACAAACCAACCTTCCACTGGTATAACCATAGGTCTTGGCAAAAACAAGGCGGTCTGGCCGGCGATCATCGTTAAGATTGAAGGTGACTGTTTTTTTATCTGGACCAAAGTCAAAGAACACCTGGTAGGGATTGTTGATGGGACCGTCTGTATCTACCGAACGTAGCTTAACAGAAGCCTTATCCTTTCTATCACAATGATCAACATGATAGTCAGCCCTTAAATCATTACAATCACAGATGAGTTCGTAACTAAAACGACAAGTTTGTAGCGCATCGTCCGTTACCGTCACGGTATAGGTGCCAGGAATGGTTAGGCCACTAATGGTTTTTCCAGTACCGGTGAAACCGCCTGGGCCGTTCCATTTGTAAGTATAGGGCGGCTCTCCATCGTAATCCCTTATTTCAGGACCTGTAATCTTTCCCAGTGTCGTTCCGGATATACAAGGCGTGATTTGATCAACGTATCTTTCATTATTGCAGACAAGCTCTTTGGGATTGAAATGCATATTAATGGTTCTCTCAGCGGTGCAGCCGTTGGCATCCGTCACGACTACTGTGAATTCATTATATCCATTATCTTGAATTGTTGTTAAACCTTGCAAGCTTATATTACTTATATCTGGGGTAGAAAACGAAAAGTTCAAAGGAGTGGCTGTCCAAGCGTATGAAAAAGGGAATGTTCCTCCTCTAACATATATATCAATCGCACCTCTTTGTAGTTCTGTGTAATTGGGGTTGTTTACAGCGAGATAATGTTCTACATTATCAATGCCAATCTCCATAGGATAGATACTACTTTCTACCGTGGCTGAGATTGAAAAAGAGCAGTTTGTATTGTTATCTACAATGGTGTATTCATGTGTACCATAAGCAACATTGTTGATAGATATAGGAGCACTGGAGGCAGAGATTATTTCAACACCATTTTCAATGACTGCGTATTGGCCGCTTCCATTTGCCACTTCAATGGTAAGCATACCATCATCACAGCATTGACAGCTTGCATTGGTACTACTGACGATGGAACCTTCAAGCTCAGAGCTGTAGCCCTCCACTCTAAATGACTGTGTAGTCGTACAACCATCGATATTCGTAACAGTAACTGTATACTCACCCGGAGCAAGCTCATTGTTGTTGCTGGACGAACTTCCGTTCTCCCATTCAAAGGCTATTGGTGTGCTCCAACCTTGTGGCGTAAGTTGAATGGAGCCATTGTCTGAATCACATGAATGAGTAATCTGGGGATTTAGTTGAAGGGGCTGGGCTTGTAAATCAATGCAATTGATATAATTACAGCCATTGGGCTCTGTTAAAGTTACACAATAGTTGCCAGGACTTAAGTTACTAATGATTCTTCCAGATGCGCCTGTATTCCATTGAATAAAATGATCTGGGACAGGATTGTACAGCACCAAATTCACTTCTCCATCAGCTGCAATATTACAGCTTGGATTTGAAAGTTGAAAGCCATATACATTATGGAAATGACAGTTGTTGGGATCGCAATTGGGTGACGTACTATTTTCGACGTAATAGCATCCCTCCCACTCTCTATTTATGGCATCCGTTACCGTTACACAATAAATCCCCTCATTTACATTCGTTGATGCTTGATTGGTTCCATCACTCCATCGGATTGAAAAAGGACTCTTTGGCTGCCCACCAAAAAAACCGTCGATCAACAGCTCTCCCATTTCCTGACCGGGACAAGGTGGCATCAGATCAAAACTTATATCGGGATCATCACCTATAAAATTCAAATTGAAGCATTCTGAAAATTCACAGCATGTTGCATCGGTAACTGTGACACAATACTCGCCAACTAAAATCAACTGACTGATGTCTTTTGAGCTTGCATTGAATCCCGACGGACCGACCCATTCAAAATCATACGGCGGAAATCCAGCGCTGATACTAAGGTTTATTTCACCCTTCGCTTGATCGGTATATATATGGTAAATGGTAGGCGTTACAGATATACCAAATACCTGATTGTACAGTGAAAAAAATACTAAAACAATAATCCATTGAATGCTTAACCGAATTTTCATATACTTTAGTTCTTATTGTTCTTGTTAGGTCCGATGAATGTTTTATCTTCGAATGTTCCACCCAATTCTTCAATGTACATTTTCAATAAAGGTGCAACCCTGGAATGCACAGCGGGAACATATCGGATGTTTAAAAGTTTCTCTAAATCCCCTCGCCTATTTTCGATGATACCCAAGATCGCTTCAATGTAATTGTCGAAGAATTCACTTAAATAGTTTTTATCGCTAACATTGAAATAGGGATATTTCATAGAATCGTAGTAGTGCTTTTCGATCAGGTCAGGATCGCCATCTGATTTATAGATTAAATCAGCAATCGTGAGATGAGCTTCTGATTTGGTCCAATTTCTAATGAGCGTTAGAGAATCTATCAGTGGTATGTATTTATTGTAAAGAGAGACAACGGATTGCAAGCTATCTGCAGACAACCTTTCTGGTGTATTGATGGTATAGAATATTCTTTCCTTTATGAGAAAAGCCTTTAAAGAAGGCTGTTCATAAATTAAATTCAGGACGGTATCGATGAGCTTTACTTTATCCTTGTAATCAGGAATTAGTCGAATCGCACTTAAAACACTTTTTTGGGAAACGAATAATCCCTTTTTAAATCTATAAGTGAATAAGGGAGCCATGCGTTTGACTTGCTCGCTGTCAAGGGTATAACCCTCCCTTATCATCCCCAACTGGTTGTCTTCCAAGTATTCATCAAAAATAGCCGGAAGGGAGTCTGCATACGTTGCTTGAGGAAAAGATCCGAATTGTGCACTGCTTTTTGAGCAGTATAGAAATACCAAAATAAAGGAAAAAAATAAGGTCAAATAGTTCTTACATTTCGGAATCATAAAAAGTGTATTTTTTGTATTTTCCATTCATTCACCCCTTTGACAGCATTGTACATCCATCGTTTTATGATGTGCGTAAAACCTATTTCGCTATTGTTGCATCTGTAATCTTGCGTAAACTGGAAGCCTACTTTGTCGTTCTGTATGGCCGTCGGTGTAAATGCTGCGAATAAATCCTTACTGCTTACACCCGGGCCAGTGTGGCTATCTGTGAATTGTCCTTTGCCATCACACACAAAGGTAGCAGTGGTCCCGATAGCATCAGCAAAAATTATTTTGACAACTTGATCAGGATCAAAAATCATGATCCCTAATTCATTTTCTTTTTGCGTTTTCCAAGCGATATTAATGTCAGACATATTGAAAAGGCCCCCGCTAGATGAGGTGTGAAAATCTTCTCTGATAACGCCTCCGACAAAGGAAGAAGGTCTGCCTACCATCATTCTAGCTTCATATGAAAATGGGAGCCCCCTCGCAGGTGGTAGCGTTAGTTGGGAATCTGGTATTAGATTGGGATTCATCGGAGTGGTTACCCTACCTAAATAGACCGGGCAATCAGGACGGTAGCCTATTTTCCATATGAGGGTTACTGGTGGATCGTGCCGAGACCCTCCATGATTTGCATTAACGGTAGTTTGTAAATCTGAAATCCTCACTTTGACCAAGGCTGGAATAGCACTATAGAGCGTTAATCCAGCATTTGTGTACACCTTGATATTAGGGGATCTGTAAATGGAAATAGGTTTGCCTGTACCTTTATCGATGATTTTTGTGAAATACTGAGGTCTAACTTTTTTATAGGTAATATTACTATTTGGTTCATCGAATGATAGGGCTGATGCATCGTTTATGATAAATTCTATCTCTCCCTTGCTATCACTTATGAATTTGTCTTTTGAACTACCACTACAGGACGAAGTAACTTTATCTACATCATAATACCTAATCTCAAAGTTAATCAGCGAACCTGTCGAGGTATACAAGGCTTTTGCGTTTGGACTCTGCTCATTAGGAAGATCCGTAATGGGGACACTTGGGGACCAAGTAATGCATTTTGGCTGTGCATTACTTGAAAAATAACACCCCAGCAAAAGTGTAACGATCAAAAAAACAAAAGAATTGAATTTCATATTAAACGTTAGAGGTTGATTATCAAATGAATCCCTACTCAAATAAGCGCCTGGACAAAGCTATGTCATCCTTAGTTTGAGATGAAAGTCGTTCAAACCAAGTCATCACTTAATTTGTAGACACCTAACTAAGAGAAAATAGATCAAACGTACTTCTTTCAGAAGTAGAGAGAAATTACAAAATATCCTGCTTGCTAAAGCGCGCTTACCCTGCTTGATTTACAATAAGTCAAATGGAAGTTATGTGGGTGATAGGTGGTAAAGGTACTAGCCTATTCTTCCATAGTTCATACTGTTTTTTTGTTGTGAAAGTAAATATGAATCTTTTTTAGGAATAAAACAAATGATGCTGTTGGTTTTATATGAAAGAAATTGAAAATACATCAGTCTGCATGTAGTTGATGACTACTGCCGTGAGGAGGTCCACATTGCCATAAGTGTTTTCAAACAACTCTCCCATATCTGTTGTAATTAATAGAAATATGGGTTGATCTTGTCAACTACCTAAAATTTGAAAACAAAGAACTGGACCATGAAAAAATTCTCCCCAAGCTGTCAAAGGTCCTACATTGGGATATGCCTTTTGCTCTTGCTGCTCCTCTCTGCATCTTGTAGCAAAGACGCTGCTGACATGCCCGACGTAGAAACGCTTGCGCACAAGCTCATTCCCATTCCTTTTTTCATTGAGCTGGAAGAAGATGTATTTGAGCTGACTGCTGAGACGACTATTTACACAACCAATCTTTCATCGGCCCTATCGTCAAGCGTCGATCAGTTCGTCGCACAGATGCGCCGGTCGACAGGCTTTGGGCTGGAGGTACGTACCACAGATGTATTGCCAACATCCGGATACATTTCCCTGGAATTGTTGCGCAGCCCATCCTCCTTTTTAGGGGAGCAGGGATACGAAATCCGCATTACCAAACGAGCCGTCACCATCGAAGCGGCCACAGAGGTGGGCTTGTTCTACAGCTTGCAGACCTTGCGGCAGTTGATGCCAGCAGCAGTGGAAGCGGCCACGGTGCAGCAGCAACTCTGGAATATTCCGACGCTCGTCATTCGGGACGTCCCCAGATTTACGTATCGAGCTGCCATGTTGGATGTGGCGCGCCACTTTTTCAGCGTAGACGAGGTAAAGCGCTACATCGATTTGATGTCCCTTTACAAATTGACGCATTTGCACTTACACTTGACAGACGATCAGGGTTGGCGAATTGAAATTAAATCTTGGCCCAAGCTGACAAGCATCGGAGCCAGCACCGAAGTGGGTGGAGGCCCGGGTGGTTTTTATACCCAAGAAGACTATCGTGAGATCATCGACTATGCGCAAGCGCGATACATCACCATTGTTCCGGAAATAGATATGCCCGGTCATACCAATGCGGCCTTGGCGTCTTATGCCGAGCTCAATTGTGATGGCATTGCCAAAGAGCTTTACACAGGGACCGATGTTGGTTTTAGTGCGCTCTGTCTCGATAAAGAAATCACTTACGATTTTGTGGAAGATGTAATCCGGGAAGTAGCGGCCCTCACGCCTGGTCCCTATTTCCACATCGGTGGGGATGAAGCAGAAACGGTCTTGCCTTTCAAATACGTCGAGTTTATCAATCGTGTAAAAGAAATGGTCAAAAGCCAAGGCAAGCAGATGATTGGTTGGGACGAAGTGGCTGTGGCCAATGTGGGGAGCGAAGAAATTGTTCAGTATTGGCTCCGCGAATCCAATGCCCAAAAAGCCTTGGACAAATCGGCGAAGTTGATTTTCTCTCCCATGGAAAAAACCTACCTCAATTTGCGTTACAATTCTACTATTACTTTGGGCGCCTCTTTCAATCTGCTGCTGAATACACAACGAGCATATGAATGGGACCCTCTTGATTTACTGGACGGTGTTCTGGAAGGAAACATACTGGGAATCGAAGCGCCCCTTTGGACAGAGAACGTTTCAGACATCAAGGAGGCAGAATATATGGCCATTCCCCGTTTGTTGGGCATTGCCGAAATTGCTTGGTCCAGGGAGCGAGACAGAAATTGGGAGGCTTACAAAAGGCGCCTAGCTGCTCAGAAAGAACGCTTTGAGTTTTTGAACATCAACTACCATCTCTCCACATTGGTCCCTTGGTAGCTGTGCATGTGTTCAATGGCTTGCTTTGAAGGAGCAAAGGGTATTTGTACCTAAAATGGTGTCTCGTAATGGGTACGCAAAATAGAAGATTTCTGATCTTTTATGCGTCCTTCGCCCTTTCACAGCACTAAAGTGTTTTCACCAATAAGCTTCGCCCTACTTTCTCGCTGATCATCGTGGGCGCTTTTTCGTCGTAGCTAATCAGGATGCTATCATCGAAAGATTCGGTCTTCAGTACTGTTACAATGGTACCCAGTTGTATGTGTAGCTTATCGAGATGACGTATCAGTTCTGTCGAACTATTGGCCAAGGCACATACTTGTACCCTTTGCCCGTCAGATACATCTGCTAAAAGTAGAGAGGGTTGCTCCGGTATGTTACCTTTCTCGTCAGGGATGGGCGAGCCGTGGGGGTCGAAAGAAGGATGATCAAGCATTTCATCCATCCGGGAAAAGAGCTTTTCCGAATCGATATGCTCCATTTGCTCTGCAATTTCATGTACTTCCTCCCATCCAAACCCCATGACCTTGTATAGAAACATCTCCGTCAATCGGTGTTTGCGGATAACCTTGGCTGCGGCTTTGCGCCCCTTCTCTGTCAGTTGTAAAGGCTTATATTTTTGGTAGACGACCCAGCCAAGCTCCTGAAGGCTCTTCACCATATTGTTGGCCGTCGGCTTGCTCACCGCCAATTTATCACTCAGCTCTGTAATACTGATGCGGCCATCCCCCTTGTCGAGAAAGTAGAGGGCTTTCAAATAGTTTTCTTTGACTGTAGAGGGCATCCCTTTTTTGACACAAAATAATCAAAAAAAGATTTAAATAATTTTGTTAGAATAAACTAACTCTCCATATTTGTGTTATCTAATTATATATTTAATACAGTCCAATTGTGAAATTTAGATACCATAAGATTATATTATCCGCTCTGCTGCTGGCATGCGCATTTGCAGCTTTCGGACAGAACACCACCCTCACGGGCAAAGTGCGTACTTTATCCGGAGAGCCTTTGGGCTTTGCCAGTATTGCACTTGAAGGCACCACTTTGGGGACGACTGCTGACCAGGATGGCAATTTTGCCCTTGAGGAAATTCCGGCTGGAAGCTATACTGTTCTGGTGAAATTTTTGGGCTACCTGACCCAATCTGTGGAAATTACCCTGGCAGATGGGCAATCTCTGGAGAAAAACTTTTCTTTAAAAGAGGATGCCTTAAACCTGGAGGGGGTCGTGGTATCGGGTACCCGCTATGAGCAGGACAGGGTCAACAATCCTGTTGTAGTCAGTGTAATTGGTCGTAAATTGCTCAATGCCACCCAATCCATTGCCATCTCTGATGGACTGAATTATCAGCCGGGAGTGCGTGTGGAGACCAACTGCCAAAACTGTGGGTTCACCCAGGTGCGCCTCAATGGACTAGAAGGTGCCTATTCGCAGATTTTGATCAACAGCCGACCGGTTTTCAGTGCCTTGAATGGTGTGTACGGATTAGATCAAATCCCGACCAACATTGTGGAGCGGGTCGAAGTGGTGCGAAGTGGGGGTTCTGCGCTCTATGGTTCGAACGCCATTGCAGGCACTATCAATATCATCACCAAAGACCCCGTGGAAAATGCTTGGGAACTCCGCTCTAATACCGCATTGGTTGCCGGTGAGGCACTAGATCAATCATTCAATTTTAATGGTTCGATTGTCAATGAGTCACTCACCACTGGGGTTACCTTTTACGGGATGAGCCGCCACCGCGACAGCTACGATGCCAATGGCGATGGTTTCACCGAATTGGTACAATTGGAAAATACTGTATTGGGTGCAAAAGCTTTTTTCAAGCCAAGTGACTACAGCAAAATTAGCCTGGATTTCAGTGCGTTGGAAGAATACCGCAGAGGCGGCGACCGCCTGGACCTAGCGCCACACTTTACGGATATTACCGAAGAACTTGACCACAATACCTTTTTTGGTGGCATCAATTATGAACAATGGACGAAGGACAGCCGGAACAAATTTACGGTCTATGCCTCGGGGCAAAGCACACAACGCGATAGCTACTACGGCGGTTTGGGGGGCGGTCGTTCTGCAGAAGACAGCACCTTGGCCATCAATGCCTATGGCTTGACAAATGATTTAGCAATAGTTGCAGGCGTCCAGTACAACCACTACTTCAATAACAACGACGTCATCACCATAGGGGTAGAAAACCAGGCATATGATACCGAAGATGAAATCGCGGGCTATGGTCGCTTAGTGGACCAGAAAGTGAATACAACCGGCTTTTTTGCCCAATACGAGTGGAAGCCAAACGAGCGATTTACTGCTCTGTTGGGTGGTCGATATGACATTTCGAACGTAGATGGATTTTATGCTGTAGTTGGGGAGGAAAGAACCTCGGATGTGAATCTAGGGGTGTTCAGCCCTCGTGCTACCATTTTGTATAAAATCAATGAAAATCTGAGGTTCAGAGGTGGCTATGCCCGTGGATTCCGCGCACCACAGGCATTTAATGAAGACCTACACATCTCCTCTGCCGGAGGTGACCAGGTTTTTGTCCTGCTGTCCGATGGCCTGGACAAGGAAACTTCGGACGCTTTCACTGGTTCGTTGAACTACACCAAAAATATGGGACTGGGGCAGTTAAACTTATTGGTAGAAGGTTTTTACACCCAGTTGTCCAACCCCTTTACCCAAGTAAGCCGGGGAGATATTGGTGATATTATTCTGGAAGAGGTCGTAAATGGGGAAGGTGCCACCGTATCAGGCGTAAACTTTGAAGTGGGCTACTCGCCTTCTGGCAAATTTGCCTTCCAGATGGGAGGTACTGCCCAGCAAACAAGTTTTGATGAGGAGCAGGAGATTTTTGCCCCCGAGGATACAGGCGAAGATGCCATCGTAGTAGACGAATTTGTTAGAAACCCCAACCTCTACGGATATTTCACCTCCTTTTACAAGCCAACGAAGGATTTTAAAATTGACCTGACCGGTTCCTATACGGGTTCGATGATTGTACCTCGCGTGGTAGGTGCCAACGGCTCACCGGATTTGCTGAACTCCGACGCGTTTTTCGATGTAAACCTCAAGTTGAGCTACCATTTCAATGTGTCGGAAGATTTTCACCTTGAGCTGAGTGGCGGTGCGCGCAATATTTTTAACAGTTATCAGCCAACCTTTGATACTGGACCAGAGCGGGATTCAGACTTTATTTACGGCCCTGCTGCTCCTCGTTCTGTATTTATTTCCGTAAAAATTGGTAACCTGTATTGATGGCAAAAAGCATCGTTCCATTAACAGTCATTTTCCTTTTTTTATGTAATCCTCTGATTGCTCAGCAGGCAGCATCGGTGCGCTGGCTCAGCTTTGAACAACTAGAGGATTCCCTGAATGTCAAACCGAAAAAGGTTTTTATTGATTTCTATACCGATTGGTGTACCTACTGCCGCAAAATGGATAAGGTTGTATTCACCAAGCCCAAAGTTGTCGATCATTTAAATGAGGAATATTATGCCGTTCGTTTTAATGCAGAGACCGATGCGGTCGTAAACTTTGGTGGGCAGCAGTTGGTGAACGACCAGTTGAAACAGTCCCGCCGTCCACTGCACCAAATCGCCCAGCTGTTGGCATTGCGCAAAGGGCAGTTCGTCGCCCCTACCCTTGTGATTCTCGATGAATCATTTCATGTCACTGCCCGCTATTTCGAGTACCTGGACAGCAAAAAATTGTTGAAGGCACTCAGATAGCATACTCAGTCCGCTCTATTGCGGATTTAATCAATCCTTTCTTACCAATTGACAGTCTTGTCTAGTAAGAACAAATGCTTTGTTAGGCCCTGATTTTAGGTAGCTATAACAAGATGTTTGATAGACCACTTTTTTAAAAATATTCTCCTCTCAACTACCCCCCCCGACGCGCAAAGCCCTC
>JBCCSZ010000254.1:0-11510 GCA_039199225.1 Bacteroidota bacterium
CGGACATCATCGTCAAGCAGGTAGCCGATAAATCCAAGATCAAGGTCAACATCATCCAGGGTATCGACCGAAAAATTCCACTGACCGACATAGCGGGCTCCAACTCTCTGAGTATGGAAGAACTCCTGCACGAGTTGGACATGATCGTTGCCTCCGGCACCAAAGTCAATATAGATTACTACATCGAAGATTCTGTCGATGAATATTCTAAGGACGATATTTACGATTATTTCATGGAAGCAGAAACGGACGATTTACGGTCGGCATTCGACGAGCTGAAAGAGGACGATATTACGATGGAGGAAATCCAGCTGATGCGCATCAAGTTCCTCTCTGAGATGGCCAACTAAATCCACTGAGCATGACCTTATTGATCCTGAATGGTCCCAATTTGAATTTATTGGGCAAACGAGAACCAGAAGTATATGGCTCTCAAACTTTCGAAGATTATTTTGGTCAGCTACAGGCGCGTTTTCCAGCACTTGTCTTACATTATTTCCAATCCAACAGCGAAGGGGCTATTCTCGATAAGCTGCACGAAGTCGGCTTTTCCTACGATGGCATCATCCTCAATGCTGGCGCCTATACCCATACGTCTATCGCCATTGCCGATGCCATCCGAGGCATTACGACCCCGGTCGTGGAAGTACACATCAGCAATGTCCACGCTCGGGAGTCCTTCCGGCATCACTCCTATTTGTCGGCCCACTGCAAAGGCTGCATTGTGGGCTTTGGTTTAAAGGGATACGAGATGGCCGTGGAAAGTTTTTTGTAAGGAAGCAATCATTGTTTCATCAACCGCCTCAGTGTGGCGAGTTGTTTGTGGTGTTGACGAATTTCTACGGCGGGGATGCCGAAGTAGGTTTTTCCGCCTTCCAGAGACTTGGAAACCCCTGATTTGGCCGCCAACACCGCTCCCTTACCAATCCGTATGTTTTGAGCAATACCAACCTGACCATAGACGATGACGCCTTCCTCTAAGATGGACTTGCCGCCGATGCCGACCTGACCTGCGATCAAGCAGCGAGGGCCAATGACAGCTCCGTGACCGACATGGACCTGGCAATCCAGTTTGCTGCCCTGACCGATGACCGTATCGCCAGATACTCCTTTGCAGATGGTACAACAAGCACCAATATCTACCTGATCCTCAATGATGACTCTGCCACCGGAGCGCCATTTTCGAAAACCATCGGGGTCTTTTTTGAAGTAGAATGCATCTGTTCCGATGGTGGTACCCGCTTGGATGGTGACATGCTCTCCTATCGTCGTGTACTCTGCAATGTAGACGTTGGATTGAATGTAGGAATAGGCGCCGATCCGCACATTGGGGCCGATGACCACGCCCGGCTCTATGACAGCGCTTGGGTGTACGATGGCGCTATCGTGTATCTGTGCAGAGAGGGGCCGAAAAGGACGGTGCGCTTGTATGAGGCCATTGTAGGCATCGAAGGGTTTTTCACAAACCAGGATGGCTTTGCCAGGGGGACAATCCGTTGGTTCGTTGAGCAAAATAATGGTAGCGGCAGATTGCAACGCCTTTCGAAAGTACTTTGGAAGGTCAGAAAAGGTGATGTCACCTTCTTCAACTTTGTGGATTTCATTGATGCCAGACGCCAGCAATTGATCGTCTCCGATAATGGTCGCCTCAATACGCCGGGCAATCTCTTTAACAGGTATGGGTTGGGGGAATTTCATAGATAATCAGGGCTTAAAACTGTTTTCATGGGTGCAATTTTTTTCATCCAGCAGAAAATTCATATCTTAAATTCTGTGATTCGATTTTAGTACACACTCTACACCCGATTATGAAATATTTTTCTCAAAGAAGCCTGCTTGCGGGCGCCTTTTGCCTGTGGCCAATTCTCTTTTGGGCATCTGCCGGTATTCCTTTTGTGGACGGTGCTTTCGAGGAGCTGAAGGGCAAAGCCCAACAGCTTGGGAAACCTTTTTTCGTCTACTTCTACGAGGCGGATTGCGTTCGTTGCGAACTGATGGAGACCCACACCTTTCAGGACGATGATCTGGTTCAATTAGTCGATCAGCACTACTTGGCTGCCAAGGTAGACATTCGTTCGAAAAACTCCCAGCGATGGAAGATGGATTTTAAGATCAAGACCTTACCAACGACCATATTTTTCGATTCCAAGGGACAGGAGAAAAACCGTTATGAGTTGATGCTTTCTCAGAATATGTTTCGCAACATTCTCTATTTCAATTTGGAGAAAAAGATCGAAACGGTCATCACACCTACCGCTGCACCTCAACCCCTACTTTCGACAAACAATAGCGCCGAGCGGGATACTTCGATTACTAAAAGCAATGTTGTAAAGCTGCGCCTCAAGTTGGCTAAAGATGAGGATGAAGCCCCCTCCTCTCCACCAAAGCCGACTGTGGTAGAAAAGAAGAAAAAGACCCTTTACATTGTCAGTCGAGTACCGCGATTGGAAGTTCAGGTTGGCTATTTCGGTCGGAAGGCCAATGCTGAAAAGTTGGCCAATCGATTGAGTGCCAGCTTTTCAGAGCCCGTAAGTATTTATTCAGAAACAAAGGGAGCAAAAAGTATGTACCGGGTTGTGATTGGACCAGTGAGTGGCCGACCGGCCGCCAATGCACTGCTGCAAAAATTGAAACGGAGTGGGTACCGGGGCATTATAAAGTAGCCGAAAAGTGCGCTTCCAATTCCTTTAGGGTTTCTGCACTGGTTTCCAGGTCTTTAACCACTTGACCGCTTTCCAAAACGACGATGCGATTGCATACATCGGTCACATGCGCCAAGTCGTGGCTAGAGATCAGTAGCGTACGCTCTTTGCTGATTTCGACGATGAGGTTTTTGAGTCGCATCTGGGTTGTCGGATCAAGGTTGGCAAAAGGTTCGTCGAGCAGCACAACTTCCGGGTGGCCAATCAGCGCAGCGATGATACCGACCTTTTTTTGGTTTCCCTTTGAAAAGTCGCGTAAGTATTTCTTTTTATCGAGTACTTCCCCGTTGAAAAAATCCTCGAATTGTTTCAGAAAATTTTGCACGTCGGTTCTATTCCACCCGTGTAGCTTACCCACAAATTCGAAATACTCTTCTGCTGTTTGAAAGTCGATCAGAAAGCTCTCATCTAAAAACGAAGAAGTATACTTTTTCCATTCTTCCGTATTGGCAACATTGATACCCTTTGACAATACCTCCCCCTTGCTGGCACGAATCAAGTCGAGGACCAAGCTGAATAAGGTTGTCTTGCCTGCACCGTTATTTCCCACCAGGCCAAAACGCTCTCCGGCAAATATTTGCAGGGATGAGATGTCCAGTACGACTTGTCCACTGTAACCTTTTTTTAAATCTTTTAGCTCGATGATAGCTTCTTTCATAAGTTGTTGTATTTAGTTCAAGCGCAAATCATTATTTCTTCCGGAATGCAGCTGCAATTTTATACTTCCTGCTTTTGAAATTTTGAACAATGGCCTTTAGGATGGCCTCCCGAAAAATGATGCCCAATAGGCCGATTAAGCCAATGGCAGCCATTCCAACTGCGGAACCCAAGAAGGAACTCAGCACCAGATACAAAGCAACGGGAATGATGATGATCGGCAAGATAATCAGGTAGTGAGCAGCCCCAAAACCTTCCATATTGAACACCCCTCCTTTCTCTGTATCAATGGGCTTAGAGCTGTAATTGGCCACAACCATATACAGGAAAATCGTTACGCCTGTGTTAAAAAGCAACATGGCCAGATTGGTCATCCAAAAGCGGGCATCGATAAAACCAAAAGGCAAAGACAAGACAAATAGTAGGATGTTCGAAATTGCCAACAGATAGTACTTTCCCTTAAAAATATCCTCAATGCGGATACTGCGCGTCAATATGAAATCGAAGTGGGGACTATTCCAGGACAGCATCAACTGGCCGTAGTTCAAGGTAAAAGCACCCGTCAAAATCAAGCTCATTATCAACATAAACCAAGGTTTATCGAAGTTCTCATCACCAGCGAAAATGAGCGGATACAATATAAAGAGCAGACTAACGTACAGGATTGTTCGCGAACGCTTGTTGCGCCAGATCAAGCGGGTTTCCAAGTCCATGATTTCTCCGGGCTTTCCAAAGCGATCAAAGAGATTCATGTCCCACAGACGAGCCTCTGAAATGGAGGATTCTACCTCGCCTTGCTCTTCCAGATAAACGTGATCGTTGAACAGCCGGTAGATTCCGTAATAGGACAGTAAGACCAAACCCAAAATAGCCAGCAACGTCAATGGATTGGCAATCATAAAAAAAGCAATACTTTCCAGATAATCACCCAGCGGAATGTATCCACTAAAATCGAGGTACATTAAGCCCACCAATACACTCATCAACACAGCCGCCAAAACCGGCTTGACACCAAACGCCTTATCAATGTAATAACTGACAAAGTTGCCAGCGAAAACCAACAAGATTGCCAAGGCCAACCAAGCCGAACTAATGGCCGCAGGTTGGTTCGGCAGCACGGTCTTGAAGAAAAAAGGAATAATGAAAAACAGCGGCAGGATGTTGAAAAAAGAAGGGATCGATCGAAGCAATAAAAAGTGCGCAATCTGCTTTTTGCTAATCGGCAAAGTGAGATACGGCTTGATGCCTAAGCTTGGAAATTTCTGTAGGAAAAACCGCACAAAAATATCCATAAAAAAATAGTACAACAATAAGCCACTGAAGGTTACAAAGGCATCTTTTTCCGGAAAAACCTCCTCTAAAATTTTATCGGCCATTAAACCGAGTCCCAGAAAAACCAAAATGAAATAAAGGGCAAAAAATCCCAGAAAAATACTCTGGACGATACTCTGTGTCCAATACGGAGAGCGTAGTTTCTTTTTCCACTGTTGTTTGAGTAGTTGAAAAAGCATGGGCATCATACTATAAGGGTTCTCATTGAAATATCCATTCAATGATAATCAAATCTTTCGATGAGTTAGCTCTTTTTCGGAAAAGCTCCGAGTATTTTTCGACAAAAAGGAAAGATGCGACTTTTTTGTAGACACCCATCTAGTGTGCCTCCAACCAATTTTGGCCCACATCCATACCAACCAATATAGGCACTTTCAAATTGGGAATCGTATTTTTCATGTTCTCCTCAATGACCGGCTTGATCTTTTCCAGCTCAGGCTTGTAAACATCGAAAACCAATTCATCGTGTACTTGCAAAATCATCTTGGATTGGAAATTGCCTTTCTGCAAAGCCCGGTGTACATTAACCATCGCGATTTTGATCATGTCGGCAGCAGACCCTTGTATGGGGGTATTAATGGCATTTCGTTCGGCATGTCCGCGGATGACCGCATTGCGAGAATCAATATCTCTCAGGTAGCGCCGACGCCCCATGAGCGTTTTGACAAAGCCTTCTTTGCGAGCCGTCTCCACTGTTTTATCCATATACGTTTTCAGCCCCTGATATTCTTTAAAATATTGACTGATCAACTCGCTGGCCTCCGTCCGCTTGATGTCGAGCTGACGGGAAAGGTTGGTTGCACCAGCTCCATAGACAATGCTGAAGTTGACTGTCTTGGCGCGATAACGTTGTTCGCGGCTGACCTCTTCGAAAGGCACTCCAAATACCTTAGCGGCAGTTGCCTGGTGGATGTCTTGCCCCAATTGAAAAGCCTCCAACATGGCCTCATCGCCACTAATCTCTGCAATCAGCCGCAACTCGATCTGGGAGTAATCCGCTGCCAGTAGGATGTGGTCTGAATCTTTGGCGATGAATGCTTCGCGGACCTTGGCACCCTCGGGCGTCCGAATCGGGATGTTCTGCAGGTTGGGGTCGTGCGAGCTGAGTCGGCCAGTAGCCGTCAACGCCTGGTTGAAGGAGCTGTGGATTCGGCCGGTCCGCGGATTGATCATGCGGGGCAAAGCATCAACATAGGTGGACCTCAGTTTGGCCAACCCCCGGAAGCGCAATATCTGGCTGACCACCGGATGATCCTTCGACAAATCGTTGAGCTTTTCCTCATTGGTCGAATACTGACCAGTCTTGGTTTTGCGCCAGCGGTAAGGAATTTTCATCTTATCGAACAACACCTCTCCCACCTGCTTAGGCGAAGCAATGTTGAAGCGCACCCCAGCAGTATCATAGATGGTTTCTTCCGCCTCTTTTATGCCGCTTTCCAGTTCTTTGGAATAAGCAGCCAGGTAATCCACATCGACATTGATACCATTGTATTCCATCTCGACAATGGCTTTGATCAGTGGTGCCTCGATCTCGTCGTAAAGCTTTTGGAGCCCTTCCTCCTTCAGCTTGGGCTGTAAGAGGTTTCGCAGTTGGAAGGTAACATCCGCATCCTCAGCGGCATATACCGCCGCTTTCTCGACCGGTACGTCCCGCATCGTCAACTGATTTTTTCCCCTCTTTCCGATCAAGGTTTCGATGGAAACCGGCTTGTACTTCAGGTAAGACTCCGCCAGAAAATCCATGTTGTGGCGCAATTCCGGCTCGATCAAGTAGTGGGCCACCATTGTATCGAAATAGGCTCCCTTGACATCCACGTTGTACCAGCGCAGCAGCAAGGCGTCGTATTTGATGTTTTGACCAATCTTTTCAATGGATGCATCCTCAAAAAGTGGCTTGAATTCATCGACGATGGCTTGTGCCTCTGACGCATCCGCTGGCACCGGCACGTAATACGCCTTATGGGCTTCGATGGAGAAAGACATCCCCACCAATTCTGCCTGATTGGCATCAACCCCCGTGGTTTCTGTATCGAAACAAAACGTCTTTTGCTTTCCAAGTAATTCAATCAAAGCAGCACGCTTTTCAGGGGTATCGGTCAGCTCATAGGTGTGCGCGGTATTTTCGATGTTTTTATCGGCGATGGAATGGGCAGAGAGGCTACTTCCTCTTGCTTTGGGAGCGGCAGCTACGGGTTCTCCAAACAGACTTTGTTGTCCACCGACGGGCGCTTTGGGTTCATCTTTGGTCCCGAGGATCGATTTGGCCAACGAGCGAAATTCCAGTTCCTTGAAAATTTCTGCCAGTGTATCTTTGTCAAAATCTTCAGAAAGTTCGTATGCTTCTGCGTCAAATTGGATGGGAACCGCTAGGTCGATGGTCGCAAGCTTTTTAGACAATAGCCCTTGCTCTCCAAACTCTATGACCCGCTCTTTCTGTTTGCCTTTGAGCTGATCTGTATTGGCCACCAGATTTTCTATCGAACCAAATTTGCCGAGCAGTGTCTGGGCCGTCTTTGGTCCAATGCCCGGAATACCGGGAATGTTGTCCACACTGTCCCCCGCCAAGCCCAGCACATCGATGACTTGCTCAACCTTTTCGATTTTCCATTTTGCCAATACCTCCGGCACCCCCATCACTTCGACTTCACCTCCTTTTCGGCCAGGCTTGTACAGATAGATATTTTCAGAAACCAATTGGGCGTAGTCCTTATCAGAAGTCATCATATACACCGTGAAACCCTCCTTTTCGGCCTGCTTAGCCAGGGTTCCGATGACATCGTCGGCTTCAAAATTCTGTACGATTGGAATGGGAATTTTAAAAGCTTCGATGATCTTTTGAATATAAGGAAGGGCAATGCTGATGTCCTCCGGTTGTTCTTCCCGATTGGCCTTGTACTCGGTAAACATTTCATTGCGAAAAGTTCCACCATGCGGATCAAAAGCCACCGCCAAGTGGGTGGGTTTTTGGTTGCGAATCAAATCCCAGAGCAAGCGGGTAAAACCAGTTACAGCTGAGACATTCATCCCTTTAGAGTTGACCAATGGACGGTTGATAAAGGCGTAGTGGGCGCGATAAACCAATGCATGCCCATCCAATAAAAAGAGTTTTTTTTCTGCCATATTAAGAGTCTGAGTGCTTTGCAGCCAAGATAGGGAAGATATGTCGAATCTCCTATCTAACTTTGGGGCAGATCGAAGCATCAACGGATTTGAAAAGTATGAAACAAAGGGCATTTCTTGTAAAAGCTGCCAGACTGATTTGGTACAATGTATTGGTTCTCTTTTGTCTCGTGTTTGTTTGCGAACTGGGCTTTCGATGGTTTCAGCCCAATTACACCTATTACGAGCAGGCAGTAACGGCCAACTTCCACAAAAAGGCCGTTCACCAGATGGACACGAACTGGCTCTGTCCCGATCCACTATTGGGTTGGGTTTGTCAATCCAAAACACCCTTAAAATTTTACCATCCGGATTTCGAGCACATTCAATACGGCATCAATGCCCAGGGCTTTCGAAACACCATGAATTTTGACACGCTGCCAGAAAAGTCCGACGCAAAACGTATCCTCCTGCTGGGCGACTCTTTCCTCTTTGGCCTTTTCCTGGCCGATCACCAGACCATATCGAGCTGCCTGCAACAACGCCTACCACCTTCCTACGAAGTCTACAACCTAGCCATACCCGCCTGGGGGCTCGACCAAATGCAGGTCGCCTACCAGCATTACCTGGACAGCATACAACCAGACCTAAGCATTTTATTTTATATCGACGATGATGTCAGCCGAGTCGTCGAAGCCTTTTTCTGGGGCGCCTCCACCAAACCAACATTTGAACTAGAGGCAGACCAACTCCGCCCCAAGCCAGCTGAGGCCGGTCGACTTCATCGGATAACCGAATTTTTTGTTTTCCAAAGTAAGATGTTCAATGCCATTTACAAAGGCTACTGCCAGCAGAAGGCTCGCCCTATCGCTACCCGCCTGATTCAGCAGATGGCAGCCTCCGAGCAACAGCAAGGGCGTCAGCTCCTGGCCCTGCGCTGCCCAAGGATACAGCAGCTTGGCGAAACATACACCCCTCCCTTTGATCTGAGGGAAGACATTGCTCCGTTTCCACTATCATATACCGATTTGGCAGATACCATTCGAAGATTGGAAGCAGCAGAGCGCGAGGCACTTTACATCCCAGAAGACGGGCATTTGTCGGTAGCGGGGGCCGAGTTTATCTGCGAGCTGTTGTACAAGCAAATCAGGACCGCTGTGGAGTAGGTTTACTTATTGGCCAACTGGCCGCAGGCGGCGTCGATGTCTCGTCCTCGGCTGCGACGAACGGTTACCATGATGTCTTGCTCGCGTAGGTAGCGCGCAAAATCATCGATTCGATGCTCGGTGGATTTGCGAAATGGAAGGCCATTGATGGGGTTGTATTCAATGATGTTGACCCGCACGGGAAAGCGGCGGCAGAGGCGCGCCAGGCGCTCGGCATCCTCCAGACTATCGTTGTAATCCTGAAAGGTGATGTATTCGTAGCTGATGCGATTGTAGGTATTCCGATAAAAATAATGAAGTGCATCCATCAAAACGGCCAGGTTGTTTTGCTCGTTGATGGGCATCATTTCGTTTCGCTTCTCGTCGTCGGCTGCATGTAGGGAAAGGGCCAGATTGAAGCGGACCTTGTCATCGGCTAGTTTGCCGATCATTTTGGCAATGCCCGCCGTGCTTACGGTGATGCGCTTGGGCGACATACCTAGCCCTTGGGGGGAAGTGATGTGTTCTACGCTTTTGAGCACATTTTTGTATGCCAGGAGGGGTTCTCCCATCCCCATGTAGACGATGTTTGTCAGATTTTTACCAAAGGTTTCGAGAGATTGGCGGTTGACTTTAACCACTTGATCGTAGATTTCAGCTGCATCGAGATTGCGACGGCGCTTCATCAGGCCGGTGGCGCAGAACTTACAACTTAGGCTGCAGCCCACTTGAGAAGAAACGCAGACTGTAAATCGCTTGTCGGATGGCACTGGGATCAAGACCGATTCGATGAGGTGGCCGTCGTGGAGGCGGAAGCGGGATTTGATGGTACCATCCAGGCTGCGTTGGACTTTGTCTTCCACAATGGCATTGATGACATAGCGTTCATTGAGGTACTGCCGCAGGTCCTTTGACAGGTTGGTCATTTCCTCAAAAGAAGCAGCTCCTTTTTGCCACAGCCACTGGCGAATCTGCTTGGCCCGAAAACTCTTTTGTCCAGCATCCTCGACCAATAAATCAATCTCTTCGGGAAGCAATTGGCGGATGTCTATTTTCTTTGCACTCGTACTCATACTACAAAGATAAGGAAAGGAGTGCAATGGCTGTAAAATAAAATTCCCCTGACAAATTGCCAGGGGAGTAATCCATAAATACCGAGAGCAGTACCCGACGACAAGTCGTCAAGCACTTATTTTTTCCATAGCTTTATATACCTTGATGCTTTATTTGATTTCATACTTCAAAGAAAGACCTTTTCAAACAATGATTCCGGGGGATGTACCGGATCACGCCTTAGACGGTATGAAAGTGGCATTCTAGGTAATGAATTGAAATAGGCTTCATGGCGAAGTCGCCTAGGGATAATATTGTAGAATTAGGAGTACCAAAACGTTCTTAAATGATCGATCCATGTCACCAAATAGGACTTTGACGTAGTCAAATACCCCTTGGAGTTGCATGAACGGGACCTAAATCGAACCCGTATTATCTTGAGTATCCGTATCTTGCAATAATGAAACTACTGCATAGCGCTTTTAAACCAACACGTCTGAATATACTCTCGGGGGTATTGGTGTGTTTGTGCGCTTGGCTGTCCTTTCCGGCGACTGCTCAGGAAGTTGCTACCATACATTTTCAGCCCAATTCTAATGAGCTCCCTTTTGCAGACATTTTTGGAAAAATTGTGGAAGACGAGCAAGGCTATATGTGGTTTGGCACAGAGAAAGGCTTGTTCTACTACGATGGTTATCAGTTTCGTACGATAAAATTGCCAAAGCAGATTAAGCGAAAGACGCTCTTGGGATTGCAACAAGCGGACAATGGTACTTTGGTGGTTTCCAATCTGGCGGGTGAAATCCTCTTTAAGCCTCCGGGCGCAGATTCCCTACACATTCTAGTACCCTGCGACTCCTTTCCAGATAACTTTTTATCCTTCATCGACCTTGACGGTAACAACTTACTGCTAGTAGCCCGTTCCGTCAAAGACCCCAGCAAGATCAGTATTTTCATTCACGATCTGGAAACGGGAAACTGCAAAGATCGGTGCGTCCTCCCAACCAACAGAAGTATCTTCCGAAACCCCGAAGCACTGCTGATCAACGATAAGGTTTATTACATGAGACTTGATAAGACGATCAAAGGTCGGACCATTGAAATGGCGGACAGCTTGAAAGATATTCATCCGGATATTCAGTGGGTTGGCGCGCACGCTCTCTATAAAAGTGGTAAAAGTACCCTTATCAACCATAAAGTGTCCAGGAGAGAAAATCAGGAACGAGATGAGTGGTTTTACAAAGTGGATTTGCAAAATCTGAGCAAGCACTACTTACATGGTCCGATTGACGACTTCGACCTTGTGAACTATATAGATATTGACCATCAGAAAAACTTTTGGCTGCTGTCAGAAAGTGGTGCCATCGTCTTGGACTCCGTCGGCAGGGATGTTTATTTGCTACCCAATCGAAATAGGATATTAGAAGACAGGTATTTACACAACATGATCAATAGCAAAGACAATAGCTATTGGTTTGGTTCTTTGGGAACTGGTTTGTTCCACATCCCCAATATAAGCACA
>JBCCSZ010000255.1:0-11398 GCA_039199225.1 Bacteroidota bacterium
TCATCCGAGAAGGATTTGGCAAAATACCTTCAACAATTGACATTATTATCAAGGTTGCGTAAATTAGAGTCAAGTACACAAAAAATCATATCAGAGATGTCGTATTTAGGTGTAAATATAGAAGAAGATTCTCTTTACCTCAAAGGATTGCGAGAAGGAGAGTTAAAAGGTGTTGAAAAGGGTATTGCAAAGGGGCTTACGCAGGGAATAGCGAAGGGCATTAAACAAACTAAAGAATCTACTGTCCGTGCATTGCTAGCAAGCGGTAAAATGAGCGTTGCAGAAATTGCAGAGATTTGCGATGTGACAGTCGCTGAAATAGAGAAAATAAAAAGTCAATTCAACCAGAAATAATGTTGTAGGTAGATACAACAGCTCATCGAAAAGAGACCTTTTATTTCAACCGATGATGAATGGAATAGATACGAATTCCAATAGATCAAGTGTATGAAAGAAAAAGGTCAAAACCACAAAAAAGGCAGTAATATCTACGATCGCATTTTCAAGGAGAATGCTGAATCGCTTTTTCTGCCATTGCTGCAACTGTTGTTCGGTTGGAATCTAAAGTCTTATAAGATACTAGAGACAAAAGTCAGCAAGACGGTTGAAAGAGAAATGGATTTGCTCTATGAGGTGGAAATGAATGCAGGAGAAAGGATGTTGTTGCACCTAGAGTTTCAGACAAGGTCAGATAGTAATATGTTGTATCGAATGGCGGAGTATCATGGTTTGGCTTTATCAAAGTATCGTTTGCCAATCAAGCACCTAGTCATCTATTTGGGCAGAGAAAAATCTCGAATGAAAAATCGTTTAGTAGGAAGTGAGGTGTTTGAAGGTTTCGAGCTGATGAATATCTATGATTTAGACAGTGAGAAATTGCTTCGTTCGCAGGTGCCAGAAGTTGTCTTGTTAGTCTTGCTATCTAAGTATGACGAGTCTGATTCAGAGGACATATTGCGAAAGATCATTCATCGATTAAAGGCAATAAGTCCATCCGAGAAGGATTTGGCAAAATACCTTCAACAATTGACATTATTATCAAGGTTGCGTAAATTAGAGTCAAGTACACAAAAAATCATATCAGAGATGTCGTATTTAGGTGTAAATATAGAAGAGGATTCTCTTTACCTCAAAGGATTACGAGAGGGAGAGTTAAAAGGTGTTGAAAAGGGGCTTACGCAGGGAATAGCAAAGGGCATTAAACAAAAACAAGATTCCATTATCCATTCATTGCTAGCAAGCGGTAAAATGAGCGTTGCAGAAATTGCAGAGATTTGCGATGTGACAGTCGCTGAGATAGAGAAAATAAAAAGTCAAATGGACAGGCACTAACCTTATAGCCAGGTAAAACCAAACTTCATTTCTTCAGTCTTGATCTGGTATTTTTCTAGAGGGTGAGACATCCAGGAATCTATCCCCCCAACTCCCATTTGGAGATGGTCTAAACACAGACTGATATATGCATTATTTGGTAAATCATAAGGGTGTAAACTTCCTCGACTTTCTCTACTGAGTTCCTCTGGTGTAAAAGGTGAAACGGTCATTTTGAATATTGAGCGGCCGATAACTTGGATGCCTTCGCCCCTTTCGTCTACAAGTTTTACAAATCTAACATCCTCTTTGTTACCGTTCTCTTGAGGTGCAATGTAGGGATGATATTGATCCGAAATTTTACCTTGGTACAAGCCGACCATCGCTGCTGCTTTTCGGTCAGCATAGTTTTCAAAGGGGCCGCGTCCGTACCATGTAATATTTTGTAGACTGGGGGCTAGTCGAGCTTGTAATCCGATCCGAGGAAGCTCTGGTAACTTCTTGTCTCCTGGAATGAAATGGCAGTCTACTTGCAATTGTCCGGAAATATTTATTTGAAAAGTCATTTGAAAGTAGCAGCTGACCTCCTCCAAAAATAGATAACTGTCAATTTGGTAGACTTCATCTTTTTTGGTCCATTCCAATTTTTCTAAACGACTGCGTTGCCCCGCATAACGCCAGATGGCTGTGCGTTTTGGCATACCATTGCCAAAGTCATTGTCCACAGGCGCCCGCCAAAAATTTGGATAAAGAGGCCCCCTCAGGAACTCTCGACCACTGTGTCTGAGAGAATATAGTAAACCACTTTTTTTATCGAAAGAAAATGTTTTTCCTGGACAACTTACTTTTAGGTATTCTGTGGTTTCTGTAATGTCAATGAGTCCATTTAAATTAGAGGGAGGGTTTGATGGATTTTGTATTGCAGTTGGAGCAGCGAGTAAAAATTGATCCCAGCCTAATGGATGCTTACTTGGAAGTAGAGGTTCTTGCTTTACTAGAAATGTCCGGATGTTTAGGAAGTATTCTTTTTCAGGAAGTAGATTCAATGGCCCCCAATTCAAATCGTGTAAAATAAATTGTCCAGGAGGTGCATCTGAAATATAGAAAGTACCGCTTTTTACGACTTCTTCAAGACACCAAACTTCCCACTCAAAGCAAATGTTTTCAAGTGATTTGAAATCATACATATTCCGTATGCGAACCAATCCCTTTTTCAAGTCTACAGCTTCGATGGCATAAGGCTGATAAATTTTTTTGACTTCCCAAACTGCAGGATGAGGCTGCCGATCTGGAAAAAGTAAGCCATTGATGCAAAAGTTGTTATCACTCGGGACCTCATCGGGGCCAAAGTCCCCACCAAACTTCCAATATTTTTCACCCATCTCTGTTTGTGCTGCAAGCCCTTGGTCGTGCCAGTCCCATATGAACCCTCCCTGCAAATTTCGGTATTGCCAAATGGTCTCCCAATAATCGATAAAATTTCCCAAGCTGTTTCCCATCGCATGAGCGTATTCGCACATGATCAGAGGCCGTGGAAGATTTTTTTCTGCATAAGTGACAAGTTGCTCAATAGTTGGATACATGGGGCAAACAATGTCTGTATTCGCTCCCTCAAATGCTTGTTCATATTGGATAGGTCTAGAGGGATCACGCTGGCGAACCCAATCAGCGGTTTGCTTGAAGTTGATGCCATCACCCGCCTCATTTCCCAAAGACCAAATGATGATAGATGCATGGTTTTTTGTACGTTCTAACATGCGCCGGGTTCTATCTAAATGGGCATCCTTCCAAAGAGGATCCTTTGCAAGACTCTCTGCCTCAAAACCCATTCCGTGAGATTCAATGTTGGCTTCATCTACCACGTAAAGACCATATCTATCACAGAGCTCATACCAAAGCGCATTGTTGGGATAGTGGCTGCAGCGGACCGCATTGATGTTATATGATTTCATCAAACGGATGTCTTTCAACATACTTTCTTTGCTGATGACATGGCCGGTGTGTTCATCGTGTTCATGCCGATTGACGCCTTTGATAACTATCGGCCGACCATTGAGCAGCAATTGTGCATCTCTTATCTCTACTTTTCGAAATCCCACATTGATTCGGATAATTTCTACCAAGGTGGCCGCTTCTGTGTAAAGGCTCAGATACAATTGGTACAAGTAGGGCGTCTCGGCGGTCCACAATTTCGGATGTGGAACGACCTCCGAAATTTTCAAAGATACCTCTTTGTCATCTGGTCCTTCCAGCGGTAAGGCTCCATTGCTTATTCGACAGCCATCTTGTTCTCTAAGTTCCCATTGAAACAGGTGTGTAGGTAGTATCGAATCTGAGTACTGTATCAGGTCTACCTCCATATTCAATAAACCACTTTGATGGCTAGAATTAGGTTCGGCGCGCACAAAGAAGTCGCGGATATGTCGCTGGGGACGAGCAGTTAGATAAACATCGCGTTCCATGCCGCTTAGGCGCCAAAAGTCTTGGCATTCCAGGTAAGAGCCATCGCTGTATCTGTATACCTCGGCCGCGACAGTGTTGGTGCCACTCTTTAGATAAGGGGTAATGCGGAATCGGACCGGCGTTTTGGAATCTTGGTTGTACCCCAGCCATTGACCATTGAGCCAAAAATAAGCGGCTGATTTTACTGCTTCAAAGGTCAGGAAGACTTCCATACCTGCCCACTCCTCCGGAAGCTCAAAGCTCCGTTTGTAGGAACCAACAGGATTGTCGTCTTCTGGTACGAAGGGTGGATTTTTGGCAAATGGATAGCGGTCGTTGACATAGATCGGATAGCTATACCCTTGTAATTCCCAATTAGCAGGAACCTCAATGGTATTCCAATCTGTTGTATCGTAGTTTTCCTGATAAAAATCTACTGGTCGTTCATTCGGACAATTAGAAAAGTAAAATGCCCAAAGGCCGTTTAAGCTTTTATACCAAGGGGAGTCTTCCTTGCCATTTGAACGTTCTAGTGTTTCCAAAGAAGGAAATGCTGCCATGTTGGCGCACGGCCGCTCCTGATTGATATTAAATACTGTAGGGTCTTGCCAGAAAGGCAATGTACGATTCGATTGCTGTTGCATTTTACCAGAATGAGATCAGAATACTTCCTACCAAAATAATCAATAAAACTGCATGGAATCGATAATCCAGATACCAGGCTAAATCCTCCATATCAGCTCCTAATAACTCTGGTGAATAGGTCAAGTTATCGATCTTATTCGATGGCGGTGGCGTCGTGCGGTTGCTGACAATAACGAAGATCAATGTACTAACAGCTACCATCAAGCCGACATTCATGGTGTAATGTAAATGCCATAGGTCGTATTGCTGTAAAATAAATAAAACAATTCCTAAAGCAGTACCGAGCAGCAAAGTCCAGTAAGCACCATCGCCATTGCCTCGCTTGAAAAATACACCTACGAGGAAAATAACTGCAATGGGGGGTACAACAATGGAGAACATTTGCTGAAGGTAATCCCACAAGCCTTGAAAATTGGCGATTTGTGGCGCCCACAGGGCAGCAATAATCATCAATACCAAAGTTGTGATTCGTCCATAACGCGCTAGCTCAACTTCCGAGCTGTCAGGTCTGCGGGGTTTGATGAAATCAATAACGACCAGGGTAGAGGAGGAGTTCAAAGTAGAGTCGACACTGGACATGATGGCTGAGATCAAACCGGCCAACACCAGCCCCAATAAGCCCACCGGAAGAATTTCCATCATTGCTGTGGGGAACACCATATCGGGCTCTTCCAAACCTGGCAATACACTGATGGCCATGACCCCTGGAATCACCATAATGAATAAAGGGACGACTTTTAACAAACCAGCAAACATAATCCCCCAGCGGGCATGACGGATGTTTTTACTCCCCAAAACCCGCTGTACAATAAACTGATTGGTACTCCAATACCAAAAACCCAAAAATGGTACGCCAATCAACAGACCCGGCCAAGGCAAGGTGGGATCATCCAAGGGACGAACCATCGATAGATGTCCTTCTGGCACAGACGCAACCACTTTGGCCCAGTCAAAATTGAGTTCTTCAAAGAGTAAATAGGTCATGACCGAACACCCTACAATGAGGATGACAGCCTGGATCGCATCCGTATAGACAACTGCTCGCAGACCTCCAAAAGCTGTGTAAAGCCCTGCAACCACTGCCAGTACAAGGGTGGCATGCCACAAAACCAGATTCGGAAAAAAGGTTTGTAACACCAATGCGCCGGCATACAATCCGCCAGACATTTCTACAACTACGCTCATAAAAATCGTGATGCCTGAAAAGAAGTTTCTAGACCGAGCATCAAATCGCATTTCCAGAAACTCAGGGATGGTTGTAATCCTCGATCGGAGATATAAAGGAACAAAAATAATTGCGGCAATGAGTAATGGCAATGCAGACATCCACTCGTAAACAGACTGAACGACTCCCGTACTGTAGGCCACTCCCGATAAACCAATAATGGTGGAGCTGGAAATGTTGGAGGCAAAAAGCGAAAGACCAATCAGTCCCCAAGTGAAAGTACGACCTCCCAAAAATAGGTCTTCACTGGTTTTATTTTTTCGGGCAATGGCCAAGCCGATCCCTAGGACCAGGACAAAGTAGAGAATAACGATTCCAAGATCAATATTGCTAATGGTGCTGCTCATATTCAGAAAGGGCGGTGATTAGATTCTTGGGTAAAGTACTAAATTTTATTTTGCCAGCCATCCTTCCTGCGATGGATTCATCCGTATGGGGTATTTACTGGTGCCGAATAAGCTTACTACTAATCCAAAAACAGGTCAACATTAATGGAATTTTTCTAATTTTATTTTATGATTTTTCACATACTAAACGGAGATGCACTCTTGGATCAATTTCCGAAAAGCCTCTCTGGCGATCGGATTGTTGCTCGTGAGTGCATGGTCAACGGCCCGCTTACCGGAGAGTCCCTAGAGGAATTGTTTGCCCAACGAGCAGCTTTTCTACAAGCTACTTATGGAGATATTCACCCGGAAGACTACCAAGAGAAAATGGTAAAAGAGTTTGAGAAATTGAAAGAAATTCCAGCCGGCTCGTCGGTGCATCTGTGGTTTGAGGACGATCTTTTTTGTCAGGTCAATTGTTGGTTTTGTTGCTATTTACTAGAAGTCTACGAGCTGGAAGTAAAGGTTTTTTTGGTTCGTCCCAATGGATCTTTGCAATATGGGTTTGGGGGAATGAGTACAGCAGCATTGGAGAAAGCTTATCAAGATCGTCAAAGCTTAGAACCAGCAGAGGTGGCGGTCTTTGGCACTTTGTGGAAAATGTATCGTCAAAATGAATTGGACGCCATGCGGCAGTTGGCAAAAGAACAAAATACCACCTTCCCTTTTTTATTGCCAGCCGTTCAAGCCCAGATCGATCGCCAGCCCCGAGGGGCGGTTCCTGGGCTACCGACCCTGGTTTTACAGCAAATCAGTCAGGATTTAAAAACGGAGGCATTCGGTCCCATTTTTCAAGAATTTAGCCGCAGGCTGCCAATCTATGGATTTGGTGATTTACAGGTGAAAAGCTTATACGACGACTGGCAGAAGGCTCAAAAGAAGTAATTAAATCTATTTTTGCCCAGTATAGACGAAAATCTACCTAACTGGACTGAACAGCTTTAAAAACATTTGGTTTAATTACATAATCTTGTTTGGAAATAATGATCCAGTGATTTGAGATGCATCCATTTTGAGGTGACAACCAGCTTTCCAAACTGATTTATAGCCTGATGTAATCAATGCCAAAACGAAACCAGGTGGTATGAAAAAGTTGTTCGTTCTACTCACAGCAGCATTGTTCGCGCAGTCGGTCTTCAGCCAGACGCTGCAGGTTCCACTCGATCCTGAGCGCATCTCCCCGGTTTCGGATGCCATCGAAATATCGGCTTCTTCCATCGTCTTCGCTAATTATGTGCCAGGGGCCAACTTATTGAACTTTGGCAATCTCAATCTGACGCAGTTCGATCTATTCAATGGCCCTCTTTGGAGCTATGATTACACCTATCCGTCTGGGACGGTTGGAGGTTTTGTCAGTGCGTGGGAATCGGAAAATGCAATCCTGCTCTCTGGTTTATCGGATGAGCCCAATCAAAATAAAGTACTGACGAAGCTGGACGAACGAGGTAACGTACTTTGGTCCAAGCGCTATGGTGGAGATGGAGAGACAGACCCCTCAAACTCTGGAGTGGTTAGAACCCTTGTCTTACCGGATGGTGATGTCATCCTAGCAGGTGGAGCCGCCTTTTTTACGGTTGATCAAAACACCAATGACATTTTTGTTGCTAGGATAAATAGCGAGGGGGTCGTGATTTGGGGTAAAAGTCTGTGCTTTTCTTGCTTGGGAAATGTCAATGCAACATTGGGCAACCTGATTTTGACCCAAGATGGCGACATTGCCATAGCCGGAAGTGCCACCCTACCATCGGCACTCGGAACATCTACCCAGGACATGCTGCTGTTGAAGATCAGCCCCCAAGGAACACTGCGCTGGGCGCGCAGTTACGACCTGCCAGCCAGCATCTTCAATGCCGACGATCAGGCGAATAGTCTTGTGGAAATGCCCAATGGTCACTTCGTGCTGGTTGGTTTCAGCCAATCCTTTATCGAAAGTTTCTCAGATGCTGTCATACTAGAAACTTTTGAAGATGGCCAGTTTTTTAGGGCCTCTCGCATCAATCTGCCTTTTTCTTCTCATAACGTGACAGCCAATCAAGTGCTGTTGTTGGATGATGAAGATGTTGTGGTGAGCCTGGCATCTGACGAAAATACTACGCCTTCTACGGCTATAGAAAACAATATGCTCGGTCGTTTTCGACTGGGTAAAGACTTTGAATGGTCTTACTCTTACTTTACAGAAATTTCGGTCGGCTTCATTACGACAGGAGATGTATTGAAGCAACGAGCCGACGGCGGATTCCTCTACATGCCCAATGATGCGGAAAACTTTGATTTTCTGCGCCCCAATCTTATTCTAACTGACGAAGAGGGAAAAACCAAGTGCGAATCCAGCATCGAATTGAGGGTAAACAATGCTTCTATTTACAATTCAAGTGAGATAGCATTGCCACTGATCGATGCACTTTCCACAGAGGACTATCTCCCCCAGGTGACTGCTTTTTTTGGCTACAATCTACAACTGCCAGCAATCAATCTGGGGGCAGATTCCGCCTTCTGCAATTTGACAACCATCGAGTTGGATGCCACCGTCCCACAGTCTTCTGCCACCTACAACTGGACAACAGGGGAGAGCAGTTCCACCATTGTCATCAACCGGGCCGATTCCTACGGGGTGGAAGTCTTTATCCCAGAATTTTGCTTGACCCTCCAAGATGACATCGCCGTTCATTTGGGAAATGTGCTGCGCTTCGATCAAGCCGAGGAAATATGCTCGGGAGAGGTTTTTGAGTTTTTTGGAGAAGAATTGAGTGAGGCTGGTACTTACACAGAAACGCGCGAGAGTGGCTCGAATTGCGATACCATTTATTTTTTGGAATTGAGTGTCCGCGAATCGCCCATCGTCGAGATCAATTACGATGGCTGCCAAGGAGATGGTTACACTATAATGGTTGGCGATGTGTTGTACGATGAGGAAAATCCTGTGGGTGAGCAATTGTTGGCGAATGGCACAGATTGCGACAGCATCCTGCTCATTGATTTGAACTTTGCGCCAAGCCTAAACTTTTCCCTAGGTGCTGATACCTTGATAGAGTTGGGCGCTCCCTTGACGATCGTTCCAAAAAATTTGCCCTTCGAATCTGATTCTTTGGAATGGCAAACAAATACCACCACAAACTTTTGCACGAATTGCGAAGTGCTAAACATTGTACCTGAGCGCCCTGGAAGCGTTGAGCTACGCGTTTACGACGACAATGGCTGCCCGGCCGTTGGCCAGTTCAACATTGGATTGGGAGATTTACGGGTCTTCATTCCCAATGTCTTTTCTCCCAACCTCGACAAGATCAATGATGAGTTCAGGGTTTTTTCCAATGATCCTACCTTGATTGTCCGGCGCTTTGAAATTTACAATCGCTGGGGAACGCTGGTGTATCAAATGAATGGAACAGATGCTTCACCCGACTTTGTTTCCTGGGACGGCCGCTCCGGCAATGTCCTGCTCGACCCAGCTGTTTTTGTCTACTTTATCGAATTGGAATCTGGTTTTGGCCAGGTGCAGCGGTTTTCCGGCGATGTAACGCTTGTACGATAGATTAGCGGACAAAATCGTTCATTTTCGGACACCGACCGTTCATTTTCGAACAGAAGGGTAATTTTTTGTTTTTTAATTTTCTGTAAATCAGTAAGTTGTAAAATTGGCATCAGGGTTGGACTTTTTGGCGGAAAAGCACCACCTATGCTAAAGAACTATTTTAAGATCGCCTTTCGCAATTTACTGAAGTTCAAAGGATATGCGGCCATTAACATCTTGGGGTTGGCCATCGGCCTGGCTTGCTGCATGTTCATTATCCAACATCTGAGAGATGAGATGAAGCACGATGCGCACCACGAATCTGTGGATCGCCTGTATCGGGTGTGTAGTTCTTTTAAACTGAACGGGGAAGAAACTTTTATTGCAGGGAGTCCTGGCCCTTTGGCTTGGGGCTTGCTGGAAGAATTCCCCGAGGTGGAGGCTTCCACCCGATTGTTGGTGGCTCCAAATGTCAACCAATACCTGATTCGTCGTGGAGAGTATTCCTTTTTTGAGGAAGATGGCATCTTGGCAGATAGCAACTTTTTTCAAGTCTTAAGTTATGATTTTGTAGAAGGAGCCCCAGAAAGTGCTTTGCTGGAACCTTACAATATTGTGGTCTCCCAAAAAATGGCACAGAAAATTTTTGGAGCGGAAAGGGCATTGGGGCAAACGATTCGCGTGGCAGACCAATGGGAGGAACACGACTACAAAATTACTGGCGTCATCAACACCAAGGATTTTCCGTCGCACATCAAGGCTAATTTCTTCATGCATATTGGCAGTGGTCCCATCGGTCAGTATTTTGAAAATAGGGTAGAGTGGGCTGGCAATAATGTTTACTATACTTACATTCGACTGAAGCCTGGTGCAAGCATCGCATCGGTAGAATCCAAACTGCCGGCATTCGTCGAAGAAAAGGCAGGCACCCGACTACGGGAGCTGGGTTTTGAAAAAGGCCACTTTACAGAAGCCGTCAAGGATATTTATTTGACATCAGAAACCGAATATCCCATCGGTCCCAGAGGCGATATTTCTCTCATCTATATATTTGCAGCCATTGCGGCTTTCATCTTATTGATCGCTTGTATTAACTTCATGAACTTATCGACAGCAAAGGCAACCGTTAGAGCCCGAGAGGTCGGTGTGCGAAAAGTCATTGGAGCGAATCGCAGAATGCTCTCCGGTCAATTTTTTACGGAAGCATTGGTCTATACTTTGATGGCCGTTTTGGTTGCTCAGTTGCTTGGTAATCTGAGCCTGCCCATTTTCAATCAGCTGTCGGGAAAAGAACTCACCCTCAGTTTTATCAACGACCCTCAACTGCTTTTGATGATGGGAGGAATTTTACTCTTGACGGCTCTGGTCGCAGGCAGTTATCCAGCGCTTTATTTGTCCTCTTTTAGCCCCGTCAAAATTTTTAAGGGCAATGTCGGAGATCGCTTTTCAGCCCGTCAGATTCGCAAAGGCTTGGTCTTGGTGCAATTCATCGTTTCGATTGCTTTGATACAAGGCATCTTTGTGGTGCAAAAGCAGCTGAATTACATGCAGGAAAAGAAGTTAGGTTTTGAGCCAGATGCTAAATTGGTTGTGCCGCTGAATACGCCCGATGCAATGCAAAATTACACCGTACTCAAGGAGACCCTTCTCAAGAATTCAGATGTGCTTGATGTAGGAGGGACGAGTGCAGTACCGGGCTTGCCGAACATCGTGGACATTTTGGTTTTTGCCGAAGGGGCTAATCAGGATGCCTCCATTCGGGTCATGCGCAATTGGGTCGATCCAGATTTTATGCCGATGATGGAATTCGAATTATTGGCAGGCCGCTTCTTTGATGAAGATCGCATTGCAGATACGGTCGTTAGTGTAGTGATTAACGAA
>JBCCSZ010000256.1:0-11318 GCA_039199225.1 Bacteroidota bacterium
CCATCGGAATCTACCAGTACACCAACACAGTTGCAATTGCAGTCGAATTGGTCAAACTCCGTACAAGGATCACCATCGTCACAATCGCGATCAAACATAACCTGTAGCTGCAAAGAATAGTCTAAAGTACAGTTGCTCTCGCAAGCATCCGGAATGCAGTTGTTGTTCAGATCAATCAGGTCATTACCACCCGGACACATATCCAGTAGATTGCAGACACCATCGTTGTCGTCATCTGCCATTTGGACATTACCCTGTTTGTCGAAATACCCGATTTGATAGTAATCGAACACTTCCAGCAGGGGCGATCCACCAAGGTCCACTTCTTCGTAGTTAATCTCTGTATCACCATATTCTGCCAATGTCAAAGAATCCAGAATGTTGTCGTTTCCATAAATGTTGTTCAGATACATTTGACTGAGTACATCCAATGGAATTTTGTCAATGCTGTCGCAAGCACAATACAATTGCACCAATTGGCAAGTAGCCGTCGGGCCGCTTCCGACACAACCCAAGTTGTCACAGCCATTGGGGATACCGTCCATATCTAAGTCGAGATAATCCGGATGGCCGGGACATTGATCGTTGGCATCGCAAACACCGTCCTGGTCTGTATCTACAAACGAACCAACACATTCACAATCTACCGTATAAGCATCGTTCACCGTACAGTCGTTGCCATCATCACAGGGGTGATAAGGGACGCAACCATAACAATCATCTGGCTGTCCATCCTGATTAAAGTCCAGGTAGTCATTTCCGCCCGGACAAATATCCAACGGATCACAAGCACCATCTCCATCCTGATCGCCGACCGGACTTCCAATACATTGACACAATTCGTTGATGACCGAATTCTCTGTACATGGGCTGCCATCGTCGCAACTGACACCCACCCAACAAGACGGATCGTCAGACACATATGAACAGCCACTACTGCAACTGACCGTAACAGCATAAGCCGATAAGGGAGCACTCACTACAATACTAGACGTTGTCGAACCATCACTCCACTGATAAGTCATGCCCATGCAACTTGGACTCAAAACGGCATCCAAGCGATAAGAGGCTGTAGAAATTTGCTGACAATTCTGAGCTTTGAAATCAGCGAAAATCGTTTCGGTCTGTTCATCAATCCAGTAGGCTTTCAAGAACTGAACGTTTGACTGCCGAATGGCCAAGCCCTCTGATTTTTGGATCGTACAAAGTCGGAATTGAGTTTGTGACGACTCGAAGTCGACTTGCCCACTGTAGCCTTCCGATGTCAACCAAGTCTCTAGATCAACCGCCAGATCGTCCAGGTCTGATCCCGACCCAAAGCAGGTGCCGCTGCCATAGCAATAAGGAAAATTAAAACCTGGAATGGTACCCGACAGCGTCACCTCCCGACCGTCTGGCACCCGCAAGCGCAAGCCTGTCAGTACTTTGTAGCTTTGACTTTTCGATATGGTCGCCTCCAAACAATAGTTACATATTTTTTCCTCTGCCGCCTGAAGGCTGGCCACAACGGATAAGGTGCCGTCACAATCGTCGCGATCGTCACAGCCATCCGGAATACCATCGAAGTCCATGTCTTCATTGTCGTCAAATCCAGGACATAGATCATCTTGGTTGCAAACACCATCATTGTCATCATCGTTTCCGGCGCAAGGTCCAGGCACGCCTTTACAAGCACAAGCATCCACCCAGTTGGGCAGTGGCTCCCCTTCCGTGTAGGCTGGATTCCAAGTCAACTGGTCGTTGATGGTGTTGGGGTCACCATCGTCGCAGGGCGTTCCGACAACGCAATCATCGCAGGCATCTGCAATGCCATCGTGGTCGACATCTATATGATCTGGTCCAAGGATGCATTCATCCATCGAATCGCAAATACCATCGCCATCCTGGTCGCCGGAAGGCTTACCCATACAAGTGCAATCATCTTGCATCGAATCATCGTAAGTGCAGGGATCACCATCATCGCAGGGGCCATTGATCACACATTCATCGCAGGCATCCGGAATACCATCATTGTCCAAGTCGATGTTGTCATCTCCTGCAGCACAAATATCCAGGGCATCACAGACGCCATCCTGATCAGCATCCGGTCCCATTGTTCCAACACAATTACAAGCCACATCAATCACATCATTGCTGGTACATGGGTTGCCATCGTCACAGCTTGTTCCTGGCTGGCAGGGGTCTACCAACATAAAATGCTGATGCTGACCGAAGCCATCGTTTTCAAAGTATTGTTCGCGCAGCGGATCGCGCACGCGCACCCGAACGATGTAGTCTTGGTCTTGTAAAAGAATCGGATCAACCAAGCCATATTGGTAGGTTGTCAGACTGGTGGTTGTTTGAAAAACGGGAGCAGTTGTATTGAGAACTTGGTCGTCGGTCAAACCTGGTAACACTTCAAATATATCCAGATCGTACTCTGTCATAAAAGTACCGGCATGCATCGGTTGCCAGGCGATGTTCATAGACAAAGGTTGGGTATTGAGTTGGTTGCCGATGGGTTGGGTAATGATCGGCGGATCATGCAACATGATCAGGGTTGAAGCGCAGGAGCGATTTGATACAGGCGGAATTTCCTCTCGGAAATAATCGTAAGCTTCAAAGCACAACGAATAAGCACCTTCGGGCAAGCGACCACGCGTGAGATACTCTTGCTGGGTCATACCGACGAAGGTCAGATTATCGAGGTCGAAATAGGCGGCCAATTCGGTGGCTGTCAAAACGAGCGGCACATTGTACTGCAGATAAATGGGCGGTGGCGCATAGTCTGGACTTGTCTTTACGGTAACCCCATTACCAGAAACCGTCATCCGCAATCGAACCGGATAATTGCTTTCGGTATTGTCATTGAGAATGAGGGTGTAAAAAATCTTATTAGAGTTGCTGACCAAGGAGGCATCGAAACGAGGCAAGGTATTACCAATCAGCTGTACATTGGCCGTCACGGGATAGGGCTGCGCCCAACCGGATTGTACACTAAAAAATAATAAAAAGACGATGGGTAGAAAGAAAAATGAGAAGGGTAATTTTTTATTTTCCATACTTTTCACATTACCGGCCCATACCAAGGCAGAGCCGTCTTGACGATTGAAATAATGAGGCGAACCCACAAGTGGTATCCACTTGTAGTTATTACAAAAGCGATGGACAGGAAGGTGGGCTATGAAATGGCCCGATTTTTATCAAAGACAGGAGCAGGAAAGTGAACATACAGCATCAGAATTAGCTGCATGCATGAGGTTTAATTATTCGGAACTTACAAATATGCTCAGCTACCTTTTTCTGTTAGCCCCAATGCAATAGTAGGCACATAAATATGTATTGAACAAACTGCAAGTTTAATTAGGCAGTCATCACTTAATACCTAAAAAAGAAAAAGGTAACAGGAAATGAGACAGAAAAAATATTTTTTCTTTGAAGTACTCCAATTGGATTTGAGCCCATCCGTCGACATCAGGTGGCTCAATAAAAAAACCCAGGCTCTTCTCTTTTGAAGAACCTGGGATCGGTGTTGTTTTCCCTAAAAAGAATGAAAAAATTACTACTATTCTTTAATGAAGTTAAAGTACTTCCATTCCGAGGGCGTTTTCCGCGCCAAGGCATAAATACCTGGTACAGCCCCCGAAATATCAAAAGACTCGATATAGGAAGATGCTCCATTTAATTTTCTACTACTGGCGACTTCTCCATTCCCCAAGAGGATGAACAGCTCGGCGTTCAATGCTTCGGTGAGGACAACCCGAGCGGTAAAGCGACCGTCGTTGGGGTTGGGGAAAATCGCAAATTCCAATACCTGCGTAAATGCCGGTTTTATGTTGTCCGGATTGGTCAATTCAGCTGCCGTTCGATAAATGGTAATGTATTTATCGATGATGACTTCACAGCCATTTTTATAGGCATACAATCGAATTTTATAGCGTCCCGGATTTGGAAAACTCAGCACTTCTTGGGTAGACAATTGTTGTTGCACCTCGATGCTGTCGGTATTGTATTCCCAGCGAATACTGTCGGGGATGGGCCACGAAATTTCAGCTGCCACAATGGGGTTGTTGACAATGCCCTCTCCCGATATTAGGAAGTCTGCTCCAAAAAATTCTTCTGTAAAATCAATGGTCAAGGTATCGCGTGCCTCGCAGCCATTTTCATTGACCGCAGACACCCAGTAAGTTCCAGGCTCCGTCAGTCGGACGAGCGGATCGCTGCTCGTAAATCCATTGTCGCTTCCCCAGCTGTATTGGTGGATGGTATCCCCTGCGTTGAGTATGGCCGTCTGACCAAAGCAGTAGGTGACCTCTTTTTTTGGTGATAATTCAATGGAGAAGGGATCGGGCGCTGCAATTTGTACCGCTGCAATGCCAGAGCAATTATTGGCATCCGTTACCGTCACTTCATAAATGCCCGGTGGCGCGTTGGTCAACTCAGCTTCCTCAAAACCGTTGGACCAGCGGTAAGTGTAAGGCTCTACGCCTCCCGTCGCCACCGCCAAAGCGCCTCCTCCAGTATCTCCTTCGCAAAGCGGAGAAAAAACATCTTCTATTTGTACAGACAGCTCTCGCGGCGCTTGCAAAATGATTCTTTGTTCATATTTGACTGGACACTTTTGTCGACGATTGCGAATAACCACCAGATACACACCAGGCTTGAGGTCGGTAAATACGGATTGATTGCTCCATGATTTTCCACCACTGATCGAATATTGGTACTGGCCTTCGCCGCCACTAGCCAGGATGCGAATGCTGCCATTTTCATAAGTACAGTTGCCCGGTTGATTGACGACAACCGATTCGATGGTCGGTGCCGTTGGTGCGCTCAAGACGACTATTCGAGGATAACGACTGAAACAGGTTTTAGCGGTATTACTGATTAATACTTCATAAGTCCCAGCGGCCAGGTTTCTGAAAGATGATCGATTCGACCAGCTTTGTCCGCCATCGATGCTGTAGAGATAATTTTCAAATGGATCGAGTTGGCTCAAGATTGAAATGCTGCCATCTTCTTTGCCACAACTGCTGGGGTCTCTGGAAAATAAATCCAACCGCCTAGGGCTGCTACCTGCGCCCATCCGCTTGCCCGTTACGGCCGTGCAACCGTTGGCATCCGTCACAGTCACATAATACCATCCGGGCCGGTTGACAGTCAGCTGTCTACCATCTGCTCCGGTAGACCATTCGTAAGAGGCATAGTCTCCAACGCTCAAGCTGACACTGGCACCATTGCAAATCACATCTGGTCCAGCGATCTCAGGCTCTGGCAATGGGTTGACATCCAAGGTCAATTCCACTAAGCTGTCGCAACCATTGGAAGCAGTTAAACGCTGGCGATAGGTGCCACTTTGGGTGTAGTTTTCTGCTCCGATAGTGATGCCCTCTCCTTCGCAGATTGCAACGTCCAGAAAAGTTTCTGTTGCATCCAATACTTCCAATGCCAGGATGGCCAAGCTGTCACAGCCTTCTGTTGTAGTAAGTCGTTGTTCGTAGCGACCTGCTTGTTGAAGCAACTGACCACCAAAGTTATAGCTCGCACCCTCACAAATGGATGCATTGATTTCTTCTACTATCGCGTCGGCTACTTCCAAATCTAAATAGATTAAGCTATCGCAACCCGCCGACGTTGTCAAACGCTGCTCGTAACGGCCGCTTTCATCATACAGAACACCACCAAAATCATAGCTAGCACCTTGACAGATAACCGCATCGATTTCTTCTACGATTTCAGAGGCCACTGACAAGTCCAAACGAACCAAACTATCGCAACCCGCCGCTGTCGTCAAACGCTGTTCGTAACGGCCGCTTTCATGATATAGAACACCGCCAAAATTATAGCTCGCGCCCTGGCAAATAAGCGCATCGATTTCTTCCACGATTTCAGACGCCACTGACAAGTCCAAACGAACCAAGCTATCGCAACCAGCCAATGTTGTCAAACGCTGCTCGTAACGGCCGCTTTCATCATATAGAACACCGCCAAAATTATAGCTCGCGCCTTGACATATAACTGCATCGATCTCTTCCACGATTTCAGACGCCACTGACAAGTCCAAACGAACCAAGCTATCGCAACCCGCCGCTGTCGTCAAACGCTGCTCGTAACGGCCGCTTTCATCATACAGAACACCGCCAAAATTATAGCTCGCGCCCTGACAAATAACCGCATCAATCTCTTCTACGATTTCCGGTGTCACTTCCAAATCTAGATAAACTAAACTGTCACAACCCTCGGCTGTAATAAGTGCAATTTCATACTGCCCCGTCTGTTCAAAACGACGATTGGCTATTTCAAAAGCGGTTCCAGTACAAATGCTGACTTGCAGGTTGGATTCCAAAATTGGTAAAACTTCCAGCACTAAATTTGCAAAACTATCGCAACCATTGGCAGCCGTATAACGCTCCTGGTACGAACCACTTTCCATCAAAGACGTCCCACCAAATGCATACGACTGTCCCTGACAAATGGCAACCTCTTCTATACTCTCTGAGATGGAGCGGACCGAAAGGTCTAATTGCACCACACTATCACAACCATTTTCCGCCACAAAGATTTCTTCATAAATACCAGCCTGTGAAAAAATGGCATTACCCAATCGATAAGTTTCTCCCTCACAAATGCTGACCGCTGTGGCGGTTTGTGCAACAGGTAAAACCGTTAGCTGCAAGTCGACAATACTGTCGCAACCAGTAGCAGCGGTTAGGATTTCGCGATAAGAACCACTTTGAGAAAAAGTATTTGAACCTATGGTGTATTGTTCCCCTTCACAAATTCGAAGGTCGAGAAATTCTTGTGAAATATCATTGACCCGCAAGTTCAACTCCACCAAACTGTCACAGCCAGATACACTTGTCAGACGTTGCTGGTAGCTTCCTGTTTGATTGTAAATTTCATTGCCCAATTGGAAGCGTTCACCGATACAAATTTGCTCGTTCAAAACTGTTGTTTGAATGGCTTCTACAAATAAGTCCAGTGTGAGCGTACTGTCACAACCTTCAGCTGTTTTGACCGTCTGTTGGTAAAGACCACTTTGGGTATAAGTAGCTGCGCCAAGTTGGAAAGACTCCCCCTCGCAAATATTGGCTTGGAGGAATTCAATGGGTGGAGGTAAGACATCTAGTCGCAATCGGACGATGCTGTCGCAACCTTCGGCTGTCTGTAGAACTTGGCCATAGTCGCCAGTTCGATCGAAGCTGGTTCCCCAGATGTCGTAGGTCGTTCCTTGACAGATGGTCGCACTAAGATTTGTTTCTATCGGTGGATCAACTTGCAAAAATAAAGTCACGATGCTGTCGCAACCATCAGCTGTTTTCAAAATGTGATCGTAGTAGCCAAAGTTGCGATAAGTGAATCCCTGATACTCAAATTCACTACCTTGACAAATCTGAGCTTCGATCGTAGAGCGAGGGGCTGCCTCCACTTGCAAGTAAAGCGTGACCGTGCTGTCGCAGCCTTTGGCGGACGGAAAAATGGCATCGTAATAACCAGCATACTCGTAGGTACGTCCCCAAATGTCGAATGCACCACCTTGACAAATTTCAGCCTCTACTGTTGTTCGGGGGTTTGTATTGACTTCCAAATTGAGCTGAATAATACTGTCTACGCCCACGGTAGAAGCCAGCGTATCCGCGTAAGAACCTGCTTGGGTGTACTCACTGCCTGCGAATACATAGGATGCTCCTTCGCAAATGGAGCCTGCTATTGAAACGATTGGAATGACCTCTATGAAAATCTCTGTTTGATCGCAAAGTGTCGGATCATCTGTGCTACATATTTCATATACAAGGGTGTCGTATCCGTAATAATCTGGCTCTGGGGCATACTCTAAAGTGCCATTGGAAAAGTCGGCTACGCCATGGGCAGCGGCTTGAATCGGGCGAACACTTTCTAAGTCCAAAAAGGTATGAAAAGCAAAATCATTTAAGTCAATCTGTTGACGAACGCTTTCATTGCTAAAGGTTGAAACAGCATCTTGCTTCGCCACCACCAGCGGCAAGGGAGCGTCCGCAAAGGGACAGGAAGCTCCGTCTGAAAAAATACCTTCTCCCAGACTTCTGGAAACCAAAATGGCCTCTGAAGATTCTGGCTCGATTCGATAAATATTCCCACTGCCTTGGTTGTAGACAAACAAAGTCCCGTTGGCAGCCGACATGGCAGAGCCAAAAAAGGAAGGTAAGTCATAATCCAAAATTCCCGTGATCGCCCGTTTGTCGATGTTTCCTGTAATGGGATTGAGACGGTAAAGGGTGTCGCGATCTACACCGTAGAGATGATCGTCGGCATAGTTGTAAGACCAATCTCCTGGCTTGAATACTTCCGATGTACTGATAAGGTCGATGGTTTCATTGACCATATCGATGCGATAAGCTGCCAATTCATCTGAGGCATCTTTACCGATTCCTTTGATGTAATAGCGGCCTTGGGGATCAAACTCACCAACGTGGTAAAACAGATTGGGTAGGTCGAGGCTACCCAGGTCTTGGAAATTGCCATCCTGCCCGATCCGCAGTAGGTGGTCGTCTGAAAATCGGATGGCATACATAAAATTATCGACAGGATTGTACGCCAGGGCATCCACTCGATACCCAAAGCGATTGATCACTTCCCAACCACCTGCCAAGTCCAGTGCATTGTATCGGACCAGCATACCATTTGATCGAATGACTTGGTAAAAATTGGGTGTACATTCGAAGGGGGTCAGCTCAGAAGAAAAAATAACAGGAAGATTTGCAGTCGTAAGAGGCACCGGAGAAAATTCCGTTTTTGACGAAGGCCAAAATACTAGAATCATCCCTAGAAACATCCAATTACCAATCTGCAAAATCAACCTGTTCATCACCTGTCTAGCTTTTTCTTTAATCAATTCACGAAGAGAGCAACTGCTCTAAACGCTTGGATAATTCATGATTTTATCTTCCGGGTTCTACTACAATCAGATCACTGAACTTGCCTCTGTTGCCTTCCTTGTAACTCGGGCTGAGGTAGTAGTAGAGTTTTTCGTTTTTACTGAGTTTTTCTTGTGTGATAGAGGTCTTTTCGGGGTCTAAAATCTGCCAGAGAGAGATTTTGTCTTTGGACTTTCCTCTGTATACTTTGACCTCACTAATGGCATCTGGGTCCTTGAGCGTCCAACTGATGGTTGCCTTGCGACGCCTCTTGTCCACATCCACTTCTATCTTTCCAAAGGCTTCCTTGGCTTTCTTGCTTTTGGCGTAGGTGACGTAGGGGCGAGAAGGTTCCGATTCATTGCCATCGTCGTCTAGCGCAACCAACAAGTAGGCATATTGATTTTCCAGCTCGAAGTCCTTGTCGTAAAAGACGCCATAGATGCTATCGGTATCCTCAAATTCTGCGATGAGGGACCAACTGCTTTCCTTTTGGGGCATTTTTCGGAAGAGCTTGTGGCCGATGACATCATGGCTACCGCTGTTGTCCCAATGAACTTTGATACTGTCTTCCATGAAAGTGACGCGTCGAATCACCGGCGCAACCGGCGGAATAATATCGGGCTTTTCGAGGGTCAAAATTTCAGAGAAGGGCGAGCGATTGTAGCGCGTATCCACGGCAATGATTTGATAGTGGATTTCTTCGACAAAGGTTTTGATATTTACCGTGTCGACAAAGAAAGTATCCGTCAGGGGATTGGGAGTAATGGTCCCAAATTCTTGCGATTTAAAATTGGATCGAAATATCTTATATCCCCATAGATCGTCTTCGGTATTGCGCTCCCACTGTAAGGTCACGATGCCGTTGGAATCCATCTTTCCGGTAAAGGCCAAGGGCGTGATGGGAGGGACTGTATCCATCCCCATAACAAAGACTGGAAAACTACTGATGTCCTCTCCGTCTTTGGGCCGCATAATGATTCGGAAGTAATTCGATTTGGCCTTCATTTTGATCTGCGCCTCCCTTTGATCTGGTGGTAGGTTTTGCAGAACAGGTTTGTAATTTCCATTGATGGTATCGGCTCGAACGATTTCGAATTCTTCAATCAAGCGATTGTAGATGGGTTCTACTTTCCATCGAATCAATGCATAATTCGAGTCGGTCTGATCGGCAAAGGTTACAATGGGATTCATTTTGATCTTGTCGTAGCCATAGCCAGAGACCGTACTTTGGTGAAAACTGCGGTCTCCAAAATAGTCCATTCCTCTCACCCGAAACCAGTATGTTTTATAATTCTTTTCCAGCTTTTCTTTTTGCTTCAAAGAGTGGTACTCAGTTGCTTTCTTAAGCGTATCAAGCATATTGACAAAAGGCAGCTCATTGATGCGCGTAAATCGACGGCTGTCGGTAGAACGCTCCAAAAAATAGCCGTAGAAATCCTTTTTATACTCTTTCGTTCGCCACTTTAACTCTACCTCTTTATCACTGAAATCGGCCGTGAGCGTCGGCACTTTCGGGCGGGTAACTTTGGAAGCATCAATGTCAAACTCGTAGGGCTTGTAACCGTTGACATACACCTTTACAAAGTATTTCATGTTGGACTCGACCGGCATTTGATAGCCCAATCCTGCCAAGCGTTGAAGCTTTGCGTCATAGGTACAGGCATAAGCCAAGAAACCAAGGCGAAACTCGTCGATTTCCCGATTGACATCTGTGCTTCCTTCCAATATGGTCGAAGCAATTTCGGAGCGCATTTCTTGGCTGATGTAAATTAAGTTTCTAGCTCCGGCGTAAAACTCCTGCATGGTACTATCTAGGCCCGTCATGTTTTCTTCCCAGCTGTTCAGAGGAGCAGGCCGTAAGTTCTGCGAACGAAACATTTGACGACTACCATCTGGCTTTTGGATGTAAACCTCTACGTTGTATCCTACCTCTAAACTACGCTCCCATTCGGCAATATCGCGGGGCTCCCAACGCAGAAACATCTTCCCCTTATCTACTTTGTGAATTTGGTGATTGGGTACAATATACTGTGCAGACAAGCTGGTAGCCAGGCACATCAAGACAATGAAATAAAGGAGCTTATTCATAATGTTTGTGTTCTAAAAGGACAAAAAGCACCCCTTTCCTGCTACCTTCATTTTCAAAAAGCACGAGAAAATTTTTATAAAGACAATAACCAGGAAAAGGGTACGGAGTTATTCAGACAACGAGTCTGAACGTTCAAGTTTTAGTTTTCATGCTTCGATCCTTCAAAAAATTTTACATCTTTAGATATGACAGAGCAGCATTATATCTACCAAAAAAACAGAAAAAATAACATGAAATAATTGTTGAAAATCTGCTTATAAAATACAGATATTACTGCTAAGTATTTTTTACTTAAAATAGCTTTTGATGCAAGCCTTTTACCCTTAATACCCAAAACCTGCAAAAGGTAATCAACC
>JBCCSZ010000257.1:0-11243 GCA_039199225.1 Bacteroidota bacterium
TCTTGAAAAGAATATTAAACGAAAGCTACAGTGCGAGTATTGGTTGCTGTTCTCAATTGGGGACTAGGGCATGCGACTCGTTGCATGCCGATCATCAACGCCTTGTTGTCGCAAGGAGCCGAGGTACATCTGGCTTCTGACGGGCGGGCGGGACGATTGCTTTGCCAGGAATTTCCGACTCTTCCCTACTACGAGCTTCCTGCCTACAACATTCACTATAAGACTGCCAATATGCTGTGGAACATCGGCTGGCAAATGCCGCGCATCGCCCGAACGGTCTACAAAGAGTACAAAGTAATTCGAAGATTAGCTGCACACAAACGATTCGACCTACTCATTTCGGACAACCGTTTTGGGTGCCGGATTCCAGGTGTTCGCAATGTTTTTATGACTCATCAGGTAAATATCCAAATACCCATTCGCCTGCTTGAGTGGATTGTCGGAAAGTTTAACCGTGCTTTCATCCAGCCTTTTGATGTATTATGGATACCCGATGTGGCAGCCTTACCAGGTTTGGCAGGACGCTTGTCGCATGGAGGAGTCCCATCGAAAGCTGTTTACCTGGGTCCCTTATCGCGCTTTGTCCCAATAGATTGCGAGCCGAGGTACGACATCATTGCGATACTGAGCGGTCCGGAACCCCAGCGAAGTTTTTTTGAAGAAAAGATACTGAGCCAAGCTGTGGAAAGCGACTACCGGATGTTAGTGGTCAAAGGCCAAACGGAATTAGAGGAGCATTATTTTCTGACGGAGAAGGTCGAGTTGGTATCTTATCTCAATGCCAAAGCGCTTAATGAGGCCATCGCAAGGAGTCGATTGGTCTTGAGTCGGCCGGGCTACAGCACTGTAATGGATTTAAGCGTACTGGGAAAAAAGGCCATTCTGGTGCCGACACCCGGACAGACCGAGCAGGAATACCTGGCAGAGGAGCTGCAGCGGGCAGGTTTGTTTTTTCGGATGACACAGGCCGACTTCCATCTGGAAGAAGCTGTTCGACAAGCAAAGAGATTTTCTGGATTTCGGATGCCGCTGGGAGAGGCAGGAGCGCTAAAAAAAGCTGTTCAAGCACTTTTGGCAAATGAGTAAAGCATCTTCACAAGATGCTTAAAGATTACCTTGTGAAGATGCCATCTTGCCTATGGGACCTGTTAGTCCCGCGCAATCGTCAGTGAAGTCGTTGTTTGTGCAGCATGAATGACGTACTGTCCAGAAGGTAGGTGGCCAATATCAAGCCGCAATAAGTTTAGCCCCTCAGAAAGTGGCATATTCAGGCGGTAGATGGGATTGCCCATCAGGTCGGTCAGCATAACAGCTTCCATCTTAGCTTCCGTTGCGTTTAGTGTCAGTGTAACTTGTTGATCCGATGCTGGATTGGGGTATATCTTTACAATGCCTTTGTGCTTGGCTTGCAGGTTTTTGTAGCAAGGTGGACTGACTTTCAGGACTTTCGAATAATCGCTTTCGCCATTGTAATCCACCTGCTTGAGTCGATAGTAATTTATTTTTTGAGGGTCCGTATCAACGTATTGGTAGTAGCTGGTGGCGTCAGTCGTTCCATTTCCTTTGATTTGGTCGATCGTTTCCCAATCAATTGCATCTGTACTTCGCTGCACTTCGATGAAGTCATTGTTGATTTCTTCGGCAGTTGACCAATTGAGCTGTATGTCACAATAATGCGACTTTGCTTTAAAATCGAGCCAGGTAACTGGCAACAAAGCCTGAATGGATACAATCACCGTAGCAAAGCTCATCCCTCCGGAAGAGTCGGTGATGGCGTACATGAAGGAATCGTCTCCAATAAAATTGCTGGGTGGTGTATAGTCTACAAAATCATCTGTTGGATCATCGGATGTGCCGTTATTGTTAATGATGGCGGTTCCGCCGTTGACGCTGCGGCCATTGACCAGGTCGGTGCCTACAGAGATGAGGTAGAGCGTATCGCCATCTGAGTCGGAGTCAGGTGTTCCGCCATTGAGCACATCTACGATGACAGGTGTATTTTGAGGCGTAACTTCCGTATCGTCAACAGCCGCAGGGCCGTTGTTTCCGGTACCCCTTTGTACAAGCGTCGTACAAGTGCCGCCTGCACCCCGATAGATCGCCGTTTCAGCACATACTTGGTCCATGGAGGCGCCATTTTGCAAGTTGAATGTATTGCTTCCGGTATCGGTGCCGATGCTTGCTCCGCCACTCCCACAGAGGGTGACGTCTTTTCCCTTGATGTGAAAGTCATCATCCACTTCTATACACACATCATCTATAATATTTGTAGATTTTCCTTCGATCTTCATATCATCAGATACGAGAATCTCCGAGCCGTCGTGCGCCCAAAATAGGCTGGTTCCTTTTATTGTGAGGTCCTTCTCTGGTGAAAAGGTCAAGGTAAGCCTTCCAAATACGTGGAACTCTGTTCCATCAAAGGTAAAGCCATCGTCATAGGTTCCAGTATCCATGATCAGCTCTCCCCCAGATTCAACAACGATTCCGGCCTTGTGCTTGTAGGCACCTCCGGAAATGGTCACAACATGACCGCTCTTTATGACTATATCATCGTCCTTGGTAGGGGCAACGCCACCCACCCAGGTACTATCTGCAGTCCAGCTACCGCTTGTTGCAGAATAAAAAGTTTGGGCGTAAAAAGTATTGGAAAAGAGGAATAGGAATAGCAGACAAGCTACTAACTTGGCGTAGTGATTCTCCATGGCAAAATAGGTTTGTTCTAAAACTTAAAGTATTGTTTAGTTTTTAACGTGTCATTTCTCGTCAGTACAAAAGGGGGGAGTTCGTAAAAGGAAAGTTTGAAGGCAGTTCTATTACATTTGAGCATATTTTGTGCCAAAATGAGAAAAAAGCAAAAAGTACACGCCATTATAGGGGCTGATGTTTCGCTTTTATTTACGGTTTTTCGCCTGTCACTAAATCTTTGGAAGGTGCTTACTTTTTATTAAAAGTGTTCATGGTTCGGCTCAGGCCGATGGTGCCGAAGGCTTTTACTGTTTCAGCAGCCGTTTTGAGGAGATCGGGTAGCTGTTCTTCCTCTTCTTTGTTCCAGGCACCGAGTACGAAGTTGACTTGTTTGCCTTTGGAGAAAGTATCGCCGATGCCGATTCGCAACCGTGCATATTTGTTACCACCATTGAGTTGATCGATGTCCTTGAGACCATTGTGGCCTCCGTCGCTGCCCTTACCTCTGAGGCGCTGTTTGCCAAAAGGTAGGTTGAGGTCATCCAAAACGACTAGCAGATTTTCCTTTTGAATCTTTTCTTTTTGCAACCAGTAACGGACCGCTTTTCCGCTGAGATTCATGTAGGTGGTTGGTTTGAGTAAAACGAAGGTTCTGCCTTTGTGGCGAAAACGGGCGAGGAAGCCGTGTTGATCATCTTTGAAGGAAGCTTCGAATTCTTTGGCCAGTAGGTCGAGTACTAGAAATCCAACATTGTGTCGGGTATTTTCGTATTCGGAACCGGGATTTCCCAGTCCGACGATCAAATACTTCATAGGGTCAGAGACTTTCTCCGGCTCGCTGCCGAATATTTTTTTGAACCAATTAATCATAATTCCAGTTGCGACCTGATGAAAGTTTTTGGTCAAATGACAGGAGCTTGCACCGGTCGGAATGAGGCTGCAAAATTACGTAAAAATTGGGGTACACACAGTTTTATCTACGTCGATCATGCTACGGACAGAACATCTGCAAAATGGCGTACTTGAATTGCCAAATTTTGAAATTGAATTGTTGAATAAAATTAAATTTTGATTAATTAATAATTATCAGTATATTTAAAATAAGAGACTATAAAATAACTTTAAATCCTTTTGCCAATGAAGACGCACCAGCGGGAAATTATGATCTATTATAATCCGGATTCGAGTGCGGATCGAAAGACCGTGGCACATGCACAAAGCTTGACGCCACACATTAAATCCTACTCATTTGGGAGAACGCCTTCCACCGGTACCAGTTGGCAAATGATCCTGAAAGCATTGGATTTGCATCCCAAAGAGATATTGAATAAAGCCCATCCCTACTATCAGGCACACATTCGCGGTCGTGAATTTGACAATGAGAGCTGGGTGAAAGTCTTGCGCTACAACCCTGATTTGATCAAAGCTCCTATTGCCATTCGTGGGAAGAAAGCTATTTTGTGTACCAACCCTACAGATATTTACAAACTCCTCATTGGTCAGGAGGTTAAATCTTCCCAGTATCTCGGAGCCTGACATCCAAAAACAACGATTTCCAACCTCACTGCAAAAGCGGTTATTCCAGCCCCTCTCGGAATAACCGCCTTTTTTTTGGCTGCAGTTCTTCTTTGCTGTGACTTTTCGTATTTTTGACCGCCAATTCGCAATTTTCTAAATTCTAAAAGTGTATTGATCATGGCTTTCGACGTGGAAGGTAAATTGTACAAAAAATTTGATACCAATCAGGTAACAGATACATTTCGTAAAAGAGAGTTTGTCCTGGAAATGGAGGATGGTGCTTACACCCAGCTCATCAAATTTCAGTTGACTCAAAACAATTGCGAAAAATTGGATCCTTTTAACGAAGGTGACCAGCTCAAGGTGACTTTTTCCCTGCGCGGTCGTGAATACAAAAGGGATAACAACGTCTCTTACTTTACCAATCTCGACGCCTGGCGTATCGAAGCGGCCAATGCCTCTGCTACAGGGACACCCTCTGCCGCACCAGAATTCGATAGCTTTCCTTCGATGGACGATGCACCTGCCGGAGACAGCGACGCCAATGACGACTTGCCTTTCTAAGGAATCTGTTGCCTCCGATGCACATTCAAACAATAATTCCTGTCATTCGGGCATTATGAAAAGGATGAGGTATTCCTTTTTATTCGCTTGCTTTTTGCTCTGTCATATCGGCCAGCTACAAGCCCAATACTATCTAACAGGTATTGGAACCAAATGGTCAGATTCATTTGTAGAGTGGGAAATCTTCTTTGCCGACGAATCCGATGATTCTGAGTACAGGGGAGAACTCAAGATGAAGTGGCCCCAACAAGAAGATTGGACGGAGTGGTCTTACGACTGGGCAGATCAGTGGGGGGAGATAAGGCTGGTATGGAAAAACGACCCAAGCCGTTGGCAAATCTCTGGTGGTGGCGAAAATGTGACGGCGCGCCGCATGTGGAAGGAAGACGACCGGGAGTGGCGCGTTACGGATAATTCCATCTCTTTGACTTTCAAAACCAAATGGGGCAACAATCGCACGCAATGGCTGGTGCGGGAAACGACTTACGGCACCTTTCGCATCTTAATGAATTACGGTGACGACCCCCGAGAGTGGATCATTTACGACAATTTTGATGAGCGAGTCAGCCCGACCCTTAGAATGGCCCTAGTCTTTTTGGCGATTTACAACAGCAGCCCCCGTTTTTGAGCTTTCCAAATAAAAACAGCCTTTCTACTTGCAAATTGAAGTAAAAAGGCTGCTTCGACGAGATTGTCTTGCGCATTAGCCTACGGCTAATCCTTCTAGTATCTGTGTTGCGTGGTCTTTGGTTTTGACCTTTTTGTAAATCTTCTCAATCTTACCGTTTTCATCGATGATGAAGGTTGTCCGGTGGACACCGTCGAATTCGCGGCCCATGAACTTCTTAGGTCCCCAAATACCGTAGGCTTCAATAACCTTGCGATCCGTGTCTGCTAAGAGGTGAAAGGGGAATTCAAACTTTTTAATGAAATTTTGGTGCTTTTTGGCACTGTCTGGGCTGACACCCAACAATTCGAATCCAGCAGCTTTCAGCTCATCGTAGCTGTCGCGTAAGCTGCAGGCTTCGGCAGTACAACCAGGTGTATTGTCTTTTGGGTAAAAGAAAAGAATGAGCTTGCGGCCGGCAAATTGAGCCAGTGATACAGCCTCACCGTTTTCATCGAAACCATCGATGGCTGGAGCGGCATCGCCTTCCTTAAGATGGGTCATACTATTTTATTTTGTACGTCGGAAAAATGAATTTGCACCGATAAAACAGCAAGAACCCGATTAGGTTGGAGAATTACAATGTAAATTTCCTCTCGAAGACTTTTTTGTTGCCGCGGCTGTCTTTGACTTCCAAGCGAAGCTGGTGTTTCCCTGGCCCGATGGTCCCATCGAAGCGATGAACAATCAAGTCTTTCTTCGCATCATAGGCCATCAAAATCCATCGACCGTCGACGGTGGCTTGATAGTCCAGATATTCCACATTGCGGGCCGTTTTGAGATTGTCTGTAATTTTAAAGCTCATTTTAGAAGCACCTTTCATGTAGGACTTGAATTGAACTGGCCGAATAGTGGGAGCGGTTTGGTCGATCATAATGCAATAATCTCCAAAGCTGCGGACCTTGGTTTGCAGTTTTCCATTGACCCATTTGCCACCACAGTTTTCCATTTTTCCACTTTTCTGGCAAAAAGCGATGAAGGCTTTACTTTTCAGCGAATCCGGCAAACCAGTGGCCTGGATACCAATTTGGAAGTATTTATGCACAGGTGTTTTGAAATTGTGGATGTGGTGAACAGAGGAGTACACCCCACTCGATTTTTCTTTGGAGCTGTGATACTGTAGATAGACATTTTCGTAAAAAGTATTCTTTGGGAAGTACAAATCCAGGCTATTGTTCTGGACAATATTTTCCTCGTCATGGGGCAGCAGATAGTTATAAGGCGCGCCATTGGCTGGAACAACCTCCTTGCGCTTGACCCAAAAGTTGAGTTTGGCCTGATTGCCTTCTGCATCCTCTGCTATGATGTGAATTTCTTTAGCCTTGTTTTTCGATAATTCGATGACGCCTTCGTTTTTCTTTTCTCGATAGATGGACAACTTATTTCCAGGCAGGCTGTAACAGCGGTGGTAGTAACTTTTTTGAGTGACTCGCTCGGCATAGTCCAGGTGAGCATTGATGTATCGCGTTTCGTTGAAGGAGAAAGTCTCCATCTCAAAATCATAGATCAAGTCTCCATCCTGATACATCCGCAGGGCATAAATACCGTTCCAGTTGGATACACCAGGCATGTGGTCAAAAGCTTTTACGGCTAATCCAACTCGCCAGGCGCCTACCAATAGCGTATCGCCTTTAATGCCATAGCTCTTGCCCTTGCGAACGAGACTGACGGATCGACTACCGATGGTTTCCAGTTTATCATTGAGCGAATAAGCTTTGATTTTGTGTAGCTTAGGTGGAACATTGTCTGGCACTTCCAGACCAAATAAGAGTGGATTAATGGGCTTTTCAGTGCGGGTATCTCGAATCTCAAAGTGTAAGTGAGGACCAAAAGATCGGCCAGACAAGCCGAGCTTACCGACAATGTCGCCCTTTTTGAATTGGAATCGGTCTGGTTCTGGAAAGATTTCCACTTCGAAAGATTTGCGTTTGTACTGAAATTCTTTGACGTACTTGGCAATATCAGGCGGAAATTCATGTAAGTGTGCGTAGACGCTCGTGTATCCATTGGGGTGGTTGAAATAAAGCACATTGCCATAGCCGCCCGACTGTACTTTGATGCGACTCACATAGCCATCGGCTGTTGCATAAAGTGACTGTCCAATTCTGCCATTGTGGGCCTTTATATCGATGCCAGCATGCAGGTGGTTGGGGCGTAGTTCGCCGAAGGTGCCGGACAGGCGCATTTTGTATCCGACCGGAGATCGAAAGTAATTAGTTGGATAACCTTTTCGGTTACTGTCTTTAAAGGAAAGGGCGATCAGCACCACCAATAAGAGCCACAAACGCTGCTGCATATACAGAAGATTTTACGGTTGTTCTAAGTTGCAACGCAACTTAAGGTATTCTTATTTTTTTTCGAAAAAATCAGCGTTTTGTTCCTCTTTAAGCTTCAGAATTGAGCCAATGGTTCCAATTGCCTACAAAGGATTGCTCGTGTTGGTTTTTATCCATGTATTGTAGAAAGACTTCTCTGGAAATGGGGCGGCCTCCGAGGCTTTCCAAGTGGCGGGTGTGCTGCTGGCAGTCGATCAGCCAAAAGCCCAATTCATTCAGCTTTCGGATGAGGGTGATGAAGCCGAACTTGGAGGCATTGCTGACGGTTGTGAACATGGATTCGCCGAAGTAGACCTTTCCGATTGACACACCATACAGGCCGGCGACGAGCTCATCGTTTTTGTAGACTTCGACAGAGTGGGCATAACCAGCTTCGAATAGGTTGCAATAGGCTTCCACCATAGAGTCGGATATCCAGGTTCCTTGAATTTGACCTTTGCGCCTTTGTTGCTGGCAACCCAGGATGACCTGCCTGAATGCCTGGTCGAAAGTTACTGTAAATTTCCGTTGGTTGAAGTAGGGGCGCATGCTTTTGGAAACTTTTAGCTCGGATGGGAAGAGGACGAAGCGAGGGTCGGGAGACCACCAGAGAATAGGGTCTTGTGGGTTGAACCACGGAAAGAGTCCCATTCGATAAGCCAATATAAGCCGTTCTACGGAAAGGTCGCCCCCTATGGCTACGATGCCATCTTCGTTGGCGAGTTCTGGGTGTGGAAAAGTAAGCTCATTTTCGGAGAGCCAAAATACCGGCATGCTTAGAAAAATGGTTTAATCCCTTTCGGGAGGAATGTATGCTAAAATCAAACAAGGGCGTGACGCATTGCCACTCCCTTGTTTGACGAAATTTAAAATGGAAGAAATGGATTTTATCCCTTTTGCAACTCTTCGATGACGGCCGAAAGCCCTCTGTCTGTTAGCGCATCCTTAAATGGCCTCAATACTTCCCGGCTTGCCGTTTTGACGGTTGCCTTGCCACCGAAGTGGATCAGCATGGCCAATTGCTCAGACTGTTCGGAAGAATATTTGAATACTTCCATAAAACTCTGAATGACCCAGTCGAAAGTGTTGAAGTCGTCGTTGTAGACAATCAGCTCGGATTTGGTACCGATGTCTGTGCGCTCTTCCAATAAAACTTCTTCTAATTCCTCTACGCTGTTATTGTGAAGCATAAGCTAAAAATTTACGTTGCTCAACTGGCACTAAAATAAAAAAATATTCAGAAATCACATATGCTTACTGCACCATTTTATCGCGAATTTGCGGCAATTTTGCAGTCGAGTAATCTTATTAACTACTTTAAGCTTTCTAAAGTTGCTTTTACAGCAGAAAAATTTGGCAAATCTCCTGCGGACTCCAAAACTTCGATGTAGCGGAGGTTACCCTCCCGGTCGATGACAAAAGCGGAACGTTTGGACACCCCCTTCATGTCCAGCACAAAGTCTTCATAAAGGGAACCATAGGCTCTGGAAACAGTTTTGTTGAAATCCGACAAAAGAGGGAAATTCAAATTTTGATCGCTTTTGAATTTATCCAGTGTAAATGGAGAGTCAACAGAAATGGCCAAAACTTTGGCGTCGAGGCCATCGTAGGTTGCAATATCGTCTCTCATCGTACACAATTCGGTGGTACAAACGCCGGTGAATGCCAGTGGAAAGAAAAGCAATACAACGTTGTGGCCTTTGAAATCTTCCAGAGATACTTCTTTTGTATCGCTCGCTCTCAAAGTAAAATTAGGCGCTTTTTCGCCAATCGTAAGAGTCATAGGGAGTAGTTTTTAAAAAGGTAAGTGATTTGTTCCACAAAGATAGTCAATTTGCCTCGGTGTCGTAGGCTGGAAAAAGCTTTTTTGCGTTTGCTCACAGCTATACAACAATTTGGGGCCGAAAAAGTGCTGGCTTGCATGCCACAAATCACAAAAGAGCCTTCAATTTGTGGCTCGCAGGCGTAAATATTATTCCTACCTTTGCCCGCCAACGTAAAATTTCAGCTGATGGATGTTGCACCGTCAGCCTGTAAAATTCCATTATTCATTGGTCATAACACAAGGATGAATAAAGTTCAACGGGCCTATCTAGAATTGCACATAGCCGTTCTTTTATTCGGCTTAACAGCTATTTTGGGTGATTTGATCCAACTTTCGGCCCTAGTGCTGGTGTGGTGGCGCGTTCTTATTACTTCTGCCAGCTTGTTTTTATTGATTCGCTTCGGCCGGACCTTGCGGGATATTCCGCGCTCCCTGATTTTGCAATATATGGGAATTGGAACATTGGTCGCTCTGCATTGGATTTGTTTCTTTGGATCGATTAAATACTCCAATGCTTCTGTTTGCCTGGTTTGCATGGCAACAACCTCCTTTTTTACCTCTTTATTGGAGCCTTTGATTACTCGTCAGCCTGTCAAGTGGTTTGAAATCGCCCTTGGTTTGCTCATCATTCCAGGAATGGTATTGGTGGTGAGCAGCCTTGAGATGGGCATGCTCATCGGTGTCGTAGTTGGCCTACTGTCTGCTTTGCTCGCTTCTCTCTTTGCCATTTTCAATAAGCAATTGGTGGATAAGGCGGACTCGCTGAGCATTACCTTTTTGGAGCTTGGCAGCGGTTGGCTCCTCATCAGTTTTATCCTCCCTTTTTATTTTGCACAATCACCAGAAGCCGGTTTTTGGCCCAATACTTCTGACATTGGCTATTTGCTCATCCTGGCGCTCCTGTGTACGACGCTGGCCTATGTGCTGGCTCTGCGGGCATTGAAATACATATCGGCCTTTGCCTCCAACTTGACCATCAACTTGGAACCGGTCTATGGCATCGTATTGGCTTGGTTGCTGCTTCGGGAAAACGAGGAGTTGAACGCCAGCTTTTACTGGGGGTGCCTCATCATCATTGGTACTGTTCTCAGCTACCCTTTTCTGAAAAGCAGATTCGAAAAGCATACTCAAAATCCTGAAAGATGAGTCCTGAACAAAAGCGACTGAATAAATACTGCGAACAGCACACCAGCCGAATTTCGGACGTACTTTACCAATTGGAAAGAGAGACCCACCTAAAAACCCTGGCACCGCAAATGTCGAGTGGGCCGCTGCAAGGGGCTTTCCTCCGACTGCTGTGTCAACTCTACCAGGCGCGCCACATCCTGGAAATTGGAACCTTCACGGGCTATGCTGCCCTTTGTATGGCAGATGGAATGCCCGACGACGGTTTGCTACAAACCATAGAAGCCAATGACGAGATGGAATACCTTATCCGCAAATACATCAAAAAGGCTGGGATGGAGGAACGCATTCGTCTCCACATAGGGCAAGCACAACAGATTATTCCGCAGCTAACGACTCGCTTTGATTTGGTTTTTATAGATGCCGGAAAGAAAGACTATGCATACTATTACGACCTGGTTTTTGATAAGGTCAATATTGGAGGTTTGATCCTAGCTGATAATGTTCTGTGGGATGGAAAGGTCACACTGCCGGAAGTTCAAGA
>JBCCSZ010000258.1:0-11200 GCA_039199225.1 Bacteroidota bacterium
CAAAAAAGGCATCTTTAACAGAAACATAAATATACTTTAAATATGGTTATTTACTTTATTGCCTCCAACTATCCACTTCCTACTGCCCATCTGCATACTACCACCCCACCCGATGCACATACCGCTCAACAAACTCTTGCAAAACAATATCCGGTTTTAAATCTTCAACCATCTCCTTCTTAAAATGATGATTCCACACAAAGGCAGATTGGCGAAAGCTGTCCTTTAGGTAACGCCTCAGAGATACACTGTAAGAATCGTTGAAAATCAATAGTTTATGCTGTAGACTGGAATCGGTATTTTCAAAAGCTGCAAAGGTCAGCTTCGTAGGCTCAAGGTAGCGGATCGCTGCTGTATCACCGCCGGCAACCGGCTCGAAAAGCGGTTCCAGCGTCGGCACGCTATCGGTCCAATGCATTTGATTGAGGATACGGGCCAAATCGCCCCCTTTCTTCTCGATGTTCAACTGCCGATAGTCCGACCAGTCTCGCAAAGGGATGTCCTTGTAAGCCGTCAAGGCATCGATCATTTTGCGGTAGCCCACGTAGGCTCCCAGGTGGTTCCAGTGGGTGTCGTATTTGTAGTAAAGCAGTGGTTCCAGTTCTTTTCTGGCCTGACGAAGTGCTTCCCTCAGATCGATCAACAATAAGCCATCAATTTTTTGGATGCGTTCCAGCACTTGGTTCGTGCGTGTCATGGGACCGGCCGTTTTCATCCAATCGGGCAAAAGGTCGGGATAAACGCTGTGCTTTTCCGGGCAGATAACGATGCCATACAATACGCCCCGCTCCTTACACCAAGACAACTTCTCACGCAACTGTTGTTCTATTTTATCCAACTCCTCCGCCTTCAAGGGATCAATGCCCCGATACTGGTCAAGCGTGCGTTCGCCGCTGAGAAACAACCAGCCTTCTTTGCCCAAAATTACCCGCTTTCGCTTGGGCGACTCCTTCATCACATCGACTTTCCATCTGCTAAAGGCCCGATACAGCCGATCTCTGAATGGAAAATGATCGTTGAAATATTTTTCATATTCGGGAGGCCAGTTCTTTAAAGTAGTTTCTGACCAAACGGGCTTAACAGCCAATTTTCGATACTCGACATTCTCCTGCTCATAATCAAACAGCAACATGGTCAATGGCACCACTCCGAGAAGCAGACCAAACCCAAGCACATACAATATTTGAACAAACTTCCTCATCAGAATCTAAAATAAATAAATGGATTGAAAGCATCTGCTGAAATATAGGTCAGGCAAAGCAACAACAGTCCCATATACATTCCCCACTCCACCAGCCGCAAGCTGTTTTTGAAAACAACACCAGGACGGTTTCGGTAGGCTTTGAGGAAAAAACGCTGTAACATAGGCCAAGTGGGCATGGACAACAAGATGGCGGCTACGCCAAAAACACAAAGCTCCCGGTCGACAAACATTGCCAAGGGATAAGTGGCGTTGTTTAGATGGTCTGGTGCTGTGAAGGCAGCCAAAATTTGCCAAGACTCTCCCAGATCGTCTGTCAGGAAGAACACCCAAGCAATGCCAACCACCAATAGGGTGTACACATGGCTCAGCCAACCCAGCCGGCCAATATCCCAGTGCCGCTCCAACAACAAAAAACAGCCATGAAAAAGACCCCATATCACAAAATTCCAACTGGCACCATGCCACAGTCCAGTCAGAAAAAACACCAAGAGCAAGTTAAAATAAGTACGCCCCTTTCCCTTGCGATTGCCGCCCAGGGGGATGTAGAGGTAGTCTCTAAACCAAGTGGAAAGGGAAATGTGCCAGCGCCGCCAAAATTCGCGAACCGAGCGAGCAATGTAGGGGTATCGGAAGTTTTCCATAAAGTCAAAACCGAACATCTTACCCAGGCCGATCGCCATATCAGAATAGCCCGAAAAATCAAAGAATATCTGAATGGCGTAGGCAAAGACCAATAGTAAGGCCAGTACCAAAGACAATTCTCCCTCTGGTAGGCCGCGAATGTCCGCCACCACCGCCCCAAAGGTATTCGCAATGAGAATTTTCTTGGCCATTCCGACGATGAATCGCTGGATGCCTTCTCGAAATCGCCCAATGCGAAAAGGGCGCTGTCGCATCTGTTTTTGAATGTCGACATAGCGAACAATGGGGCCAGCAATCAACTGTGGAAACATCGAAATGTAAAGCCCTAAGTCCAGTAGATTGCGCTCCGCTCGAATGTGTCCTTTGTACAAATCGTATTGGTAGGAAATGCTCTGGAAGGTGAAAAAGGAAATGCCCAGTGGCAAATGTACTTCTGGAAAATCAGGCGGTGTCGACCAAAAAATGGCCAGGTTGTCCAACAGAAAATTGAAGTATTTGAAAAAGACGAGCAGTCCCAGATTCAGTAGCAAAGAAAGGATGAACCACCGTCTGGCGCCCCCTGGCGAAGCAGCCCGACCCGTTCCCAGGGCCAGGAGATAATTACCCAGAATGGAAGCGAGCATGATGAGCACATATTCGCTCTCGCCCCAGGCATAGAAGAGCAGGCTGGCCAATAGCAGCAAAGCATTTTTTACGCTTCGGGGCGCCAACAGGTAAACCAGCAAAGTGACTGGCAAGAAAAGATAAAGGAAGACATTGCTGCTAAAGACCATTGTCAGGGAGTTGTTGCGACGCTTATTTTTTCAAAGCATCCCACAATATTTCTACCGGATGCAAGGCTTGTCGCTGGGTGCCATCCGCAATTTGATGCCGACAGCTGGTACCAGGCGCTGCAATCAAGCTCTCCTTATCGGCCGACCGAACTACCGGAAACAACACCAACTCACCGATTTTTTGGCTGATGTCATAGTGATTGGCTTCATAACCAAAGGAGCCAGCCATGCCACAACAGCCCGAGGGAATGATCTCTACCGTATGTCCCTCTGGCATCCCCAGCAAAAAGGCCGTATCTGCCACCGAGGCCAGGGCTTTCTGGTGACAATGCCCATGCAACAAAATATGGCGTGGCTGCCCATCAAAGGCATCCAAAGGCAACCTTCCGGCCTTCAGCTCGGCAGTCAAAAATTCATCGACCATCAGGCACTGGCGGCCAAGCTGACGAGCAGCCTCCCGATCTTCTGAACGAACCAAGCGAGGATACTCATCCCGGAAGCTCAAAATGGCCGATGGTTCAATGCCCAGCAAAACATCTTCCGGACCGAGAATCCGACGAAAAATGTCCACATTTTTCTGCGCCAATTTTTGAGCAGCCGGTAATAAACCTTTAGACAATTGGGCGCGCCCGCTCGGAGGATGTTCCGGCATCTGCAAGTCATAACCCAATGCCGCTAGTAGCTTAACAGTCTTGATACCGATGGCCGCATCATTGTAATTGGTAAATTCATCACAGAAGAGATAAACCGTGCGACCTTTTTTCGCACTTCCATTTTTAGAGCGACTAAAAGTTGTAAACCACTTTCGGAGGCTGGTTTTAGCCAGGGCCGGAAGGGAGCGTTGGGGCGCCACACCCATTACTTTTTTCAATATGCTACTGCTCCACTTGGCCGTCAGGAAGTAATTCGTCAATCCGGGAAATAAACTTCCCAAGGCATTTAACTGGGCGATGTTGCCAATCAGGCGCGAGGCAAGTGGTACACCGGCCGATTTGTAGTACTGGTGTAAAAATTCCACCTTCATACTGGCCATATCCACATTGGAAGGACATTCTGAAGTACATCCTTTACAACCAATGCAAAGGTCCATGACTTCCTTTAGCTCGGGATGGAAGAAGCGGTTCGAGCGGTCGGAACGGGTCAAGAATTCGCGCAGAGCATTGGCACGGCCCCGAGTAGTATCTTTTTCGTTGCGCGTTGCTTGATAGCTGGGACACATGGTGCCACCCGCCGCCGCTAGCTTCCGACAATCGCCCGACCCATTGCATTTTTCTGCCGCCCGCAAAAAACCGCCGACATGCGAATAATCAAAAATAGTATCAAAGCTGGGTGTCTCCTGCCCGGGGTCATAGCGCAAATCCTCATTCATAGGCGGCGCATCCACAATTTTACCGGGATTGAACAAGTGCTGAGGGTCCCAACTGTTTTTGATGTGCTTCAGTAATTCATAGTTTTCAGCACCAATCATCAAAGGAATAAATTCAGCCCGTACCCGTCCGTCTCCATGCTCACCACTCAGGGAACCTCCATACTTTTTAACCAAGCGAGCAGAAGCTTCGCTGATGTCGTGAAATAAGCCAACATCCTTTTCCTTTTTCAAATCGAGGATAGGCCGAAGGTGCAACTCCCCTGCTCCGGCATGGGCATAGTAAACCGCTTTCTGACCAAAGCCATCCATTATTTCGCTGAACTCATCGATGTAATCTGGTAGGTCCTCTACAGCCACGGCCGTATCCTCGATGCAGGCAACGGCCTTTGGATCGCCGGGAATATTGGCCAACAGCCCCAGGCCAGCCTTGCGCAAGGCCCACACCTTGGCAGCATCCGGCGGTACAATCAGGGGGTAGGCATATCCAAGCTTTTCTGCCTTCAACACAGCAATCAACTCGTTGGCAGCCGCCTCTGCTGCTGCCGGGGTATCTGCCCGAAATTCCAGCGCCAGCACTGCTTCTGGATCCCCTTCCAAAAAGAAGCGGTACTTTTCGTATGCCCGCTGCCCCTTGGTGCAATCCAGTATCACTTTATCCATTAACTCACAGGCAAAGGGGCGATGCTTCATGCTGATAGGAACGGCCCGCAGGCTGTCTCGAACACTGTCGAAATGAACTGCTAGAACAATGCGCTCGGGAGCGGGCAGCGGATCGACATGGAGGAGGATTTCGGTTGTAAAAGCCAGTGTCCCCTCGGAGCCACAGAGCAGTTTGCAAAAATTGAAAGCCGGCCCATCGTCTTGGAAAGGCTGACCGTCGATTAGTGCATCAACAGCATAACCGGTGTTGCGTCGATGGATGGAAGGCTTTGGAAAGTGCTGACGAATCAGTGCCTGTTGTTCGGAGGTGTTCAGCGCCTCGTAGGCTTGCTGATAAATCTTGGCTTTGAGGCCATTGCCATTCCTGTTTTGATGAAAGGCATCGTTGGTCTCTTCTTCAAACACTGCTACCTCCCCATCGCTCAGGACTGTCCGAAGGCTGCGAACATGATCGCGGGTCGAACCATAAACGATGGAGGTTGTGCCACAGGAATTGTTGCCAACCATCCCGCCAATCATGCATCGATTGGCCGTTGAAGTATTTGGACCAAAGAATAGCCCATGAGGCTGAAGGGCCGCGTTCAACTCATCGCGAATCACGCCGGGTTGGACACGAACAAGGCTCTGTTCTGGTAAGATTTCCAGAATCTGGTTCATATATTTGGAAACATCCACGACCATACCCTTGCCAACGCACTGGCCTGCCAGGGATGTTCCCGCTGCTCTTGGTATTAGAGGTAACTGGTGTTTTGAAGCAAACCTTACCAGCAGCTGAATGTCTGCCTCGTGTTTGGGCAGCGCCACAGCGAGCGGCAGTTCGCGGTAAACGGAGGCATCTGTAGCGTACAAAACGCGCATCAGCTGATCGAAATGTAGTTCTCCGTCTAGTTGATGCGACAATTGTTCAAGGTGGTGGATCATAGTTCAATATTAACCACCAAAAATAAGCAATGTTGATAAAGTTCGAAGAATAAAATCTTCTTCTGTCACTTAGCCGGTTTGATATCGCCCCAGTTCTCGCCTTTTTCGATTCGGCTGATCTGCGTTTCGGTTACCCCAAACTTTTTAGCGATCACTTTCTTTTTCGTTTTGCCAGCCAGCAGCCACTTTTTAATCAGGCTCACTTGTGTTTCCGTCAGTTTGATGCCAGAGTTTTTTCGTCGGACGATGCCGAGTGCCTTTTCTCGTTCATCCACATACTTGATCCACTCCTCTTTGGTAGCCCAATAAAGATTTGTCCACTGGTTGTTCAGTTTATCGTAATCTTTGTGAAGTACGTAAGTGTGTTCCGGTGAGGGGCATTCGATGAATCTTTCAGCTACAAACTTGTGCGGAAAGATGTTTTGAAAACCTTCTGTGAGTCGCACGTTCACCTTGCGCAATCCTCGGTTGTCCAATGTACCGTTGACCAGGTAAGCCTGATCGTTTCTTTTGTCCACAGCTTTTACCCGACCATAATTAGAAACGAAATAGCGATTTCTCTTGGTAGGCTTGCGGAAATGAAATTCCACCCACCGCTCTCCGATGAATGGTTTGATAGGTTGATTCATTTTTACGCTCTTTGTTTTTTGTCTCAATAAGCCGTACTCCATTACAATACGCAATAGAGCATTACGAATACATCCTTAATTCGAGCATATTGAAAGGTAAGGCACTACCTGCTCAATCGGAGAACCTGCCGACCGATACAGAGAACAGTGTTTTTTTACAACAACAAAAACAAAGACTAAGATTATAAGAGCATGTTAATTCATGTCCATCTCATTCGGAGTTTTTATATGTTGAAACCATAATAAGCCTAAATATAAGGATTTTAAGCAAAAAAGTATAGTTGGACAATACAGATTTAAGCGCTTCAGAACAAAATTGCTGTAGGATCATAGAATAAAGAACGATGGAGTTGCCAGCCTTTGGCGGGTATGTAGTGCCAAATTTGCAATTGCCTTTTGCTAAAAACCTCCCGCACTGTCTCCATATCCGAAGGCTGCAAAATTTTCCAATCCAGTAAAACATAGCCCAGTCTAGGTCCAGCCTCCAAGTCCACGACTTTACCCTCTACTTGCCACTGGTTTTGTGTATAATTGGTATAAATCTGAGTGATGAGGCTATCCTTTGAAGTTTGTTTTACAACAGGCGCCAATCCCTCAAAATCAACTGAATACACATTATTTAGGCATGCTATGCTCGGATTATTCAAACATTCAATGTACTGTTCTACAGCCATTTTGAGTTTCGAAGGAGCCTGACGTTCCAGCTTTTTGCCAGGCTGGCAGGCCAACAACAGAAAAAGGGAACTCCAAGCTAGTGAGTGGCATATGCGCTTCGACATGGAGTGCTTTATTTGAAAAGGGTTTTACGACCGTATTTACTACAAATTGGACAGGCATTCGGATCGTGTCCTCTTGCTGGACAAAAAGCTCTTCCAAAAAAAATAATTTGCAGATGCAATTTGTTCCAACTGCTTTTTGGAAAGAGGCGTTTGAGATCGGCTTCTGTTTTTTCGACATTTTTGCCCGTGCTCAACTTCCAGCGATAGGCCAAGCGGTGGATGTGCGTATCGACGGGAAAAGCTGGAAAGCCAAAGGCTTGTGACATTACTACCGATGCTGTTTTGTGACCAACTCCGGGTAGTGCTTCCAGGTCTTCGTAGTTCTGTGGAACTTCTCCCTGGTGCTTGTCGATCAGTATTTGAGACAGCTCAGAGATGGCCTTGGATTTGCGAGGAGAGAGCCCGCAAGGGCGAATGATTTGGCGAATGGCCTCGACCGGTTGCTCCGCCATGTCAAATGGATTGTCAGCCAAAGCAAATAGATCAGGCGTAACGGTGTTGACCCGGGCATCTGTACATTGTGCAGACAAAAGGACCGCGATTAAGAGCGTGTAAGGGTCCTGGTGATCCAGTGGAACCGGAGTCTCCGGAAAATAGTGGTCGAGGATGGCAGCAATATCGGCGGCCTTTTCTTTTTTTGTTAAGGTTTTCTCAGTCATTCAGGTCGATTAAAAAAGCCAGCGTATCCACACCATCGGCATAATCTGCCAGGCCGGGTTGCTGCGCTTTGCCGAAAGGAATAAAGGGATGAAAAGGTCGCGCTTTAGCACTTACGATGCATTGTATCTTCTCTTGGTTGGCCTTCACTTTTTGCTCCAAGTCTGACTCATCCGCGTAGTACTCGTAGTGGAGGCTTGCAATGCGCGAATGCAAGGAAGCATCTTCCAGTAGTAATACACAGCCATTGGCCAAGTGAGGCATTTTATTGAGAATGTATAAGGTGTAATTGTAATCGAAATTATTTTTGTACTTGTTGTGATGGACCAACTCATTGTACGTATGGAGGGCTTCCAACAGCGGAGTGAAATCATATCCCTTGGGGACCATCAGTTTGGCAACATTGCGGCAGCCCAATCCGAAATACCAAAAAACATCCTTTCCCAGGGCTACTAAATCTTCTGTCGTTTCACTGCCATCGAGAATGGCCAAGCCAGAGCGATTTTTGCGAATGATATTGGGGTATTTCCCAAAGTAAGTATCAAAATAACGGGAAGAGTTGTCACTACCAGTTGCAATGACGGCATCAAAATTCGCCAGGCGATCTATTCTTTCAAAATACGCTTTCGTCTTCGGCTCAATTTCTGCCAAACGATCCAGCAAAAAAGGCAACAATACTTTGTCCTTATCGGAAAGCTTGTAGAGAGAAACATGGCCCGTAATGAAGACCGACAGCAGATCGTGAAAACCAACCATGGGGATATTTCCAGCCAATACCAACCCGACCCGACGGGGAAACGCTGGCTCTCTCATTTGGTAAGCAGCCGTCCAAGCCCTCAGCTTGTCCTCTTCCAAGAAGGAAGTCCGCAAAGCATCGATCGACCGATGAATATTTTCCTTGGTAAACCACTGATTTTCGACGGAAGCCCGTTGGACTTTTGCTACTAATTGCTCGTCATCAGGCGTCAAACTGCGCCCCAATTGTGTCAATGCTTGTATGCGATCTTCTAATAACAAAGGCATAAATAAGATAGATTCAGATCAGTTCTTTGCGGCCTTTCACATAACTGCGCCACTTGTCAAGGGCCGCTTGAAAATCGTCCGGCAGGTCTGATTCAAAACGCATGTGCTCCCCAGTCGTTGGATGTACAAAACCAATGGACTTGGCATGCAATGCCTGTCTCGGTAAGAGTTTAAAACAATTTTGGACAAATTGTTTATATTTTGAGAAAACAGTTCCCTTCACGATCCGATCTCCACCGTAGCGTTCATCGTTAAACAAAGGATGCCCTTTGTATTTCATGTGTACCCGAATCTGATGGGTTCGCCCCGTTTCTAGCTTGCATTCTACGAGACTCACATAATACAATGCCTCCAAAACTCGGTAGTGCGTAATGGCGTGTTTGCCAGTTTCTCCCTCTGGGAAAACGTGCATGAGCAGGCGGTGGCGTTCGTGGCGGCCGATGTGACCAGTGATCGTTCCTTCCTTCTCTTCGGGTTCTCCCCAGACCAACGCCTGGTATGTTCGCTCGATGGTATGATCGAAAAACTGCTTGGCCAAGTGATTAATGGCATATTCTGTTTTGGCAACCACCATTAGGCCCGAAGTATCTTTATCAATGCGATGCACCAAGCCAGGCCGTTCGACAATATTGCCCTCCAAGGTTGGCAATTGGTCTTTGTTGTAGTGAAAAGCCAATGCATTGACCAAGGTACCACTGTGGACGCCAATTCCTGGATGAACTACCATACCAGGTGGCTTGTGCAACACCAGGAGGTCGTCGTCTTCATAGCGAATGTCCAGCGGAATGTCTTCTGCCACAATTTGGCGTTGATCCACAGGTACTTTCGGCAAGAACATGGTGATGACATGGCCTGGCTTGATCTTGAAATTGGGGCTGACTGCCTCGTCATCCACCTTAATTGCACCAGCTCGAATGGCCATCTGAATTTTATTGCGCGAAGTGCGTTCCAGACGATCCATCAAAAACTTATCTATCCGTACGGGCTTCTGGCCAGGATCGGCAACAATCCGGCTTTGTTCGTACAAATCTCCTTCGATACCATCGATTTGAATGGGTCCTTCCTTTGACATGGCGCGAAGATACAAAAAAGCTGCATCCCCTCTGCGAAGTTCTCGTAGGTGGATTCTTTAAAATTCATTTTTTTTCGTTATTTGAGCGCTAAAATTTCCGGATTTATGAAAGCTCCTCTCCACTTTGGTTCACTGTGTGTGCACGATCCAAAAGGTAAAGAAACCACCAAGCCACACCAGTTGCCCATCTACGCCACTTCTTCCTTCGAATTCGAATCCATCGATCAAGGCATTCGCATTTTCGAAGGCAAGGAAAAAGGGCATGTCTACAGCCGTTACGGTAACCCAACGATTGAATTGGTAGCCGAAAAAATTGCTCGATTGGAAACCTATGGTCTCGACATTGAAGCAGAAGGGCTAATGGTCAGCTCAGGCATGTCGGCCATCAGCACCTTGGTATTGGCCCTGCTCAAACCAGGGGATAAAATCCTTACCCAAGGTAATTTGTATGGCGGTACGACAGAGCTTTTTCTAAAACTCTTTCAGCCCCTGGGAATAGAACTGATCTTGACCGATTTACAACAAGTGGAAGGCGTCGAAAAGCTCTTGAAGGAAGATGCCAATATTCGGATGATCTACTTCGAAACGCCCGCCAACCCGACCCTGGCTTGTGTCGATATGGAAGCACTCTCCGGGCTGGCAAAGAAATACGGTCAGATCACGGTTGCTGACAATACTTTTTGCACACCCTATCTGCAGCAACCGATGAAGTTCGGGACAGATTTCGTCATCCACTCCACAACCAAATACCTCAATGGTCATGGCAACTCCATTGCAGGGATCATCATTGGTCCGAAGGAAGGCATGCAGTCTAAGGTCTGGAAGGCAATGAAACTGGCCGGCACCAATTGCAATCCCTTCGACGCTTGGTTGGTCAACAATGGCCTGAAAACCCTAGAGCTGCGCATGGATCGCCACAGCGCCAATGCAATGGCCATCGCCGAGTTTCTGGAAAAACAAGCTGCCGTGGAAAGCGTCAATTACTGCGGCCTGCCATCCCATGCCGATCACCAATTGGCCAAAAAGCAAATGAATGGCTATGGAGGTATGCTGAGCTTCGAGTTAAAGGGCGGCCTTCAAAGCGGCATCGATTTTATGAACCGCATCCAACTGTGTACGCTGGCCCCTACCTTGGGGGATGTTGATACCTTGATTTTGCATCCTGCCTCCATGTCGCATGTAAATATCGACAAGGAGTTGCGGCTGAAAAATGGCATTACCGATGGCCTCATCCGCCTATCTGTCGGCATCGAAAATGTTGAAGATTTGATTTTTGATTTGCAACAAGCGATGGAGGGGTGAGGGTGAGCAGTGAACTGGTGAGCAGTGAATGGGTGATTGCCTTCGGCTGGTGATTGGCCTGCGGCCGGGTGATTTGGTGATTGGAGCTAGGCTCCTTGTGATTTGGTGTGCGGTGTGCGGTGTGCGGTGTGCGGTGTGCGGTGTGCGGTGTGCGGTGTGCGGTGTGCGG
>JBCCSZ010000259.1:0-11199 GCA_039199225.1 Bacteroidota bacterium
GTTTGTTGCACGCTCAGCTTATCGGTATCTTCGGTCGATAGCCAAGACGCATGATTGGGATTGAGGAGTATGAATTCCTCCAAAAGCAGTTTCAGCTCCTTTGGCAATTGCTCGGCATGAGGGATGGGTGGTATTTCTACAGATAATTTATCAGAAGAATCGTGGAGGGTCAAACTGCGGATGGTTTGACCGGTATAACGACAATGGAGGGTTTCCCCGTCGGTTTGCTTGGCAGAGGTACGCGCCGCATGGATCAGCAACACAGGGTCTGAAGGCACCCAATAAGGTGGCAACAATCGCTCCCTCAAGCTAAAGTCTGTCGATTGGTCTTTTTCCTGCGGATCAATGCCCAGGATTTGGTAAATGCTGCCTTTGTTGGGTTCAATTTCGTTTTTGTCGATTGTATCGATGGACAGCTGAATTTTCTTTAGGCTGTCCTTGAGGTATTTCGTTTTTTCCTGCCATTGGGCCGATACATCTTTCTTTTGGCGGCCTGTCTTCTTGACTGCAAACAGGCAAGTAAATAATTCCAATTGTTGGGACTCCTGCAAGGCTCTCAGACGATTGATTTTCAGACAAGCCTCGTTGAGCAGTTTCAACTTTGGCATTGCTGCATCGTATATTTGCTGCATCATCTGTTGTTCCGCCTCCGTTTCGGGTTCCCGATTGCGAACAACGGCCCATTCTGTTCCACCCGATTCGGCATCAAAGCAGTTTTTGTGCAAGTTTCGGTTCAACAGTCCTTGTCCGCCAACCTTGGTGTAATCGTCGAGTATATCGTTTTGATAAGCTTGGATCAACTCACCAGCCAATGCGACTTTTTCCTTCGACAGACCATTTTTCTCCAGCTTGTTTTTGATGAAGCAAATCAGCGCATCCATACTTGAATTGGCCAGCACAATGCCCGGAATGGTCTGTGAGTCGCTGCGATTGATGATGGGTTTGCCAGAGCCAGAGTTGGATTTGGCCTCATCGTCGTTTTTATGGCCATACCACTGTACAGAATGTAGAGCTGCGTGGCAGAGCATCAAGGGCGACAAGGCTGCTGATTTATCTTTCGACCATTTTTTGAAATCAGCCTGTGCGCCCATCAAGCCCATCTCACCATCTATGGTCATTCCAAGACGCTCTAGGTACTCCTGCAAGATGGATGGCTCGAAAGCCTCTGCTGCTTGATGCAAGGGGTCTTTGGTTGGTTCATCATACCAGCCAGCAACCAGATAACTCAGCTCAAAATGATCGCGCGAATTGGAGGTATCATCGAGGATGGCCTGTAGGTCTTCGAGCGGATCGACCATCGAAAAGACATTGGCATTGTGGGAATTGTAGGTGCTGAAGGTGGAGTCTTCCATCCCAACGACCTTCAGCGAAACGGCATCTCCCTCGACGACCGGCCAGGGGGCATCAGCGGCTAGTTCGTGTACTTTGCCGATGAGCTTCCACCCCAATTTTCCGCTGGTCGAATCTTTGACCAAAAAACCAGTCCCCAAGGCGGTCGGCCGTTGAATCAAATCACTTTGAACAATCCAATATTTCAATTGCAGCTGCTCTTCCTCATCGATCCACAGACGCACGATCACCCAGCGATTCGGTACATCCGGAAAATCCAATTCTCCAGTTTGATCTTCCTGCTGGCCGTGCCGCAGGCCCTTGGGCATTTTCCAGTGCAGGTGTATACCCAGATCAGGTACGCCATCTCCATCATCAGCAGGCGGCGTGGACTGAAATTCCGAATTGCGCACAGCATTCTGGCGCGGGAAGGCAGGCCCAAAGCGCTTCACCAATTCATTGTAGGCCGCTCTAGAGCGCGCCCATTGGCCATTCTCCAAACGCCTCAGCGCATAGTCGACCACCATGGCTTCCAATCGAACGGGAACCAGTAATCTCGGACCATTATGTAGTACCTCCGCCATGTCTATTTCTTTTGTGGTTTAGCACTTCTCGTGCGGCTCGCCTGCTGCGCCCGAACATAGTTGAAGGTCCGGGGAGCATTGATCCATTCGACCCCCATGTCTTTTGGAGACAGGCCGTTTGTTTTGACCGACTTATCAATTCCTTTAATGGACTTTAAGACGTTTTTTCTCAGGTTGGATATATTCAACACCCGCTGGTCCGTACTTCGAAAATCTGCTTTTGGATCGAGGGAATAGGTCAGTGCCGTCCCATTTTTTTCATAAGGTTTGCCAATGTCATCCTGGTCGGTAAAGTTTCGCAGCACCAATCTAAAGTCATTTTCGCCCTGCCGTTGAAGACCAGAATAGATGCTTTCCGAAGGTTCTTTAATCGTCACTTTTTGCGGGACACCTTTGAAAAGGACCATCATAATATTTGGCGAAAGGCGTTCCATCCGCAGAATGTCGACCATCTGACGATCGTCCTCTGGATCGGCGGTGGCTGTTTTGTAGCCAATGATTTCCAGGCCGGTCCACTGTGCCACGATGGGCGAGCGAAACAGTAGACCAGAGAAAGTTCCCAGCCGCTCGGGCAGGTATTTCGGTACTTCTTGCTGTCCCCTCAGCAGGACCCGATGATTGACCATGGCCTGTTCGATCTCCTCTTTGAATGCTTTGTGGACGGCCAACTGCAATTGGTAGTCTACGCTGTTGTGTACACCAATGCTCAAGGCTCCATCGATCAAGCTATCGATCCAATTGAGGTCTACATAAAAAAATCGCAGGGCATTAGTCCGCAGGCGCTCCTTGCTGGCATTGTCGAGATTGCCTTCGTAGGCTTTGAGGCTTTGGGAATCGATGTTGTATAAATCTGCCAGTCGTTTCAGCCATTGGGTGGAAGTGAGGTCCTTGGCGAGGATGTCGTTGGACAACATTTTTTCGTCGGCCACCAGGTTGTTGAATGGCACGCCATAGAGCAGTCCCAACAACCCCAGCCATTGGGTGGCAGCCTCAGGTAGTGGTGTTTCCGTTTTGATGAATTGAATAAGATTTTTCAAATTGGAGTCTTCCGCCGCTGTTTCATCCATGGCCAACATCCCCTTTCGGCCTCCTCGCAAACGGAATTTTTGATTCGCCTTTTTTTGCTGTCCGATTTGAAACAGCTGCTTTAACATACCCACCTTGAGATTCGCCTCTTTCATAAAAAGGATAAACTATTTTTGATTAATCAGAAAGCAATTCGTCTACCAAAGCCTGTTGCAATTCTTTGCCAAGGGTAAACAATTCTTGGTAGCTTTCTTCTGAGATAATGCCCGGAAAATCTTTCAGCTCCTCCACGACCTGTGCATCGGGCCGTAAGTTGCGATCGAATTTCTCTTCGGCTTGTTGGACCTGCCCCAAGAAGCCCTCAAAAAAAGTATTGATGGCAAAATCCGGGTCCAATAATTTTTTGATTGATTCGGGATCAAATGGATTCTCGCCAGCAAGGTCCGTATCCACGGCTTGTAGCTTTTGACGCTCCAAAAACTCATTGATCTTTCTAGTCGCATTTCGCTTCCAATTCAGTAAGCTATCGGCAAAATGGGCATCCGACAGGGCCAGCAAGCGCCCGATCTGCCAGGCGGTTGCATAGGAAGCATCAAATAAGCCATTGTTCTTGTCGAAAATCAGCGCAGCTTCCGCACTGAAAAAAGTATCGTCCTCAACACCTTTTCGCGGCTCGATTTGAGGCAGCAGGGGTCCCCGATACCAAGCCATGGTTTGCTCCCCAATTCGGGTGTGGTACTGCAGTGGGACATAGCCACCTTCCAAGGCCGTCTTCACGCCTACATTTTGTATCGCTCCGATGTCACTGACCCGCAGCATTTCTGTCCCCAACTGATCCATTATTTTTTCGAAGCTCTCGACTGGTGGTTTTGCATAGAACTCCCAACTGGCCAAAGAGGCCAAACGCACATATTCGTAGGTGGCATTCGATAAGTTTTGCCGATAAACCCCTTCCGGCTTTTTGGCCAGGTAGCCGGCAAAGCCCTCCAAAGAAACGAGGTGAACAATGTTGCGCGCAAAGCTTTGTCCTTCCAAAGCCGCTTGCGAACCTACCGCCACTTCTGGTGGTGTTTTCGGCAAGCGATTGCCCAGCATCACAGCAAACCAACCATCGGCATGCATCCCCAAAAATTCCTTGCCGTCGGTATTGACTTCGCGGACATGGCTCAGATAAGGCAGCTCATCCAATTGGGGCGCCAGCTGCAAAAAGGTCTGCTTGTCCAAATCAATGGTATAGCAATTGGGTTCGTCCGTTTCCGGGCTGGCCGACATTTGAGGCGGCAAATAGTTGGAAGGCAAGGTACCACTTTCGAATAGGGCCTCACTTTTCCGACTGACTGATTTTGTTCGAAGCTGATTGTCAGCCGTAGCGTTATCAGTTAAAATTTCATCCTCTTCCAATAGCAACAAGGCCATCCACGGCGTGGAATGCATATTGCCTTTGTCGTAAACTTTGCGCTCCCAAGGTAAATTGCGCTTGCGAAAAATCACTTGCGGCAGCACGCCTTCATAATGCGCTTGTATGCCCGGTGAGGGAAAAACCGAATGGATTTCTTGGGCTGGCAATACGAATCGTGGTCCCGAGACGATCAACTCCTGCTGGCGCTTGAAGGTGACCGGATCGACGCCATCTCCTTCCAGACTTTGCTCGACTGACACGCTGTAGGGACCCGCCTTCAAGCTGGGCAAATAGTTGTCGTAAAAGCGAATCTGTCCCGCCTTTAGCTTGGTCTGCTCCTCTGCTGTTTGCTCTTTTAGCGCCATGGTGAATTATTTCGAAGGACTGATTTTTTTGGTGTGAATAACTAGCTTGGGAACATTGGGTCCGGCCTCAGAACTAAAAGGCGCTGCCAGGCGATTTAGGTCTTTGCGCAACCAGGCATTTTCGTCCAGCGTTTGCTTGGCAGAAAGCACATAGCCTCCTTTGAGTTGCCACTTTTTTTGCGCCGATTCGATGACCTTGATGCGGATGCAAATGGCCTGACGATCTGATGGTAGTTTTGAAGTAGGAACATCATAGCAAATGCGCTCCTCCGCCCCTACTACTTTGCTTGCCAATTTGGTTTCCAAAGGCAGTCGAACATACTGGCGGCTGCCATCTTCAGACAATACATAGGGAATGCTTACCGCTACCGCATTTTTCAATCCCAGGCCCTTTACCGTTTTTTGCAAAAGAAAAACGACCTGCTTGACATTCGCCGCAAAGACGAGGCAATCAACCCAGCCGTTAAAGGTCTCGCCTCCTGCCAGCAGATATTGATTTTGATTCAAAGCCTCCTGCATTCGAACCAACTGATTTTTACCATATTTCAGGATCGGCGCTTGTGGCTTTATCAACAGTTGCTTGCTGGCGATGGTTAGGCCATTGATCAAAGGCAGTTTGGCATCAACATTCCAACCGTTGACTTCCAAATCAGGATCGAGGGGAGCCTGTCCACAGAAAAACAATTGGTGGGCCTTTGGATCGAGGGAATCTTTGGATACTTCCTTTTGCAATAACTGGTGGGCTAGCGGTTGACCAAAAGCATCGAAGGTGAAAACATTCAGTGGGTTGGAAGACTTACCTTTGTAGTCGTATTGTACGTTCAATTGTTCGGGAGCCGTGAGGGCAAACAAGTAGCCGGCGCCATCGTAGGCATTGAGTCCAAAGGGTTCTTGCCGTTCCAGTTGTCCTTTTAGGATGAGTTGAATGGTGGCCGTATAATCCGAGATGGCTTTCAGGCTGTATTGGCGAAAAGCCTTTTGCAAAGCAAAGCCCGAAACGATTTGCGGTCCATCCGGCCGAATGGGAATTTGCTTGAAGGCTTCCACTTTGCCGCCCTTGTACACTCTTTCCATTTCCCCGATTCTCGGTTCCGATTGAAAGGAAGCTTCCATTTCGGTTGGAAAGCGAGCCAGGTTGTCTACGATTTGCAAATCGCCCTCCAAACCATACAATTCGTTGATAGCAGCAATGCTTTCCAAGCGCCGCTTCTTCGCACTTGCATTTACTAGAACCTTAGCAATTTTTGGGATGGTATTTTGCGTATCGCTTACTTTAAAGCTGATTACATCGGTTTGTTTTTTCAGCAATGGCTTCTTGCGAATATTGACGGTGTCAAAATTGCGTATCCAAGTCACTGGGATGTCGGCGGGAACAAAAACTTTGGGAGCTAGGCGTTCCAATCCGACCCAGGCGCGCAGCATTTTTGCATCCGGAACATTGGGATTTACAGGCGTTGTAGCCCAAAGCGCCGATGCGACCTTACCAGTCTCAATAGTGCTGGTCCAATTGGCTGCATTGGTCGACTGCCCCATGTCGCTTTTGGCCGATAATTCGATGCGATGAACGGATGAAAATACATCCTGCACCCCCATAGGTCGAATGCCCAGAGGATCATGGGGGGTGGCCTCGGAAGTATCCACCTCCTGACCATTAAAAATAATCTTTTTCGTTGGGATTAAAGTTTCGGTAGACAACACCAACTCGTCGGCCCGGACGACCCAGATTTTCGAATCATCCTCTCCAATGGTCCTTTCCAATCCTCCGACGACCTTGACCCGGCACAACTCACTTTTCCCAGATGGATTTGCTGCCAGCAGCTTGGACCTTTTTCGCTTTTGTGGCTCAGCCGATTTATCACTTTGATCTGCCGGTAAAAATCCTTCCTTAAATTGATTCCAATCGAGGAGGCTGGGTTTGGGATTGGACGATTCACCAAAGCGAATGGTAAAGGAAATGATGAACCAACTGATGTGTACCCATCCCCCGACCGGCGGACCATATACCTGAAGATCGGCTCCGACTTCCAACTTGAAAATCTTGTAAGAGGCTCCCAAGCTGATGGACACTTCCACATCGTAGTGAAAAGGCTTCCACTGCAATAAAAAGTTGGCCAATGCCTTGAACCAGGCTTTCAGTTTTCCAGATTTATAAGTGGCCTCAAAGCGAAAGCCTGCCATGATGGCAGAAGGGGTCAGGGCAAAATAAACATCCCCCGACATTTCGATTTTCTTGGATACCTTCCAGTCGAAACCGACCCGCTGTACATCCGGATAATGGGCCGGTTTTTTGAAACGGGGATGATAACCACCGACCGATAAAACAAAGTCGCCTTTGTGCGTTCCTTTGAACCAGGCAAAAAAGGCAAACTCTCCAAAGACCCGACAAGAAGGATCGAGCAAGTAGGAACCATCTGCAATTTTGGCGCGGGCCTGAAAGATGCCTTCCTGGATTTTGTAGAATACCACCAGGCTCAAACGAATATTGATGAATGCCTTTCCACTTTTGGGCAGCACCAACATCGAAAATCCAAGGATGGAAATTTGCTCTTTTTGGATGTCGACGACCAGCAGGGCGCGCGAATCGATCAGCTTGAACGAAGTAAACGCGATACCAACGGCAAACCAAAGGTTGTTGGGCTCTGGATAGATGAACTCATTGAGCAAAGACAGCGCCTCGGTTGGATTCCCTTCTACGCCATTGAAAAGGCTGGTGTTCAGTAAAGGCAAGCTCGACACCTGGTCTACGGTGGGAATCTTAAAGGCCATATTATAGCCAAAACCCAAAGACAAGCCCGTAACGAAGAAAAAGGGTGGCCCGCCGAGCGGCATGTCCAAAGAGGCAAAGATGAAAATAGAGCGCCCCTGATTATCGGGCAGCTCTCCATAACCACCGAAAGCAGTGACGGTCAGTTTGGCCGTTTTGATGAGGGCAAAGCCACTGTAGTAATTGGGAATGTCGGGCGCTTTGAGAAAGGCACCTGCGATTTGTACGGCTCCTTTTTGGAAAGACAGTCCGACGCCATCTACAGCGAACGAAGGCTTTGGTGGAGGAAACTTTGGTGGCAGCCCCAGGCGAAAGCCTTGCAGGGAAAGATCAAAACCTCCGAGTTTAAAATCGAGGTTGATCATAAACCAAATCTTGCCATCCTTGTATTGAAACCCAATCTTTTGGATGGTGATGGGTCCCAGCGTTTTTTGTACGTCGATCCACTTGGTTAGGCCTGCCGACTTGGGGGCCGACTGTACGGTGGCTGCTCCGACCCGGTCGGAACGATGACCTCCACTTTGGGAGGAAGTCCGCAGCAGTTGCGTCTTTGGAGCAGATTGCTTTCCAGGTCGAAAAAGGTAGAGGTTAATGTCTTGCTCAAAGGAGAAAAACTTGATCTTACCGAGTATCTGCAGTCCTTTCTTGATACTTTTTTCCGGCTCCTCTTCATTGGCCACATCCGCCGTAGCGACGACGATGCGCGACAGCTCCACCAAAAATTTATCAGGGTCGCTGAGGGCATCCTTGATCACGGGAATGCTATCGGGGATGGTCAGTCGACCCTGCGCCCCAAAGTCGACAGCAAAGACCAGCGGCGTCGGCCCGGAAGGATCGTCTTGCTTGAATGTTTGAAAGAAAATGCGGTCGTTGACCGAAAAACTAAATTTATTTTTCCGGGCTTTGGCAGTCAATTCGTCAATGGCAAATTTGTTCAACTCAATGGGACTCTTACCATCTTCAAAACCAAACTTTTCGAGAATGAATTTGAGCGGATTCAGGGCAGGTTTAAATCGACCACTGATGAGCAGGCCATCGTCTTCCCCACTGGAGGATGTATGTTTTGTTGCCGCCAGATCAATTCCTTGGCCCAATACAACAGCCTCCACCTCTACAGTAAAGGTGCTGCTGTTTTCCTTTTGAGTTTCTTCCGATTTCTTCTTGGGCGGCATGCGTTGATTAGGACGTTGTTTCTGTCTTGGTCTTATTCAGCGTAAGCTCAACTTTTTTGATTTCGATGACTTCTTTAAATCTGTTGAGAATAAAAGTATCCGATGGTTCAAACTTTACACCGACGTCAAGCGAGAAATCCGTTTTTTGAGCAGTCTTAGATTTTTTGACATCCAACTTCGTCAAGGTCAAATTTCCTTTTGCAGCATTGGTCAAATCTTCATTTTCTACACCAAAAGATTTCAAAGCTGTCGCCATGTTAAAAGTCGGTGGATTGTCGGTATCTACTCGGAATTCGAGCGTTTTCTTGCCATCCTCCTCTTTTGACTCTCCGTAAATGACACTTGGTTGCGGCGCCGGAGTCACGGTATCGTCCTTACAAATAAAAGCTTCAATTCTAAAAGTGAAAGTACTCTTTTCTGTTGCATTGGTCACATCGGCCGCATCCAAACGAGCAGAGCGGAGTGCTTTTCGTCCTCTGGTTTTTGCAGGTGTTTTCGCACTGCTTCGCGTGCTGGTTTTTTTTCTAGTTGCCATTGAATTATTTTTATGGGTTAAAGATTTTATAGGATTTCATGGAAGTTGCTCTTCTGCAGGTTCGATAATGTTAGCGGTGGTGCGAATATCAAGGGTTGACTGCTCCAATGCTATGATGTCTGGAAAAGGATGAAATAAATTACTGAAATCTACCTGTAGGCTCAGCAGCACTTCTGCAGGAGCAGCATTTCGATTGTACTCAAGTGCTTGGAGCGTGATGAGATTTGGAAGGTAATCAATTACGTGAGTCGGCAACGCCAAGGTATCTGCCAACTCGGAAAAAATACTTTTCTTGGAAATACCGCCTTTGGGTTGCACGAGTTTAAAGTGGTTATCTGTTCCTGTAACCAGCTCTAAATCCAGTGAAACATTCTTAAAGAGTTTGACCAACAAGGCTTGAGGTTTATTCGATTTGAGATAGTAATATAGAAACTATTATTAATATCTCAACAATAAATGGGGAAAACTTTTGATCCAACTAATTCGCCTCTGCCTGCTTACTAATTGCAAATCTCTAATCCACCATTTTCACCTGCGCCTATCCTTGAATGTAAACCTGTGCCGTGAGTACCGCCATCGTAAACAAGGTCAGTATCAAAAGCAGTGGCATCACAAATCGCAGCCACTTATCGTAGGTCACGTTGACCATCGCCAAAGAAGCGAGAATCAAACCGGTCGGCGTTATAAAAGCCATCAAGCCCATACCATATTGATAAGCATTCACGATGAACTCCCGACTGACACTGACCACATCGCCAAGCGGTGCCATGATGGGCATCGACAAAACGGCCATCCCCGAAGAAGAAGGAATAAAAAACGAAAGGCCAGCATATAAAAACAACATCAAATTAATAAAAATACCCTTTGGTGTTCCCTCCACGATGTTCGATGAATACTGCAACAAACTATCGCTGATGAGACCGTCTTCCATCAACACAGTAACACCGCGCGCCAAGCCGATGATGAGGGCCACACTCAATAAATCATTGGCGCCCTTGACGAATTCTGCTACAAATGTTTTTTCGCCCATCCAGGCAATCACACCAATCAAAACCGATCCGACAAAGAAAACAGTCGTCATTTCCATAAACCACCAATCGAGTTTGGAAACGCCATAAATCATCACCACAAAGCAAGTGATGAAGGCCAACAAAATCAAACGAATGCGATTGTTGAAGTTATTGGCAGCCGCTTCTCCTTTGGTTCCAAACTGTTTTTCGATGGCCTCCTTTTGATCAAAGATGATCGACTTGGAAGGGTCTTTCTTTACCTTTTGCGCATAGCGAATGATGTACCACAAACAGATGCTCGTTCCGGCTGTCAGCATAAACAATCGACCATAGATGCCTGTGGTCCAATTGATGCCTGCCGAATCCGAAGCGATGATGGCACTAAAGGGATTGACCGTCGAACACATCGTCCCGATGGAAGAACCAATGTAAATGGCTGCCAAGGCCACCATGGCATCGTAACCTGCGGCCAAAAATACGGGAACCAAAATCGGATAAAAGGCGATGGTTTCTTCCGCCAACCCAAAGGTGGTTCCACCCACCGCAATGAGACTGGTAATGAAAACAATGAGCAAGGCTTCGCGTCCTTTGAGGGTTTTGGCCAGCCAGGCCACCCCAGCATCAAAAGCACCACTGTAGTTGACCACACCGATAAATCCGCCGATGATGAGGACGAATAAAATGACATCAATGGCTTTTGTAATGCCTTGCAGGGGCGATTGTATAAAAGCAACAAGACCCTGCGGCCTAGGCTCCAACCGATGATACGTACCGGGGATGCCCACCGGCTTCCAGATGTCTCCTTCCGTAAATTTTTCGAGCGGAATTTTGATGCCCAGTTGATCCAAGCTTTCCTGTGTGGCGGGATATACTTTGTCGCCATCTTTGGCTTTGTGGACAAACTGGTTCTTTTCCTTTTCGTAGGCCAGGCGCTCAAAAGCACCAGCGGGAATCAACCAAGTGAGACCTGCCACGAAGGCAGCAATAATCAGCAAGACGGTGAGGGCCGTCGGAA
>JBCCSZ010000260.1:0-11183 GCA_039199225.1 Bacteroidota bacterium
CCGCGCTTACGGGTCTGCCCTTTGAGCTTCTCGACCGGTACGTTGAAGTGATCGGCTACCAACTTTTGGATGAATTCAACCGTAATCTCTTTGGACATCTGGGAAACGAAGTTCTTGATGACTTCTTTGGCCAGGTCCATATCTATTTCGCGGCGGTTGAGGGTCGATTGCGCAACCAAGGAGATCAATACACCCTCCAATTCGCGAATGTTGTTCTTTATGTTGTAGCAGATAAATTCCGTTACATCTTGTGGCAAATCCAATCCCTCTTGGGACATTTTTGCCTCCAGAATGGCCATGCGGGTCTCTAGGTCAGGTGCTTGCAAGTCGGCCGATAGTCCCCACTTGAAGCGAGAGATGAGTCTTTCCTCCATGCCATCGAGGTCTTTCGGTGGGCGATCGGAGGTCAAGATGATCTGGCGGCCATTTTGGTGTAGTTGGTTGAAGACATGGAAGAAAATTTCCTGTGTCTTCTGCTTATTGGCCAGAAACTGAATATCATCAACGATCAACACATCTACCAATTGGTAAAAGTTGACCAAATCATTGACCGCGTTATTTTTGATCGACTCAATGATCTGATTGGTAAATTTTTCAGAAGAAACGTAAAGGATCGTCTTATTCGGATCAATGCGCAGGGCTTCGTTACCGATACCTTGTGCCAAATGCGTTTTACCCAATCCCACGTCGCCAAAAATGACCAGCGGGTTGAAGGCTGTTCCGCCAGGCTTGCGGGCCACAGCGAATCCGGCAGACCTTGCCAGGCGATTGCAATCACCTTCGATGAAATTGTCGAGACAATATGTTGGATTGAGTTGGGGATCGATTTTAAGCTTTTTGATCCCTGGTATAACGAAAGGGTTCTTGATATTTCCAGTGTCGATGGCGCCGGGAGCAGTTAGGTCTCTGTCATCACTCGCTTTGGGCGTAAAAGCTTCCTTTGGCTTACCCATTAAAATTTGGTATTCCAGTCTTCCTTTATCTCCCAGTTCCTGTCGGATGCTCGTTTTGAGAAGTGCTACGTAGTGCTCCTCCAACCACTCGTAAAAGAATTTATTTGGTACCTGAATGGTCAGCGCATCGTTCTCCAATCGGATGGGCCGAATAGGCTCAAACCACGTCTTATAACTTTGTGAGTTGACATTCTTTTTTATTGTCCGCAGACAGTTGTCCCATACTGTAGCGCAGTCTTTGACCATTCTCAAGATTCGATGAAAGGCTATTGCCTAGTTACTAAATTCAGAAATATTCTTGTGTGTAGAATCCCCAGTATCAGTAAGATAGAGCAACAAGAGGTCGTTTTGAAGTCTCACTGCCTGATGTTAGCGTCTGTCTTTCCATAGTATGCTCGCGTTGTGTGTCTAAGCGATGAGGATTACAAAGTTGGGAAAAAAAAGTGGTATTGAAAAATCAATCTAAGCTGATTCATGCATAATTTTTTCTTTAATTTAAACAAAAAAAATTTATGTAATTCTAACAATGAAAGATGAGAGAATTTAAGCAAAAAAAGGAACGGCTTGACTATCAGTTCATTAGCCAGAGCCATTTTAAAGTACCCAAATTATCTTTGGTGACAAGGGTTCTGTTTTGACCGACCAAGTGAAAAGTAATACACTTGCAATCCATCAGAAGGTTGACAAAAATTTATCGGAATTTCTACATCAGCAAAGCGGCTTCCTTTTTGATGGCCTCCAGGGCCTTGTCTAACGGAATGACATCCCGGCTTTCTAAAAAGGCAAACATGGCCTTGCCAAACTCATGGGCATCCTGAGACGGATCAGTGTCGTTGTAGATCAAGTTGATGATATTGAGCACATCATCCCGAGCTATTTTAATGATCTTCCAAAGGTTGTCGGAGACGTATACTTGCTGGGTAATGTTGTGTTCAAATTCTTTTTGTATGGCAATCATCATGGTTAGACGAAGTTGGGCAGCAGTCATTCCTTCGCTGCGTAAGCGCAATACCAGACCAGGGATATTAATGCGCTCACAGAATAGCGACAAGCGTTCGTAAGCTTGCAAACGGAGCGGAATGGTGGTCTTTTGTTGGTTCTGCTTGAACTCCAACATTCGAACCTTGTACTGTCCTTCCATAAATTGCTTCAGCAAATAATAAACTGTTAGGAAGACGATGAGCGCCGGAACAGTCACCTTAATGATTTCTAATATGGTGGATAACCAGATGGGCATGTTTTGATTTTGTAGTTTTGGAACGAAAAACACAAAAGTAAAGAGCTTTCCAGAGAAGCCGTCGAAAATAGTCTTATAAAATTGGGTGGATTTGAATATATAACGGATAAAAAACAGAAAGTTACAACTTACCATTAGCCCAGGGTGTTATATTCGTCAAGCGATGGCAAAAGACGGCTTTCGTTGAATGTTTATTTTATGTAAATTTGTGTCGAAGCAGCACAGCTGAAAAAAGCTACCTAGCCCAGTTGCTTTATCACTCATATCGGGTTGCAGCAAAGCCCAACAGCCAACCAAAGCTGTTTGTGATCGAATGAAGACCCGAAACAACCGAAATTCAATATGAAGGAAGTGAAAGATACCCAAGTAAAAGTCCAGGACCCCATCAGCCTCACAAATGGGGCCGTTCAGGCTATTCGCCAAATTATGGCTGATCAAAATATTCCAGAAGATCATGGCCTGAGAGTAGGCGTCAAAGGTGGCGGATGCTCCGGCTTTTCGTACATCCTGGGCTTCGACGCCCGCAAGGAGCAGGACGATGTCTACCAAATCAATGGTATACAGGTGTTTATGCAAAAGTCACACGCTATTTATCTACTGGGCATAGAGATCGATTGGACCGAAGGACTCAACAACAGAGGATTTACATTCAATAATCCGAACGCATCGGATACCTGCGGCTGTGGTTCTTCCTTCTCGGCCTGATCCATCCTGTCACAGCACAACGCTCGGCGAGAAAAATCCCTCGAACTGTCATTGTTCGAGGGATTTTTCTTTCCCCAACTTTCCTGCTCTCGCATTTGGCAGAGGATTGCGCGAATGCTATATTTGGTCAAAAAGAAATGAAAAAACCTATCCTCTTCCCACTATTTTTTCTCGTACTAGCCACCCTCGTACAAGCTCAAACCACAGACCCCAAAGATACAGAGGTCTGGGAACCTGTCCCAAGAGTTGTTACACCAGGCGAATCTACAGCCCCTCCTTCTGATGCCATTGTCTTGTTCAATGGCAAGGACCTCAACAGCTGGGAATCTGCCAAAGATGGGAGTACGGCAGCCTGGGGAGTTGCAGATGGCGCCATGACCGTCGTTGCTGGTAAGGGGGACATTCGCACCAAGCAGGCATTCGAAGATTTTCAGCTGCACATCGAATGGCGCACCCCCGCAGAGGTCGTTGGCGAAGGACAAGGAAGAGGCAACAGCGGCATTTTTCTGCAGGAACGCTATGAAGTACAAGTACTCGACAATTACAACAATAAAACCTACCCCAACGGCCAGGCCAGCTCCCTTTACAAGCAGTCTATCCCACTGGTGAACGCCTGCCGCCCACCGGGCGTATGGCAGACCTACGACATCCTCTACAAAGCCCCCCGCTTCAACAAAGATGGCATCCGCGTGGCACCGGCTACCGTCACCGTACTACACAACGGCGTCGTGACGCAACACAATACAGAGATTCAAGGCACCACTGAGTACATTGGATTGCCCAAAAACAAGGCTCACGGAGCAGCCCCCATCAAGCTACAAGACCACGGCAATCCCGTCAGCTATCGCAACATCTGGCTTCGGGAGCTGTAATCCATCCGCATCGATTACAGGCCATAATAGGTGTAATAGGTAAATAAGACGACTACGTAAATGGCCAATAAAATCATATAAAATATAAAGTAAATCGTATAGGCTACCATGCTCCGAAAGAAGCTTTCAAATATGGCCTTGTAGCGGAACGTATGCATCAAAGCATAAAGACCGTAGACCACGAAAGCAAGCGATACAGCGGACAGAAACCAATCGGGTTTGAGGTAATAAATCGGCAGCGTTATCACAAAAAGAAAAGAAACATAACCAGTGATGTAGGCGCCAATAACCATATGCTCAGAGAAATAATAGCGTTTGTCCCGAAAGAGCAAAAGCATGCCCAGCGCCAGGACGGGGACGGACAATAAATTGAGGATGTTGAAGGATTGATAGTAGCTGCCAAATACCTTTTGCGATATACGCTCAAATTTTTCCTGCTTCTCCTTCTTCCGCTTTGCCTCGGCTCCTGTGGCCAGGCTATCTTGTTGCAAGGTATCTACCTGCAGGTGGCCGACGGTAGAGTCCGGTAGCAACAGGGCGGTACTGTCTTGAGCGTTTGCCTTGATGGCACGACCAAATTCATAGCCCAACTGAGCGGCAGCGGTTTCACTGGCTCCTTGATCGGCACTCCTTTTTTGCTCGAAAATGTCTTTGGTTCCCGCCTCAAAGATGAAAGCGAAAAAGGAAGACATACTGACAAAAAGTACTAGAAAGCCCAGCGGCCTGGTCATTTTGGTTCTGTCCTCGAAAAGATACTCCTTAACAGCATCGCCCGGTCGGACCGTCAGCGCCCATAAGGTGTAGAGGACGCCTCTTTCAAGATTGAGCACCTGAAAAATGTCCGACATGATTTTTCGAAGGGTAATGCGTTCTAGTTTTGAATTTTCTGTTGGTGGTAATTCCATGACATTCACTTGTTAATATCTCTTTCCAGGGAATTGACATTGGCTAAAAATATTAATTTTGCAGCGCTTTGAGGCTTGCCTCTGGTCTATTTATTCAAATAAAAATTCAGAAAATGAAAAAATTGATCCTCAGCTTGTTGGTTGTTGCTACAGTTTTTACAGCCCAGGCACAAATCAATACCCCCTCTTCTAGCCCATTTTGCAAATTGGAGCAAATGGTCGGCCTAACCAATATTACCATTGAATTCTCCCGCCCAAGCGTGAAAGGCCGCGAATTGTTCGTAGAAGTCGAAAAGTGGGGCAAAGTCTGGCGTACCGGTGCCAACGCTTCCACAAAGATTACTTTCAGCGATGATGTAAAATTGCATGGCAAGGATGTACCCAAAGGAACTTATGCCATCTACAGTATTCCCGATCCCAATGAATGGACAGTGATGCTCTACAAAGACTTAAGTCTCGGTGGACAAGTCAGCAAGTACGATGAAAAGCAGGAGCTGCTCCGCTTCAAAGTCAAAACAATGAAAATGCCGATGTCTGCCGAATCTTTCAACTTTATGTTTGACAACCTGCAAGACAATTCTGCAGAGATTGCTTTCATGTGGGGCAACTACTACGTTCCTTTCAATGTAGAGGTAGAAGTGGATAGCCGCGTCAGCAAGCAAATCGAGCAAGTGATGGGCGGACCAAGCCGCGGAGAATACTACACAGCTGCCCGCTACTATTACGTCAACGACAAAGGCATGGGACAAGCCCTGGATTGGATTCAAAAGGCCAATGCCATTGATTCTAAGTTCTGGCAATTGCGCCTCGAAGCTCAAATCCTGGCTAAAATGGGCAGATACAAGGATGCCATCGCTACTGCTGAGAAGTCAACAGCTATAGCAAAGGAGGCTGGAAATCTCGATTACCCAGATATGAATGCGCGTTCCATCGCCGAATGGAAAGGCACAATGAACGGTGGTGGTGCCAATAAGTAATAGGAAACAGATGGACATCAATTGATCCAAAGAGAAAAAGGTCGTCTTGAACAAAGGCGGCCTTTTTCTTTTTATCCAGCCGTTGTTTTACGCTCACTTATCAGACTTTGCGACAGCAAGCTCAGTACAACGACCAATACGCAGCCAATCAAATTCAGCCACAAGTAGGCGATGTGCAAATAGTCAGCTTTGTCCAACATAAAGACTGTAATGACGATGGCCTCTGCGATGAGAGCCGAGGGAAAGACGGCCCGCCCGCCGACTCGCTTGAGGAAGAAGGCTACCAGAAAAATGCCCAGAATAGTGCCGTAGAAGACCGATCCGATGATGTTGACCGCTTCAATCAGGTTGTCGAACAAACTGGCAAAAGCTGCAAAAGCCAAGGCTATCAGCCCCCAACCGATGGTCATCCACTTGGAAACGCTCAGATAGTGTTGGTCCGAAGCATTGGGGCGAATTTGGCGGCGGTACAAATCGATGACAGAGGTGGTGGCCAGGGCATTGATCTCCGAGGCAGTCGAAGACATAGCCGCCGAAAAGATGACTGCGATGAGTAGCCCCACCAGCCCGACAGGCAGGTAGTTGATGACAAAGTAAATGAAAACGTAATCATTGTCTTCCGTATCAGAATCGGGGTCTTGTTCTCTGAGTAGCTCTTTGAACTCGGTTCGCAATACCTTGTCTTGCGCTTGTAAAGCAGTGACCTTGGTTTGGGCCTGCGAAATCGTTGCTTCATTGTCCGACCGAATGGCCGTAATCAGCTCTCGGGCGGCCAATCGCTTGTCTTCAAAAACTTGATTGTGCTGCTCTTGAAGTTCATTGTAGCGGGATTCATAGCTGGTTCCGACGAGTTTTTGCTGGTTGGCATCATTGAAGTGTAGGGGCGGTTGGGTAAATTCAAAAAAGACAAACACCATAATCCCAACGAACAAAATCATAAACTGCATGGGGACTTTGAAGATGCCATTAAAAAGCAAGCCCAGCCGACTTTCCGTCAAAGATTTTCCAGACAGGTAGCGCTGTACCTGTGATTGATCTGTTCCAAAATAAGATAAAAATAGAAAGGTTCCCCCCAACATAGCCGACCACATATTGTAGCGGTTGTCTAGGTCGAATTCAAAGTCGACAATATTCAGCTTGCCCATTTTACCAGCCAGCCCCACGGCATCTCCAAAGGAAACATCTTCCGGCAGACGGAATAGAATGATCATAAAAGCCACAAACATCCCCCCCAATATGACAATCATTTGTTGCTTTTGGGTCTGACTGACCGCATTGGTTCCTCCAAAGACAGTGTAGAAAATCACCACCAAACCAATCAGTAGGATGGTAAAAAACAAGTCCCACTCCATGATGGTCGACAAGATGATGGCCGGAGCATAGATGGTAATACCGGCAGCCAGGCCCCGTTGCACCAAAAACAGGATGGCTGTTAGGGTACGGGTGCGCAAATCAAAGCGTCCTTCCAGGTATTCATAGGCGGTATACACCTTGAGGCGATAATAGATCGGTATGACAAAGATGCTGAGAATGACCATGGCGATCGGCAGTCCGAAGTAAAACTGCGCAAAGCGCATCCCATCGTCAAAAGCCTGGCCTGGCGTCGACAAAAAAGTAATGGCGCTGGCCTGGGTAGCCATGATCGACAGGCCAATGGTCCACCATTTGAGCTCGCGATCACCGAGGAGATAGCTCTGTACGTTGTCTACATTTCGGGTTTTCCATAGGCCGTAAAGTACGATGGCCAATAGGGTTCCAACGAGTACAATCCAGTCGAGTGTTGCCATTGCAAAAGAGGGGATTTGGGCAGGGTGTTAGCTGTAGGCCCTGGTAATGAGGTAAAACAAAAATATAATCAGGGCGTGCAGGACCAATACAAAAATGTAGAGCTGCTTCCAGGTTTTGAATACTGGTGGTCGTTCTTCCTGCGGACTTTCTTTTGAGTGCATAAGAGAAATTATTGTAGTGGCTGATCTCACCAACCGATGTAATTGGGCGGCTTGATGCCTTTCATGCGCAGGTAAATGATGATTTGCCCCCGATGATCCGTCAAATGGTCATTCATCAACTGAATGATTTGGCGAATATTCATTGGACCGGCAAAAAACTTCACTTTCGATCTCAAATCGTGGGGTTCCACCTTTTTGAGGGCTTCGTGGCTGAAAGCAAAAGCTGCCCGCGCCATTTCGAGTATTTCTGCCTTACTGTAGTCTTCCTTTTCCAAATCGCCTTCAAATTCTCCTCCCTTGAGGTAGGTAGAGCTGAGCCAGATCATATTTTGAAGCAAGTGCATCGTCTGATCCCGAAAGGAACGAACATCGGCCACAGGCTTATAATCGAGTTGGTCTTCGGGGATCAATGCCAGGGTTTCGAGCGTATAGGTAGTGGCATTTTCCCACTTTTGAAGGGCCTCTTCCAGGTAAGTATCTTGTGCTTGTAGGCCGAAGGACAAACAGCTCACCAAAAGCAACAGGGGTAATGATCGTCTCATATGGTTAATTTGATGGGAAGTCAAAAATATAGATTTTTAGCTTGGGACTGAAAATTTTCCAACCCTTAACAATTGTTTAAAAGCACCCAAGGTCAATACAGCTCCACTATATAGACAACAAAATCAGTCGTTTATCTACTTTCTTTCCCAATAGATACCAGATTGGTAAACAGCCGATAAGCGCCCGGCACTCCCGCTGGCAACTGACGAAACCAGGAGTAGCCCGTGTAGATGTAATGTCCCTTGCCATGAGCAGCCACCAACAGACCGCCATCACGGGCTGGTTCACCCGGGTCGTTGCTCGACAGAATGGCATTGTAGCGTTTGTCCCAGGAGCTGGGAAAATACAAACCGCGCTCCTGCACCCATCCTTCAAAATCTTTGGCCGTAATTTTATTGGGGGTATTCAGCACCGGATGGTCCGGTTGAAGCATGCGAATTTCTGCCTCTTCGACCGTCACCCGATCACGAGAGAGCTGCAGTGGAAAGGGCGCAAAATCTTGGGTGACCATGCGTCGGTTGGTGTTGTACTGAACGATCATGGTACCGCCTTCCTCAACATATTTCAACAATTCTGCTGCTTGGAATTTGAGCTTGGGAATGGTATTGAAAGCCCGGATACCTAGAATGACGGCATCGTAGGGACGTACTTTTTCCAAGTTGATGTCTTCTTCTGACAATACATCGACACTATAGCCAATCTGCTCCAAGCTCGAAGGAATGTCGTCACCAGCACCCATGATGTAGGCAATCCGCTCGCCACGCTTTTTCAGATCGATGCGCACCACCTTAGCCGATGCTGGGCGCAAAACGGTTTGGGTTGGAATGTGGTCGTACTCAATCAAAATGCGCTCGTCACCGTAGGCTTGCTGACCAATCTGCACAACAGCCCCCAACTGCCCTTCGCTTTGCTCGTCGGGCGGAAAGACCTTGAAACGCAGGCGTTGCTCCTGCCCCTTCAGTCCCAGCTTAAAGGCAGCATTCGATGGCTCGACCCGCCAACCGTCGGGATGCGTCAGTTGCACCACACCCTCAATTTCGTTTTTACCAGAGGTGATCGTCAGCTCAATGTCCTGCCCTTCGCCATTGGGAAAGACATACACATTCTCTGAGATACCAACAAACACAGGTGGCGTAACTTCAAAAGGACGATAGCTTTCGCCTTTAACCGGATCGGTCCGCTTGAAAACAACATCCTTGGTAGCAGAAAAAGGCCGGCCATCCACCAACAAATCAAAGCCAGCCTTCAACGGACGAGGTGTCTCCGGTAAGCCGCGCAATTGTTGTTCCTGAACAGTATACATCCCCAAATCTGCCTTTTCATTCAGCCAGTAGGGGTTGGTCGCCGCCAAATCTTTGGGCAGGGTGACCATGCGGCTGTCGTACATCCGGACATTTTCTTCGAGCAGCTGCTGAAGGACCGTATCCACTTGGAGTGGGTGGAAAGAAATCTTCTGAAGTTGGACCGGCACAGAGGAGCGGTTGAGTACCTCCGTTTTGAGATTGATGGTTTCGCCTGGCGTAGCAGAATAATCGTCTGCTAAAACTTCCAAATACAGCCCCAGGCAAGCTTCGATGGTCTGGCGGATTTCTACACTCTTGACCCGCTTCCAGTAGCCATCGGGCAGTCCGTTAATCAACCCGTAAACCTCCATCAATTTGGGAACACTCGCCGCTGGCTTGTCAAAGCGAAATTCCTTTTCTACTTCTGCCAACAATTGCCCAATGGGCGCTCCCCCTTCCACGCGGCTCCAAGTCGTATTGACCCCTTCGAACAAATCGTTCATCTCCTCGGGCTTTTCCCCCTTCAGAAATTCCAGGTACTCCAATTGACTGCCACGCACCCAAGTAGCGCCCATACCCTGGCACTGGTGCATGCTTCGACTTTGGGAGGCAATCTCATTGTTGGATTTTCCTTTCAGCGGATAGTAGGTTCCGATGTCCACAGAAATCATGTTGGATTTATCTGCCTCTGCAAATTTGTCGCGAGAGCCATAAAACCACCAGGAGGTATTGAAAAACAAGCGCTTGGGCTGCCAAGGCTTTACGTATTTTAGTTGCTCGGGATAAACACTCTCCTGCCCTGCCAGGTCGAAAGCTTCGTAGGAAAGGACCGCAGAAGCGGTGTGGTGGCCATGCGTACGTCCAGCAGAATCGTGGCCAAAGCGGTTGATGATGATGTCCGGCTGAAAGTTGCGGATGGCCCATACGGCATCGGCCATGACTTCCTCGCGCTGCCAAATCCGAAGGGTTTCATCGGGATGTTTCGAGTAGCCAAAATCATTGGCCCTAGAGAACAATTGCTTACCACCGTCAATGCGTCGGGCGGCCAGCAGCTCCTGCGTCCGGATGACCCCCAGCAGCTCCCGTATTTCGGGGCCGATCAGGTTTTGTCCACCATCACCGCGGGTCAGCGACAGATAGGCCGTATTGACCCGAAGGTGGTTCGACAAATAGGAAATCAGCCGGGTATTTTCATCGTCGGGATGTGCTGCGACAAAAAGGGCCGAGCCGAGTACTTGCAATCTTTTGATGTCATCGTAAATATCTGCAGAGGTCGGTCTATCGGGTGCCTGAGCAGGAAGGATGCTGGTCAGGAGGCAAAAAAACAGTCCGGCAAAAAGAGTCCGATGGTACATTTTCTTGGTTGAGTTTTGAATTATGCCTTACAAACAAGTTCGCAATTTAAAAGTTTAGGGCGAGGATTTGTCTTAAAAATTAAGTTGCGATTGGTGAGTCGCAACTTAATTTAGATCGGGAAGAGAATTGTATATCCATACAGCTGCTGCTCCCTTTAACAGGCACCAGCAGGTGTACGCTTTATTTTTATCTTTTGTGTTCGGGGCTGTTGAATCCAGCCTGACAACCAGCTGCCCATTCGTCGGGTTGATTGCCGTAAGCTGGAATGCCACCATTGTCTTTTAACATTCTGGCTAGGTGTAGGCAGTTCCAAACCAGGAAAGTCGTATTTCTGTTGGTAAAATCATTCTCGGGGCCACCCGACCCAGGGTCCCTATAGGACGGTCCAGGTCCCGCCTCTCCC
>JBCCSZ010000261.1:0-11042 GCA_039199225.1 Bacteroidota bacterium
CAACCAACGCCTGGCGGCTTTCAAGGAGGTTCCAGAAGTGATGGTGATGGAAGAAATGCCAGAGCCGCATGCTGCTCATGTCTTGTTCCGTGGCGACTATCGCATGAAACGAGAGCGAGTAACAGCCGGAACGCCTGCCAAAGTCTTGCGCTTTCCAGACAATGCCCCGCGCAACCGCCTGGGCCTGGCCCAATGGTTGATGCACAAAGACAATCCACTCACGGCCCGGGTAGCCGTCAATCGCTACTGGCAGCTGTTCTTCGGCCAAGGTTTGGTCAATACACCGCAGGACTTTGGTTACCAAGGAGCGCTGCCCTCTCATCCGGCCCTGCTGGACTGGCTGGCCGTTGAGTTCCGGGAGTCGGGCTGGGACATCAAGGCCCTTTGTCGCAAAATTGTTCTGTCGGCTACTTATCGCCAATCGTCTAAAGCCACGCCAACCCTTTTGGAGAAAGACCCCTCCAATCAGCTTTTGGCCAGGGGACCTTCCCATCGACTAGCTGCAGAGATGATTCGGGACAATGCGCTGGCAGCTTGTGGGCTGCTGATCCATAAGGTCGGTGGCGAGAGCGTTCGCCCCTATCAACCGGAGGGTTTGTGGATAGATAAGGGTACCTTCTCGCACAAACTGCTTCGCTACATCCCCAGCCAAGGCGATGATTTGTATCGACGCAGCCTTTACACCTTTGTCAAGAGAACCTCCCCCCACCCCGCCATGCAAGCCTTCGATGCTCCCAACAGAAGCATCTGCACCGTGCAACGCGAACGCACCAACACCCCCATGCAAGCCCTCGTGCTGCTTAACGATCCACAATTTGTGGAAGCGGCCAAGGTCATGGGGCAGAGAATGCAATTGGAAGGAGGAGAGACACCAGAGCAAAAAATACAATTTGCTTTCCGGCTCTTTACCGGACGCAAACCCGATATGGAAGAAATGGCGCTTTTCACAGAGCTTTTCCAGGAAGCCATTCAACGATTCTCTGAAGTACCGGAAAAAGCCGATGAGCTGCTGAAGGTAGGCGCCTACGAACTGGACCCAATGCTCGACAAGCGACAAACAGCCGCTTATGCCCTCGTTGCCAGCACCATCATCAATTTAGACGAATCTTATACCAAGCGATAAACGAAAAGCATATGCAGCATTGCCATCGATTTGAGAAGCATTACAGCCGTCGGGATTTCCTGCGCAAGTCCGCACTTGGTCTAGGGGCCGTCAGTCTTGCTTCCCTCATCGATCCTGGTAGTTTGCTGGCACAGACTCCCCTTTCGGCTACGCAACCGCTAAGCGGTATTTTGGGGAAACCGCATTTTGCGCCAAAGGTCAAGCGAGTCATTTACCTATTCCAAAGTGGGGCGCCTTCGCAAATAGATTTATTCGACGAAAAGCCTTTGTTGCGAAAGATGAATGGACAAGAGCTACCAGAGTCCGTGCGAAACGGTCAACGCCTAACAGGTATGACAGCCGGGCAAGCCTCCTTTCCACTGGCGGGTTCTCATTTTGATTTTGCCCGACATGGCCAAAGCGGTATGCCCATCAGTGAATTGCTGCCGTACACCGCTCAAATCAGCGACGAAATGTGCATGGTCAAATCCATGTATACCGAAGCGATCAATCACGATCCCGCCATCACCTTTTTGCAAACGGGCTCCCAACTCCCCGGCCGCCCTTCTATTGGAGCCTGGTTGAGCTATGGCCTGGGAAGTGACAATGAAAACCTACCGGCATTTGTGGTATTGCTTACCAAAGACAAAACGGGCCAGCCTTTGTATGGACGACTGTGGGGAAATGGTTTTTTACCCTCCCAACACCAAGGCGTTCAATTTCATGCAGGTAAAAATCCTGTTTTATATCTTTCCAATCCTCCGGGAATTGATCCGTCGGACCGACGCATGCAACTCGACTACATCCGGAAGTTGCAAGAAAGGCAATACGAGCAAATGGAGGACCCCGAGATCAACGCTCGCATCCGGCAGTACGAAATGGCCTATCGCATGCAAACCTCTGTTCCGGAAATCATGGATGTGTCGGACGAACCAGACTACATCTACGATCTGTACGGCCCTGGTTCTCGGCAGCCAGGCACCTATGCGGCCAACTGTTTATTGGCCAGACGTTTGGCAGAGAGAGGGGTAAAATTCATCCAGCTGTATCATCAGGGTTGGGACCAACACGGCAATCTGCCCAACGCCATAAAAGTCCAGTGTAAAGAAACAGACCAAGCTTCGGCGGCATTGGTGATGGATTTAAAGCAACGCGGCATGTTGGAAGATACCTTGGTTATTTGGGGAGGTGAATTCGGTAGAACCAATTACTCTCAAGGACAGCTGACTGCAACCAATTATGGACGAGACCATCATCCTCTCTGCTTCTCGATTTGGATGGCCGGAGCAGGCGTCAAAAAAGGCTTTTCGTATGGCGCCACCGATGAATTTGGCTATCGGGTCGTCGACAAGGGTGTACATGTTCACGATTTTCAGGCCACGCTGATGCACTTACTCGGCATCGACCATGAGCGGCTGACCTATAAATTTCAAGGGCGACGGTTCCGCCTAACCGATGTTCATGGCAAGGTCATCAAAGACTTATTAAGTTGAGCTGATTTATGGATATGGAAGAAAAAGATGGTGTCAAAACCTTTTATGCCCCCTCACAAGCAGCTTGGCGACAATGGCTCGAAGACAAGGCCGAGCAAGAGAAAAGCGTCTGGTTGATTATTTACAAAAAGTCCAGTAAAGTACCATCTGTTTATTACAACGAAGCCGTTGATGAGGCACTTTGCTTTGGATGGGTGGACAGCAAGCCCAACAAACGAGATGGTGAAAGTTATTTTCAGTATTTTTCCAAAAGAAACCCCAAGAGCAATTGGAGTCGAGTCAATAAAGAAAAGGTAGGACGCCTGATTAAAGAAAATAAAATGGCACCATCGGGTTTTTCGATGATCGAAATAGCCAAACAGAACGGTACTTGGACTGCTTTGGATGAGGTCGAAAACTTGGTCATCCCCGCCGATTTACAGGAGGCTTTCGATCGAAATATCCAAGCTTTTGAGTATTATGAAGCCTTTCCCCGGTCGGTCAAGCGAGGTATCCTGGAATGGCTTTTCAATGCTAAAAGGGCCGCTACCAGGCAAAAACGCATAAACGATATTGTTTCTAAAGCAGCTCAAAATATTCGAGCCAATCAATATAGGCAGTGAAAAAGTGTCTGTACACTTAGCTTCAATCGCATTTAAAATCAATCATTATGAAAAATAAATTTCCCAATAATAACCGGCGCTCCTTTGTGAAAAAGCTGGCAGGAGGCATGTTGGCAACGGGCATTTCTCCCATCTTGGTACAGGCCCGAGCAGCCAATCAAGCATACAGCGAATTGATTCCATTGCGCTCTATGCCGTCCTACAGCCCCAATGATGTTATCCGAGTGGCAGCCATTGGCTTGGGCATACAGGGCTTTGGTAACCTTCGGGCAGCCCTGAAGGTGCCTGGTGTGGAGTTGGTAGCAGGTTGCGATTTGTACGATGGCCGCCTTCAAAGAGCCAAAGAAATTTATGGCAACCAGCTGGAAACGACCCGCGATTATCGCGAAATCCTCAGCCGCAGCGATGTTGATGCAGTCATTGTTTCGACGCCCGATCACTGGCACGATAAAATCTCTATAGAAGCAATGAAAGCCGGTAAGGCCGTTTATTGTGAGAAGCCCATGGTACAGTACATCAGCGAGGGCAAAGCAGTGATCGATGCCCAGAAGAGTAGCGGCCAGGTATTTCAAGTTGGTAGCCAACGGGTTAGCTCCATCTTGTTTGCAAAGGCAAAAGAACTTTATGCTTCAGGACTAATTGGACAGCTCATCATGGTGGAAGCCAATTACGACCGGCAATCGGCCAATGGTGCTTGGCAGTATTCCATTCCGACGGATGCCTCGCCGGAGACAGTGGATTGGGAACGCTTCCTGGGGGATACCCCCAAGCGATCTTTCGACAAGACCCGCTTTTTCCGCTGGCGCAACTACCAGGATTATGGGACGGGGGTCGGAGGTGATTTATTTGTCCACCTTTTTTCCGGGCTCCATGTACTGTTGGATTCCAACGGCCCGGAGCGCGTCTTTGCCACGGGAGGTTTGCGCTATTGGAAGGACGGGCGCGATGTGCCAGATGTCTTTATGGCCCTTTGTGACTATCCCGAAAACAGCCATCATCCTGCTTTCAATATGCAAATCCGCGTCAACTTCATCGATGGCAGCGGCGGTGGCTCTACGACCCGATTGATCGGTACGGAAGGAACCATGGAAATTGGTTGGTCTGGCATTACCATCAAGAAGAGCAAGCCCCAAGATATTCCCACTTATGGCAATTGGGATTCTTTCGATACATTCACCAGCGACCAGCAAAAAACCTTTGAAGCCTGGCACAAGAATCATTATCCAGCTGCACCGCCTCGGATGATAGAACCACAAGAGATGGTCTACAGTGTGCCACAGGGATACAGCGATCATGTCGATCACTTTGCCAATTTCTTTCATTGCATGCGCAGCGGCACCACCGTTGTAGAAGATGCCAGTTTTGGATTGCGGGCTGCTGCTCCTTCGCTGGCTTGCAACACGAGCTATTTTGAAAAGCGGGTGGTTCAGTGGGACCCAGAGCTGATGGTGGAACGCTGATTGGATGAAAATCACCAAATAATTCCCCTATCTTTGCAGCACATTATTAAGTATTAAAACACGACAATATGCTTACAATAAATATATACCTACGATTTGGGTTGATTGCATTGTTCTTGGGAGGTGGTATATTACTAGCCCTTTTGTACGGATTTTGGTATGCCTTTCCGCTTCTGCTCATCGGCATAGCGCTCTTGGCGGGTTATCTTTTTCTTGGGACCATCCAGTCTGCTGCTCAGTTGGTTCAGACGGCTCAGTTTGAAGAGGCAGAAAAGCGTTTATCGCTGACTTTTAAGCCAGAATGGCTCTACAAGACCAATCGGGCGTTTTACTACTTGATCAAAGGTACCCTAGCCATGCAACGCAAGGACATGGACCAAGCAGAGGAATGGCTCAATAAGGCCCAAAGCATCGAGCTGCCCAGCGACAATGAAAAAGCGATGGTTCAATTGCAGTTGGCCAACATCCATGCAATGAAAAACAGGTGGAATAAAGCAAAAATCCACTTTACCCAAGCTAAAAAGCTGAAGGTAACCGAGCCGCAAATCAAGGAACAGATCAAGCAATTGGAAAAAGCCATCACCAATAGGGGTCAAATGAAGCATATGCAATCTATGCGCGGCGGCCGCAAGGGTGGTTACAGGAACAAAAGGTTTTAATCGTCCTATATGGTGAAGCCTCCTATCCAGGTCGACGTGCCTACTTTGGTGATCGACGAGCAAAAAACTCGTAGAAACATCCGTTCGATGGTGCAAAAGGCAAAAGCTGGCGGCATCCGATTTCGCCCCCATTTCAAAACACATCAATCCATCGAAATCGGCCGTTGGTTCAGAGAAGAAGGTGTACAGCACATTACCTGTTCTTCTTTGAGCATGGCCGAATACTTTGCTACCGATGGTTGGACAGACATCACTGTCGCCTTTCCCGTCAATCTTTTAGAGATAGACCGCATCAATCGCTTAGCTGGCCAGATACAGTTGAACCTCTTGGTGGAATCTACGGAAAGCATCTCCTTTTTGGTAAAAAACCTACAGCATTCAGTAAACGCCTACTTCAAAATCGACGTAGGCACACATCGCACAGGTATCCATTGGGAAAATACGGCGCTGCTCGACCAACTCCTTTCATATCTTTCTTCTGCAAGTCACCTGCAGTTCAAAGGGTTCCTGGCGCATAGTGGACACAGCTACGGCAGCAGAGCGTTGGAAGAGGCCATGTCGATCCATCAGACGACCATAGAGCGGCTCTTACCCTTGCACCAGAGGTACCAGTCCGATTATCCTGGGTTGGAACTATCTTTGGGCGATACTCCTTGCTTTGCTCAATTGGAAGCAATCGACGCCATAGATGAAATGCGACCTGGTAATTTTGTTTTCTTTGACCTGATGCAGCAGCAAATCGGTTCTTGCAAACCAGAAGAGATCGCCGTAGCGATGGCTTGCCCAGTGGTAGCCAAGCACGAGAGTCGGTTGGAAATTGTCCTATATGGTGGTGCTATTCACTTTTCCAAAGACCGCATCCAACGAGCCGACGGCGAAGCTAGTTATGGCCGCCTAGCAAGTTGGACCGCAGATGGTTGGGAAATGCAAGCAGATGATCAATACCTCTGCCGTTTATCTCAGGAGCATGGCATTCTGAAGGTCACACCCGAGGTTTTTCAGCGCATTCGCATCGGAGATCTCCTACCAATTATACCTATACACTCCTGCCTAACTGCAGACCTTGCAAATCACTACATCACCCTTGATGGACAGCAACTAAATAATATCAATAGGTACCTTGCCACTCGGCCCAGGGCCTAATCGTATCAAAAGATATTTCAAGAAAAGAACAGCTACTACTTTAAACGTATCAGCTGAGGTCGACTTCCAGGGATGCGTTCAATCTCCCCTCTGGCCTCCAAATCGAGTTTCACAGTCGTCATATACCAACCAATGCTACCTTCGAATTTACCCGCCAGTTGTTCTTTGGCAGATGCACTAAGGTCGGAGAAACTAACCTGGCCTTTGGAGCGAATGATATTGAGCAGCTCCACGCGCATTTGATCGTACTTGACTTTTTCGATGTTGACTCCTTGCTTGCCTTCAGGATGTAAGGTGAGAATTTTTTCAGACATGATTAGTTAGCGTTTAGTATATTAAAAATATTAGATTTATACTCGGTTGATGATCCCATTGAGTAAGCTGTCTGCTTATTGCATCATCATCAAGCTGGCCGCTTCAATGAGACAGCCTCATCTACTTTATCTCTTTCAGCACCGTTTCAAAAACCCACTTCACTTCTGGTAGCCCAAAATCTGTGTCAACCAGTCCCTTTTGTAATTCCCGAAGTAAATCAATCTCTTGACCACCATCAGACTTCAAAAGACAATAATCGTATGCCTCTGATTTATACCACTGAAGCGATTTTTCTCTTAGCAGAATCTCTCCGACGTAGGAAGTGAAAGGCAGTACCAAATAGTAAGTATTTAGATTATCGGCATTCCACATCAAGGCTTCATCAATTCGACTCAAACTCTCAACAGAAAAATCCAACTTATCTTGGTTGATGTTGAGAACCTCCGCCAGTACATTTCTGAATTCCTTAGCGTTGGTATGAACACCATTTTCCAGTCCAAACGCCAACTCCCTATCCTCCTCCTCTGCTGCCGTATGGCTTGTTGTGCTGTCAGACCCTTTGGTATCAAGAAAATGAGCCAACTCCCGGTCGACTCCAATCATGGTCCTGATGCTTTCGAGAATTGCGTATCCCTTTTTTGTAAAATAAGGACTCCACTTAACCAAGACCTTTTCAGAATTTGCGATCCGGTAAAAGCTTCCGAAAAAAGACAGTTGATCCATCTTTATTTCCTCTGCACCAGATTCATGCAGTTTGTTAAATGTGGATTCACTGATGCTTGAAATAAAAGAGATTTCATGCGGGATGCTGGTGTAAGGCGCCCTTACAAATTCTACATTTTCGATACTTTCCAAATCCTCCTTCGAATCGAATTGCAGCGCAGTTCCATTGTAGAACTCTATATAATATTGTTCCGTTTTGTTCTTCCAAACCCTTGTAATTCCGTTCTTTCCAGATCGAGCCATTTCGACCTCAATCATTTCAGGCTTTAGGTCACTAAATACTTCGGGCTTTATCACTATGGACTTTACGACCTCCTCTGCTCCGATCATTATTTCAATTTCCTTTGCCATAGCTTGATTTATCGTCGTAAGTAAGAATATGATTCCCAATAAGAAGTCCAATTTTTCATTTATTTGATTACAAAAACCCGCTTACAGGTACAAATATAAGCATTTTAATTAGAAAAGCAAAACATTTTGTGTACTTAAGATCAAACTCTTTTAGCGCCCAGGTATCCTCGCACAAATGTGTTCAACAGCAAAATAATGGCGGCAAACATGGCCAGACGAGCCACCACATCGCCCCAGCGGACGTAGAAGGTAATGGCTTGGTTGAGGCGCAGCTCTCCACGAATTGCTGCGGCCTCACCGTATTTGGTAGGTTGTAAAATTTCTCCCCTTTGATTGATCAGTGCAGATACGCCAGTGTTGGCAGAACGAGCAATGCTGCGGCGGGTCTCAATGGCGCGCAGACGCGCATAGCGCAAGTGCTGCTTATGCCCCGCAGTATTATCCCACCAACCATCATTGGTCCCAATAAACAGCAACTCTGCTCCTTTGCGGATATACTGTGTGACATACTCCCCATAAATGGATTCGTAGCAAATAATAGGAGCGATTTTGGCCCTGGCAGAAGAAAAAACCGTTCGCTGCGATTGGGTTCCGAGAATGGAAGCACCATCTAAAGCATCGGCAATAGGCTCAAGGAAGAAAAGGTATTCGCGATAGGGAAAAAACTCAGCACCTGGCACCAGAATGGACTTGAGATACAAATCTATTTTATCGCTTCCGGAAGTAAATTGGTGCGCTGAATTGTAACTCTCCCAGTAGAACGCATTGCCATTTCGATCGATACCTTCTCGATGAGCATCAGACAGTGGTTCGTCCTTTTGATATATCTTATGGGTACTCAAGCCCGTCACCAAATGTAGATTGGGATAGCGATCCACAAACTGCTTCAGCCCACGCACAATTCGGCTGGACATCATTCTGGATGTATCAATCCGCCCAAAGCTGGTCTCGGGAAACAAAAGATAGTAGCTGCTATCAGTCAATTGAGCCTCTGCAAGCTGCAGATAACGGGTTAGTTGCTTGTCTTGAGAAATCTTGAACTTTTCGAAATGGGGCTCAAAATTGGGTTGAACCACAACGACTTCCAAAGATTCCCCCTTTTCCTCATAGCCAATATACAGGTATATGGAAACAATGGTCGGTACCAAAACCAACAAGGCAACTGGAAGAAAATCAAGCGGTCTCAGTGCCTTCTGACCTGCCCACTTCTGTTCCAGCAAACGGAAGACCAAAAGGTTGATCCACAAAATCAGCAAAGAACCACCAAAGACACCAGTGTATTCATACCACTGGACGAGGGAAGGAAACTCTGAAAGCCCATTCCCAAGTGTCAACCAAGGCCAGCTCAATTGCCAATGCATGTGCAAATATTCGAAAGTAATCCAGTAAGCAACAAAAGCCAAGCCTTGTAGATTGCGACTGATGGCAGAGCGACTCTGGTGGTACAGAAGAATCGGAATGCTCATCAGCAAGGCATTGATGACGATGGCAAATACCCCTGCAATGAAGGCAGTGTTGGTTACCCAAAAAGTCGTTAGGATATTCCAGAGCAGAAAACTGTTGTAGACATAGCGAAACAACTTGCGCTTGTCGTGTCCCCCCGCCTCTTCAGCAATCTCCCGCTCAAGTATCAACAGGGGTACAAAACCAATCAACAGCAAAATGTTAAAAGGCATGGGAGGAAAGCCAGCCGATAACAAGAAAGCAGAAAGGGCAGACAAGCCCATCCAACGCCAATGCTTTGTTGGTAGATTTGGCGTTGCGCGTAGGCCCAAGAAGAAAAGCCAAGCTCCCAGGTAAAACACCAGGGACCAATGCCCCCACAACAGCTCCTGCTGTGTAAGTTGCCACATACGCCAGGCACTTCCTAGGGCAGCAACCAGCCCCAAGACAATAATAGACAGTCGAATACGCTGATTCATACTTGCTCGATTAGTGAATAATCAAGGTTAGCATCCAAAAGCCGCAAGGTACTAAAATCAGCTCAAGTATAGAAAAGGAATAGAACGGTACTAGGAGTTACACATAGCAGTGACCCCTACAATTCGAAAAACGAAACCGTAAAGATGAAGCAAGACAACCTGATGGATTAGCTGCGAATACTCAACCACGGATTGTGGTATTCGTGCAAGTTTTCATGGCCAGAATCAAAAGAAATGTAAGTGTCTTTTTTGTTGTTGTCTTTCTTTTTAAAAAGCTTGATGCAGAATTCGATAAATTTCATTTTCATGGGATGTTTGGCAGATCATGCAGTTTAAGAATTGATTCACAATTACAACCAATCTAAAAGATTGTTTGTTCGTCTGAAAGGTATAAGGGTGAGGGAAAATTCCTAAGAGCGTAGCCGCCTGTTTGCAATTTGTTTTCTAGTAGTCAAGATACGAACTTTTAATATGAGAAGCAATCGGCCCAACGAACAAAAATAAAAAAATAGTATATAAATCTATCTTTTATTTTACAGCCGACATTCCTTTCCTACTGCCTACTACAACTGAACACTGCAACGCTAACTAATCTGATCCCCATTCCCACTACCCTCAGCAGGCGCTACAAAATGCAACTTCCCATCCGCATCCTCTGCCATGAGAATCATACCTTGAGAAGGAACACCTCTGAGCTTTCGAGCCGCCAGGTTGGCCAGCAAGAGAACTTTTTGCCCGATGATGTCTGCCGCCTCGTAATGCTGAGCAATACCAGATACAACAGTTCGTTTTTCAAAGCCCAAATCGACAGTCAGTTTAAGCAATTTGTCTGCTTTCGGCATTTTTTCCGCTTCGATGATGGTACCAGTCCGCAGGTCCAACTTGGCAAAGTCATCGTATTGGATGGTTTCTTTTAACGGCACGTGCTTAGGTTGCTCTTCTTCCAGAATCGACTCCAACTTAGCTTTTTGCCGGTTGATGATGTCCAAGCGACTGCTGTCCTTGCGGTCGTGAATCTTTGCAAAAAGCAACTCGGGTTGGCCAATCTGATGCCCCCCTGGTAAGATGGATTTGTGTGCATCCAGTTGATCCAGTACCTTCTGTAGCTCCCCATTTTCCAAAGGATCGAGCTGTAGGATGGTTCGCAACTTAGCAGATGTAAACGGAATGAAAGGCGCACTCAGCGCACTCAACAAAGCGGTTATCTGCAAGCTGACATACATGCACTCTTTGATCTTCGGACTGTCGGGCTCTGCTTTAAACAGCTTCCAG
>JBCCSZ010000262.1:0-11037 GCA_039199225.1 Bacteroidota bacterium
GTAATCGAGATATACATCGGCAAGCAGGTGCAAGTAAACTGTATTGGTCGAGTCGAGTGATAGGGCTTTGTTCAAATCTTCAATAGCTTCGTCGTAGCCTTCTTCCTCATAGTAGACCTCTGCACGCTGTACGTAGAGCGAAGCATCGTCGGGGCTGGACGCTATTTTTTCAGTCAGGTTGTTGAGGAGTTGTCGGGTAGGTTGGGTGACCGCGGTGGCGGCAGGTGTTTGTTCTGAATTGCTTTGTTCGTCACCGCAAGCGCTTAGGAATAAGGTGAGCGTCAGAACGAATACGGTCCATTTGTATTGATCGAATTTCATCAGTAGGTCTTTTTTAAAGCTGTGTTAAATTTATCGGGCAGCTTGTGCGTCGCAGGCTAAAAACCAACGGCTTGCTGTAAATTTCTATAAAAAAAACGAACAGACCACGTGGGTGCTGTTCGTTTTTTAATATTTGAGATTGAAATCTACTATCCGTTCATGGAAGTGAGGAATTCCTCGTTGCTGGTTGTGTGCAACATATGCTTGCGCAGGAAGTCCATGGCTTCTTCGGGCTTCATATCTGCCAAGTGGTTGCGCAGGATAAACATCCGTTGTAAGGTGTCTTTATCAAGCAGCAAATCTTCGCGGCGTGTGCTGGACTTTGTCAAATCGATGGCAGGGTAGAGGCGCTTGTTGGCCAATGTGCGATCGAGCTGTAGTTCCATATTGCCGGTACCCTTGAATTCCTCGAAGATCACACCGTCCATCTTCGAGCCAGTGTCGATCAATGCAGTAGCAAGGATGGTCAAAGAACCACCGCCTTCGATGTTTCTTGCGGCACCAAAGAATTTCTTTGGCTTGTGGAGTGCGTTGGCTTCCACACCACCAGAAAGTACTTTACCACTGGCAGGTGCGACCGTGTTGTAGGCGCGAGCCAGACGAGTTATAGAGTCGAGTAGTATGATGACGTCGTGACCACATTCTGTGAGGCGCTTGGCCTTTTCGAGAACGATGCCTGCTACCCGTACGTGGTTGTCGGCAGGTTCGTCGAAAGTAGAAGCAACGACCTCTGCATTCACACTACGCTTCATATCCGTGACTTCTTCCGGGCGCTCATCGATCAGTAGCACGATCATATAGCATTCCGGATGGTTTCGGGCAATGGCGTTGGCAACATCTTTCAACAAGAATGTTTTACCAGACTTTGGCTGAGCCACGATCAATCCACGCTGTCCTTTACCAATTGGCGAAAAGAGATCGATCATTCGATTGCCATAGTCTTTACCTGTTGGCGAGTTGGTCAAGGTAAACTTCTCGTCTGGAAACAAAGGAGTGAGGTAGTCGAAAGGCACTCTATCACGGATGTCCGCCGGATCGAGTCCATTGATTTTTGAAACCCTCAGTAGGGCAAAATATTTCTCTCCTTCCTTTGGAGGGCGGATGGCTCCTCTGACCGTATCACCGGTGCGCAGGCCAAACAACTTGATCTGAGAAGGCGACACATAGATGTCGTCGGGAGAAGTCAAATAATTGTAATCAGCGGAACGCAAAAAGCCATAACCGTCAGGCATCATTTCCAAAATCCCTTCCCCTTCGATGATGCCATCCAATTCGATATTGAACTTTTCTTCTTTGGGTTGTTGAGCCTGTGGAGGAGGAGGACTCTGAGCCTGTACAGGAGCTTGCGGAGGTGCGGCAGGTGGAGGAGTATCTTCTTGGAAATCTTGACCTCTTCGCTCGTCCTGACGCTCTTCTGGTGGATTTTCGCGTTTGAAATCCTCCCGTCTATCGTCTCTGCGGTGGTCATCCCTTCTGTTGTCGTATCTTTCTCTACGGCTTTCTCTCTCTCTAGCTTCTTCTCTAGACTGAGCCTCTCCGACCGTCACTTTTCTGCGAGTCCGGCGCCGCTTCTCTGTCTCCTCATTATTAGCTTCTGGTGGGGGCGTCGCTGTTTTCTTAGGTCTGCCTCTTGTTGGCTTTTTGGGAGGTGCTTTTTCTTCTGCTTGGGGTTTTTCTTCCTTTTTGGAAGTCTGGTTTTCACCGGCAAGAGCCTGCTCATCCAGAATTTTATAGATCAGTTCCTGTTTGTTTAATCGTTTGTATCCTTTCAAACCTAGCTGCTCTGCCAGTTCCTTCAATTCAGGAACTAGCATGTCATTCAATTGCAATATGTCATACATAGTCGAGGTAAGTTAATGTTAATTTTTGTGGTAAATAGTCTCCTTCAGCCCAATGAGATGTCTATGTTGGATAGATCATCAGATGCAAACTGTTGAACCGGTAAATGTGCAAAGAATATTAAATTGTACCATCAAACAGAATAGTGACGCCTGGAAAACCGTATTCCTAAAAGTATTAGACTGAAAATTGAAAATTGCAGTGGGAATTCAGAAGGAATAGAGCTTATATATCAAGTTAACCTAAGGTTGCGAAGAGTACATAAGCCGGTTGCTTATCTTTTCGTCGCAACAAAAATACATTTAATTTTCCATTTCAAATAGTATCTTTGCAAAAATTTAACGAAAAGTTTCGTTTAAAGTTTTCTTTTACACTGTGCTTTTTGTAAAAAAAGATAAATAGAGTACCAGATTAATGCTACAAACGAGTTTTATCCGAGAAAAAAAGCAGGAAGTCGAGGACGGCCTGCGTAAGCGCAATTACTCAGAGGAAGAAATTGGCATTGTCAGCGAACTTCTTTCCATAGATGACGTGCGTAAGCAAACACAGACAGAACTGGACAGCCTTCGGCACGAAAGCAAACAGTTAGCTTCCCAAATTGGTGAGATGTACAAGCAGGGCAACAAAGATGAAGCGAACGGTTTGCGGGAAAAAGTCGGGCAGATGAAAGAGACCCTAAAAAGTCTTGAAGGGCGCCTGCACGCATCTGAAGAGCAAGTTCAGGCCCTCCTTTTCAAGCTACCTAACAATCCTCATTTATCGGTCGGTACTGGTTTCTCAGATGCTGATAATGAAGTAGTTGAAGACTGGGCTGGCGACCTGCCGGTCTTGCCGGAATCTGCCATGCCACATTGGGAGTTGGCCAAGAAATACAACTTGATCGATTTTGATTTGGGGAGTAAAATCACTGGCAGTGGTTTCCCTCTATATCGTTCCAGCGGAGCCAAATTGCAAAGGGGGCTGATCAATTTTTTTCTGGATGAGGCGGCTGCTGCAGGCTATGAAGAAATCATTCCACCATTGCTTGTCAACGAGGCCAGCGCCAAAGGAACCGGCCAATTGCCTGATAAGGAGGGGCTAATGTATTACATTGAAAAGGAAGATTTCTACCTGATTCCTACAGCCGAGGTGCCAATTACCAATATTTTTAGGGATGTGATCCTGGATCAATCTCAATTGCCGGCAAAACTTTGCGGGCATACGCCTTGTTTTAGAAGGGAAGCTGGCGCTTATGGCAAAGACGTACGCGGTCTGAACCGAGTACACCAATTTGATAAAATCGAAATCGTTCAGGTTACTCATCCGGACAACTCCTATAAAGTGTTGGATGAAATGGTCGCTCATGTTGCTGCGCTGCTCCAAAAGTTGGAGTTGCCATACCGCGTTATGCGACTCTGTGGTGGTGACTTAGGGTTTGCATCGGCCTTGACATACGACTTCGAAGTCTACTCGGCCGCTCAGAAACGATGGCTGGAAGTCAGCTCTGTTTCCAACTTTGAAACCTTTCAGAGTAATCGCCTTAAGCTTCGCTACCGAGATAAGGACCGCAAGATTCATTTAGCGCATACGCTCAACGGCAGTGCATTGGCCTTGGCGCGCATTGTAGCAGCACTGTTAGAGAACAATCAGGTAGAGGACGGCATCCAAATACCAAGTGCGCTTCGTCCTTATGTAGGTATGGAAAAGATTTCGTAGAAAAATGTGACTTTTTGGTCTATATGCTGCGTCACATTTAGGAAATAAATGTATTTTTCCATTTGCGTTGCAGCTTTCTTTAAGCTGTGTTTGATCGGCGCTGATTTTCAAATAGAATGTTTTGAATTCGTCGTCGATGTAAAAAGGTCCAATGGGGCCTTTGCAAAAGATGCTAAGAGAAAATTTTTAACGAAACTATTTTGTTATGCTAAGTGAATCTTATTTGGGATACATGATGGTCGCGGGTTTGTTGTCCTTGGTCGGCATGTTTGTCTCTAATCGCTTGAAAAGCAAATTCAAGAAATATAGCCAACAAGGCATTCGCTCGGGAATGAGCGGACAGGAAGTGGCTGAAGCCATGTTGCGCCACTACAACATCAGCAATGTAAATGTTGTGATGGGGCAAGGGTTTTTGACGGACCACTACAATCCGATGACCAAAACGGTTTCCTTGAGTCCAGCTGTTTTTCAAGGGCGCAACGTCGCTGCTGCTGCTGTTGCGGCCCACGAATGCGGTCATGCGGTGCAGCACGATACTGCCTACAGCATGCTTCAACTGCGCTCCGCCCTAGTACCCTTCGTCAAATACGCAGCTATGGCGCAACAGTGGCTATTGATGGCAGCTTTGGTTATGTTGTCTTCCTTTCCATCTTTGATGCTGATTGTCATCATTGCTTTTGCCATTACAACGCTTTTCAGTTTTGTGACCCTTCCAGTAGAATTCGATGCCAGTAAACGAGCATTGGTTTGGTTGGATGAATCTGGCGTTGCAAGTGGTGCCGAATACGATGGGGCAAAGGATGCGTTGTGGTGGGCTGCGATGACCTATGTTGCTGCGGCACTTTCGGCGCTCATAACGTTGATGTACCTCGTATTGCGCTATGTCAGCAGTGACTAGTTAGCATGTAAATGGACATAAGCCACAGTTGGCTTGAGCAAAAAAGACAAGTATGGAACGAGTGTTTCTGCTTGTCTTTTTTTTATGGAAGGCTTTGGGAATGCATTTGCTGCCCCTTCCTATTTCCTGTTCCGCAAGAGTGTTGGTCAAATGGAGTTGATGGCCTGACAATTATCCTTGACTTTGCCTATAATTATTAAACAACTTCTCCATATGAAATTTTGAAAACGCTACTTTTTAGTTTAATTTAGCCCGCCCTTATTACCTGAATCAATTATTGGTTTCTACATTCAGAATTATGGATACGCATACTCGCAGATATATTTTTGTCGATTTTGAAAACCTCAAGAAGGTAAAGTTGAAGAAATTGGAAAAAGTCTGTGACAAAGTGTACATTTTAATCAATGCTGAAGAGGAAAGCATTCCCTTTACGCTCGTACAATCCATCCAGCGCTTGGGGAAAGGTGCTAAGTGGGTGCCAGTGGCAGATCACGACGACGGTCAATTCAATCTTCACCTGTCTTTTCTGATGGGAAAGTTGCACCAAAAGGTCAGTAGAGACATCCAATTTGCTATACTATCCAACGATCCGGCCTTCGACCCGTTGGTCAATTACATCAATGAGGATGGCCGTTCTTGTTTGCGCGTCAAGAGAAAGCGAACCAAGCAAGAAAAAATGTTGCCATTTGAAGATGATTTGGGGCTGACGAAATACGAATCGGAAGTACCGGGGCAATCCGATGGTATGATGGGAAGATATACAGAAGAGTCGGCTTTCGAGGTCGAGTTGATAGAAGAGACAGCTAAGGATACCATTGATCGATTGGTGCGTTCTGGAAACCGCCCTTTGGATGTTGGCATGTTGCGGAGCTACATTCTACTACACAATCAGGAACTTTCCGAGCATGGCAATGTTGATATGATCATAAGACGCTTACAAGAAAACGATGATATCACGATTGAGAAAGGGGAGGTGATTTACAACTTCTAGCCGACCTCTTTTAGTGGAATCATTATTTTTAATACAAACACAAACATATGACAGCGGAAGAATTAGGCGAAGCTATTTATGAAGCACAAATATATATGGAGACCACCATCGAGCATCTGGAAAAAGAACTTACAAAAGTTCGTGCAGGAAAAGCTTCTCCTGCGATGTTGTCCGGAATCCTAGTTGATTACTATGGCTCTCCCACTCCGCTCAACCAGGTGTCGAACGTAGCTACGCCGGATGGTCGAACATTGAGTATCCAGCCCTGGGAAAAAAGTATGATTGGACCGATCGAGCAATCCATCTTTGCTGCCAACTTGGGGTTGACACCTCAGAACAATGGAGAGATGATCATCATCAATGTCCCCGCACTCACTGAGGAGCGTCGGAAGTCTCTCGTGAAGCAGTGTAAGCAGTTGGGAGAGGATGCCAAAGTCAGCTTGCGTTCTGCTCGCCACAAGGCAATGGATGCGGTTAAGAAGGCAGTGAAAAATGGTTATTCGGAAGATGCTGGAAAGCGTAGAGAGGATGAAGTTCAAAAGATGACAAATGGCTTTGGAGACAAAGTCAACCAGCTGATTACTGCAAAAGAGAAAGATATTATGACTGTATAAAGTGAAAAATATATAAAGGTTATCAAAGGAGTGTATGGCCATTGGGCGATGCACTTTTTTTCTTTGTCAACTGCATGGGTCATGGTTGTTTTTCAAAAACCCATAGGCCACTTTTATCCGAAAAATAAAGGTGCTTATCCTGGATGCGAATCTGCTGTGCTTTTTTACCTGCCTCCGGAATTTTGATTGTATAAGTGAGCAATGATCTTAGGTCAAAGCGTCGAAAGGAATGATCTTTTTGATAGGAGAGCAAATCCTCTTGTACTTGAAAATATTCCAGGTTTTTGAGAGGCAGTGTCTGAAGGTAATTGGCAAAATTATCGAAGACCAATATGCCATTTTCTGGATCGTTGATGAATACTTGGTTGTTGCGTTCTACGATGGCATTCGGTGCAATCCGGTGGCCAAGTGTGAGGTTGAGGTTGCCACTTTCTAAAAGGACATTGCCTTGGCGATCAATCTTTTTTAAGGTAAAACGCAGGTCGTCGTACAACCAAATATTATTGTCGTTGGACATGCCAACTGCGCGTACATCCGTCAGATCAAGATCAAAAAAATTAAAGGTACTCGTCTCATTTAAGGTGCGATCGAGCGTAATGACGGTCATGTATTCAGGATAGTACAAAAATAGGTTAAACGGATTGGTCGCATCGACGATGGCCAGCTCACCCAGCCAATTATTGTTATAGCGAAAAAGCTCCTTTCCTTCTCGGCTGTATTTAATCAATTCATTTGTTGGCGAGACAATGTAAAATTGCCGAAGCTTGTCGGTGGTAAAGTGTTTTAAGCTTGTTTTGATGTGGGTAACTTGTGTGAAATGCGAACTGTCTTTATTCGTTTGTGCAAAAGTACAGCAAGCAATCAGGACGAAAAGCATCGAGCATACTATTTGTCGAAAAGCAGGGCTAATTTTTGTAAACAGTACCACACTCATTTCTGAAAAATTTGACTTGAACACTTTGGCCGTCGAAAACAGCATACGAGTAATATTGCAACCACTCTCCCAGATTGATATAACGACTTTTACCATCATTTAGCGTGTAGTCGATGGGTAAATGCCGATGGCCGAAGATGAAAAAATCGATGGGTTCTTTTTGAATTTGTGCATTGGCAAATTGCACCAGGTATTCTTTATCGGCCCCCATGAAAGATCGCTCCTCGACTTTGCTGGCTTGTCTGCTTCGCTGCGACCAGTAACGCATGATGCCAATTCCTAGATTGGGATGTATGCGAGCAAAGAGCCATTGGCAAAAGCGATTGGCAAAAACAGCCTTGATGAATTTGTATCCATAATCGCCAGGGCCGAGGCCATCCCCATGTCCGATCATAAAATTGATGCCATTCCATTGGCGCCGAATAGGCTGTCGATAAATTGGGATGTCCAGTTCCTCTTTGAGGTATCGAAACATCCACATGTCGTGATTGCCAGTAAAAAAATAAATGGGAATATCCGCATCCCGGAGCTCACCTAATTTTCCGAACAGGCGAACAAAACCTTTGGGGACAACCTCCTTGTACTCAAACCAATAATCGAAAAGGTCTCCAACGAGGTAGAGTTCTTTTGCATCGGACTTGATTTGGTCCAGCCATTCGACAATCAGGCGTTCCCGTTCTTTGCTGCTGTGTTTGCCTGGAATGCCCAGGTGAAAATCAGAGACAAAATAAATTTTTTTCTTTCCGTTCAAGTCTGTATTACATCTTTTCCATGACAGTTCCACAATTCTTGCAAGTTCGCAAATCTTGTGAGTCCATGAAGTTTTTGATAACGACGGGGAGCTGATTGACAATGTCCTTCATCTCGAAGGTTGCCTCGTGTAGTTTTGTATTGCAATTTTCGCAAAACCACATCAATTTATCCAATTCACCGGGATTGCGGTAGCGTTCAATGACAAGCCCGACGGTATCGGCAGGTCGCTGGGGAGAGTGGGGGATTCGGGGAGGCAGTAAAAACATTTCTCCTTCTCGAATTTGGATGTCTTCGGGTGTTCCATCGTCGTTGATGATTTTTAGCGTAATATCGCCTTCTAGTTGATAGAACAACTCTTCGCCATCCTCATAGTGGTAGTCCTTACGCCCGTTCGGTCCACCGACGATCATGACGATGTAGTCTTCATTATCGAGATAGACTTGCTTGTTGCCGATGGGGGGCTTGAGCAGGTGGCGGTGTTCATCAATCCATTGATTCAGGCTAAAAGGTTTGCGGAAGGGCATGATAGATAATTTTTTGTGGTAAATTTAAACATTTTAAATCTAAGTTGTGATTCATTCATCGCAACTTGATCAATCAGATCGAATATGAACTTAGACCTCAGTGGAAAGAATGCATTGGTTTGCGGCAGCAGTAAAGGAATTGGTAGAGCTGCTGCTGTTGAGTTGGCATTGTTGGGTGCCAGTGTAACACTTGTTTCTCGGAGTGCAGAGAAAATGTCTGACATCATCCAGGAGTTGGACCAGGCCAAAGGGCAGCGCCACGATTTTTTGGCAGCAGATTTTACAAATAGCGACGACCTCAAAAAGAAGGTGAAGGGCTTGGTCACTCTCAAACCCATTCACATCCTGATCAATAACACAGGCGGTCCTCCTGGCGGTCCGATCATAGAGGCAGCACCAGAAGAATTTATTCAAGCCTTTCACAACCACCTCATCTGCAGTCATCTGTTGACCCAATTGGTTATCAATGGTATGAAAGAGGCGGGCTACGGCCGGATTGTAAATATCATTTCGACTTCTGTTAAGGAACCGATCGGTGGCTTGGGTGTTTCCAATACGACCCGTGGAGCCATGGGAAACTGGGCTAAGACAATGGCCAATGAGCTGGGTGGCTTCGGAATCACTGTCAATAACCTATTACCTGGGTTTACGCAAACGGGGAGGCTAGAGGAAATCATTGACGCCAAGGCGCGCAAAGGCAACATGAGTCCGGAGGAGGTAACGGCTCGCATGAAATCCAATGTTCCGGCGGGGCGCTTTGCGCATCCGAGGGAAATGGGTGGTGTTATTGCCTTTTTGGCCAGCCCAGCAGCTGCCTATGTCAATGGGACGAATGTGGTTGTGGATGGAGGTAGAACAAAAAGTTGGTAATTTTTAAATTATTTGTTTTATTTAGCTACATTTACACAAATCAAGGACAAGATCATGTGGGATTAACCAATTCGTGTCACACGATAACACATTTTCTGTGTCCGAGAAATACCAAGGCGATAAGAAGTACAATGTATATGACCGTATTTTCAAAGAGAACGCAGAGTCTATTTTCATTCCTTTAATAGAATCATCTTTTGGCCTTTCCGTCAGCAGTTATCAGCAGCTACCAACCAAGATCAGTAGGACAGTCGAAAGGGAGATGGATTTGTTGTACAAAGTAACCTTTACGGATGGGCCGCCCATTCTATTGCACATTGAATTTCAGACCAAGCGAGACCGTCAGATGTTGTACCGGATGGCAGAGTATCACGGCTTGGCACTTCGCAAATACCAAATGCCCATTCGGCACATTGTAATTTTTCTGGGGGAGGGTCAATTCAATGTCAATCGAGTATTGTCAGCCGATGAAATATTTTCTTCATACGACGTACTCAATATCAGCGAATTAAAGGTAGAGCAATTGATTCAATCGAAAACGCCTGAAATGATTATCCTGGCTCTGCTAGCTGATTTTGATCGAGGTAAACCCGAGCTTGTTTTAGCAGCCATCATTCGCCGGCTAAAGGCGGTTTGCCAATCCCCTGCAGAGCTGTCTAAGTTTGTTACTCAGTTGACATTCTTATCCAGGTTGCGTAACTTAGAATTGCAAATATCAAAAAGCATAAACAAAATGTCTCTAGGAATTAATGTAGAAGAAGATGGGCTCTATTTGAAAGGGCTCCAAACAGGCAGAGAGGAGCTAGCTCATCAGAGAGATAAATGGGTAAAGTCGTTTCTCAGCGAAGGAATACTAACAGAGCAACAAATTGCTGACCATTTCGACTTACCCCTTGAGTACGTTCGAAATCTCCGTTCGAATACTTAAGAGTTTACTTGTGGTGTCTACAGCCTTTTTATTCACTGCACATGCATCTTACAAATCGTCGTTTTTTCTTCGTCTGACAGCCGCTTATGTCAACGATAGAAGAATGGTTTTAGATGAGATGTAGCAAAATTGGTAGACTCTTAATTATCCAGATTGCGTAACTTAGAATTGCAAATATCAAAAAGCATAAACGAAATGTCTCTAGGAATTAATGTAGAAGAAGATGGGCTCTATTTGAAAGGGCTGAAGATTGGTACTGAAAGATCTAATCAGCAGAGAAATGAGGGGATCAAGTTACTGCTCAACAAAGGACTGTTGACAGAAGCGCAGGTTGCAGAAAACTTTAATCTGACCCTTGAGTACGTTCGAAATCTCCGTTCGAATACTTAAGAGCTTACTTGTGGTGTCTACTGCCTTTTTATTTACTGCACATGCATCTTACAAATCGTCGTTTTTTCTTCGTCTGACAGCTGCTTATGTCAACGCTAGAAGAATAGTTTTAGATGAGATGTAGCAAAAATTGGTAGATTCTTAATTATTCAGGTTGCGTAACTTAGAATTGAAAATATCAAAAAGCATAAATGAAATGTCTCTAGGAATTAATGTAGAAGAGGATGGACTTTATTTAAAGGGGCTCCAAACAGGCAGAGAGGAGCTAGCTCATCAGAGA
>JBCCSZ010000263.1:0-11036 GCA_039199225.1 Bacteroidota bacterium
CTTTTTCATCAATACCAGTGGCAAGATGAGCGCCTTTGCCGGTCATGCAACGGACGACAACAACATCTTTGTGGGCGGCACAGACTATACCGATACAGAGCCGGAGGTTTTCCTTTACAAGCTTTCAGAAGACGGCCAAATCGACCGGGACCTCAGCTCAAAGATTGAGAGAGGCAATCTGAACTTCCCCAGGGTTCAACTCATCGAAGGCTTGCCAGAAGATAAGATTCTGCTACATGGCGTATTCAGCGAGTACGACGGAAATCCCGTCTCCAATAAAACAGCCATCATCGACCAAGAGGGCAACTTCCACACCGGGTTTCTACAAGAGGATGAAAATGCCTTTTTTACAGATGTGAAAAAAATAGACGACCAACAATGCTACATAGCTGGCTCCTTTGTCAGTCCAAATGGTGCGACCAGCTTGGTTCGCATCACAGACCTGAAAACAGCCGTCCAAGCCCCATACCGCGACCAGCAGAGTTCGATGGGTCAGATTTTTCCCAATCCAATGGTCAGCAATCGGCTGCAAATCGACATGGACCAAGAATGGTCGGACAAAAACCTTTCGTACAAAATTATTCAACTATCTTCCGGTAGAATTTGCCAACAAGGGAAGTTGTCGGCCGGTTCAAAGCACGACATCCAAGTGCCGCAACTGGCCACTGGCGCCTATTCCCTTTTGTTGAAATACCAAAATCAAGAACGGTCACATATTTTTGTGAAAGGCCAATAATGAATGGATAGTTTATTTGAGGAAGAAAGCATTGCAAAAATTCAAGAGCGGATTGCGGCGCTGGCGCCAGAGGACTGTCCATTGTGGGGACGGATGAATGCTGCTCAGATGTTGGCGCATTGCACGGAAGTACTTCGCAATGGCATTGGCGACACACAGCTACCAAGGGTGTGGTATGGCTACCTTCTCCGCCCGTTGCTAAAGCACCGATACTACAACGACCAGCCTTTTAAATCCAGAAATTTGAAGACCCCTGCCAGTTTTATCGTGACGGGTAATCCCTCCTTTGAGGAAGAAAAGGCGCGACTGCTGTCTTGGATTCATCGATTTTATGAACGAGCCGGAGATGGGAAGCCCATGGGGCGGCATCCAATTCTGGGAAGCTTCACCCCTCAGCAATGGGCCGTTGGACAGTACAAACACCTCGATCACCACCTTCGACAGTTTGGACACTAGCCATTTCTCCCCTCCCTAAAGGCTACCAAATGGCAAACAAAAAGGAGATAACAACGCAGTTACCTCCTCTTTAAAATCCGAGCTAATAAATTATTAATTGTACTTGTAAAGACTATGGTGGATGGTCAAATGGTTGGGTGTTTTCGAAAAAATCTTTCTTAAATTTGGATATTCTTCAGATGCCTTAAAATACACCCTATGTCAAAAGTGGAAGACATTCTCGCTCAACTCGTTCAATTTCAAGTCCTTGGCGGGCAAAGCAACCTATCCATCATTCACTGGATCAAGGAATACGTAGAAAATTGTGGCGTCGAAGCGACGCTGGTTCCCAACGAAACAGGCGATAAAGCTGCCTTGCATTGCCGCATCGGACCGGCCGTGGATGGTGGCGTCATCTTGTCCGGACATACAGACGTCGTACCCGTCGAAGGACAGCATTGGAGCTCCGACCCTTTTGTGTTGACCGATAAAAAGGATGGCCGCTTGTATGCCCGCGGCGCCTGCGACATGAAGGGCTTCCTGGCTTGCTGCCTGGCCGCCCTACCGGATATGGTGGAGGCCCCCTTGCAACGGCCCATCTACCTGGCTTTTTCTTACGATGAAGAAGTGGGCTGTATTGGCGCACCGGCCTTGATTCGTCATTTTCAGCATCACTACAGCGAAAAAGCGCACTACGCCATCATCGGAGAGCCTTCCATGATGCAGCCCATTGTGGGTCAGAAGGGCATCTATGTGGTCAAGACAACCGTCAATGGATCGGCGGGCCACAGCAGCAGAATTCGCCAGGAAGTCAGTGCCATCCATGAATCGGCGCGGCTCATCCTTTGGCTGGAAAACAAGATGAACGAGTTGGTCGATGAGGGACGAATCGATCCGCGCTTTGAACCACCCCACTCCTCCATACACATCGGCACCATTCAGGGCGGAGTCGCCTTCAACATCGTGGCAGACAAAGCCCAATTTGAATGGGACCTGCGAACCATTCCCAAAGACCAGGTCGCCGACATCCTAGCTGCCTTTGAAGCCTACTGCCGGGAGCGGGAGGCTGCCTTGCGACCGATTTTTCCAGATTTTGCCATCCAACTAAAAGAACACCACCCACCAGTTCCACCACTGGATACCGCTGAGGATCAAAAGGTGGTGTCCTTCGTTCAAAAGTTATGTGGTCAGCAAGACTTGGGGGCTGTTTCCTTTGCATCCGAAGCAGGCCAATTTGCCGAGGCCGGCTATGAAAGCGTCATCTGCGGCCCAGGCTCCATCGAGCAAGCACATCGGGCCGATGAGTTCATCAGTAAGGAACAACTGCAGAAGGGAATGGATATGATGCATCGATTGATCCAGGAGCAAGGAGCTGTCTTTGCCAGCTTGGGGCAATGAGATAGACGCATCGATTCCAATAAGCGCCATTGAAACAGGAAACCAATCAGCGTCTTTATCGCAAACCACTGGCTCTTTTACCATTCTCAACACCCGCGTCTGTGGCCAAAGCTTTCACTGCTCTGGGATGATTCCATCGGCTCATTTAGGGCAAAATCCTCTTTTTATAGCTGCGTAGCATGTCATTTTGTCATATTTATCCTTAAAAAACGTATCTTTGCAGCACTTTTTGCCCAGCAGCTAATACAGCTGTAGGAACACTGTTAATTTTTCGCCTTTTTTCAAAGAGCAAGAACACAATGTACAACAACAATCCGACATTGGAGAACATCCATCGGCAGGTGGACGAAAGCAAGCAGGGAGAGATATTCTTCGATGCCCAAAAGACTGATGCACAGGCCAATGGCCGCCATTTCTACATTGAGAGTTATGGTTGTCAGATGAATTTCAGCGACAGTGAAATTGTTGCTTCTATATTGGGAGAAATCGGTTTTCGCCCGACGCGAAATATGGAGGAGTCCGATCTCATTTTGATCAATACTTGTTCCATCCGGGAAAAGGCAGAGGACACCGTCCGCAAGCGCCTAAGAATCTTCGACAAGGTCAAGCAAAAGCGCCCTGGTACACTTGTGGGCGTTTTGGGCTGCATGGCCGAGCGCTTGAAAGACAAATTGATGGAGCAGGAGAAGCTGGTTGATTTGGTGATCGGCCCAGATGCCTACAGAGACCTTCCTAAACTGGTCAACGATGCTGAAGGAGGCGATCGGGGCATCAATGTATTTCTAAGCCGAGAAGAAACCTATGCCGATATTAGTCCGTTGCGCCTCGACTCGAATGGCGTCACAGCCTTCATCTCCATCATGCGGGGTTGCGACAATATGTGCTCTTTTTGTGTCGTCCCATTTACCCGGGGGCGCGAGCGCAGCCGCAATGCTTTTAGCATCGTAGCCGAAGCCACCGATCTATACGAAAAGGGATACCGGGAGGTGACACTCCTGGGGCAGAACGTCGATTCCTACAAATGGACGCATCCAGAAAATGAGCAAACCGTCACTTTTGCTCAGTTACTCGAAATGGTGGCTGCAGTTCATCCCGACTTGCGCATACGCTTTTCGACCTCCCACCCCAAGGACATTACAGACGATGTATTGTATGCCATTGCAAAGCACGATAATATTTGCAATTACATACATCTGCCCGTCCAATCAGGCAACAGCCGGGTGTTGAAATTGATGAACCGAACTTACGACCGCGAGTGGTACATCAGCAAGGTCAAACGCATCTACGAACTCGTGCCGGATTGTGCCATCAGCTCGGACATCATTACGGGTTTTTGCTCCGAGACCGAGGAAGAACACCAGGAAACATTGAGCATGATCGAATGGGCCAACTACAGTATGTCCTACATGTTTTACTATTCGGAGCGGCCTGGAACGCTGGCAGCCCGAAAATACGAAGACGACATTCCGTTGGAGGTCAAAAAGCGACGTTTACAAGAAGTCATTCGCTTACAAAATCAAAAGTCTTTCCGTCACAACCAAAAGGACATCGGCAAGCAATTCAAGGTATTGATCGAGGGCAATTCCAAGCGTTCAGAAGATCAGTTTAAAGGGCGTAATTCTCAAAACAAAATGATTGTCTTCCCCAAAAGGGAAGGGCTGAAAGTCGGTGACTACGTAGAAGTCATTGTTCGGGAGGCAACCAGTGCAACCTTGATCGGCGATCTGGCTTAAAGAAGGAAGTTTTTACAGCCAGAGGCATCCGATCGGGCAGCCGAAAACCCTTCAGCAAACTAAATACAAAGAGAAAACCATGAATTTACGCACCATAAAACAACGATTCGGGATCATCGGCAATTCCCAGGCGCTCGATTTAGCCTTGGAGACAGCCGCCAGGGTTTCTGCCACCGATCTGACCGTCTTGATTACCGGGGAAAGTGGGGTTGGAAAAGAAGTATTTTCCAAAATCATCCACCAACTCAGCCCGCGCAAGCACAGTAAATTCATTCCCGTCAATACAGGTGCGATTCCAGATGGCACCATTAATTCAGAATTGTTTGGACATGAAAGGGGGGCCTTCACCGGAGCGACGAACGAGCGAAAAGGATATTTTGAGACAGTAGATGGTGGAACCATTTTTTTGGATGAAATCGGCGAAATGCCCTTGGATACCCAAGCCTACCTGCTGCGCATACTCGAAAGCGGAGAATTCATGCGGGTCGGTTCGTCGCAGGTACATAGAACGGATGTGCGCGTGATAGCAGCGACCAACGTGGATCTACCCAAGCGGGTACAGGCGGGTAAGTTTCGGGAAGACCTTTACTACCGTCTCAACACCATCCCCATCAAGGTGCCAGCTTTAAAAGAACGGCCAGAGGATATTCCCATCCTTTTCCGGAAGTTTTCCATGGATTTTGCAGAAAAGTACCGGGCCGAAACCATCAAGCTGGATGAAAAAGCCACCCTTTTGTTGCAGCGATATAATTGGCCAGGCAACATTCGGGAGCTGAAAAATGTGGTCGAGCAGATTTCCGTCTTGTCCGAAAATCGATTGATAGAGGCCGAAGACCTCATTCGCTTTATACCCAACATCCTAAAGCGCCATTTGCCTGCCACAACCGAACAATTGGGAGAGCAGCCCGAATCGCTTCGGGAAAGGGAAATTCTCTACAAATTGCTGTTCGATATGAAAAACGACCTGAACGATTTGAAATCCCTCGTTTTTCAGCTCATCAACGACAACGACCTGGAAGTCCCTAACATCAACCTGCGGCAGCTTCAAGCTCCGGAAAGTCGCTTTCCCTCTTACACCTCGGCCCCCAGCTACGAATCGATGGAGCGCCCCATTCGAGAGGAAGAAAACCTGCCGGTTGTACCAGATGCCCATCTACCCATCATCATCAATAAAAACAATGGTGTAGAGCAAGGCTTCGGCGACTCAGAAGTATTGGAAGACAACCTTAAGCTGGAAGACATGGAGAAAATGATGATCGTAAGGGCCTTGAAAAAGTACAAAGGTCGTCGCAAGGATGCGGCTGCGGAATTGGGCATATCGGAGCGAACCCTCTATCGAAAGATCAAGCAATACGACCTATGATTTTGTTAAAGCCAAAAAGAAAACGATGGTAAATTCCATTTTTGGCGTTGAGTACTCAAAGCATTGATCCGTATGAATCGCATTTATCTACTATTTATCCTCATTGGCCTGGCTTATTTGCAGCAATCGTGCAAGTACTCTTTGGGAGGTGTGAGTGTCCCTCCCGACGTCAAAAACTTTTATGTCGACAACTTTTCAATTTCAGCACCCAACGCCCCCTCGACCATCAACGTAGAATTTACAGAAGCCCTGCGCAACCAGATTCGCAACCAGTCCCGCTTGGTGGATGCAGAGGTAGACCCAGATATTGAATTCCGGGGAGCAGTTACAGACTATCGGGTGACGGCCGAGGCGCCAGAGCAGGGCGAAACCATCGGCTTCAACCGCCTGACCATCGTGGTGCGGGTAGAGTACTTTAGCAACCTCAACGACACGGAAATTTTTAATAAAACCTTCTCGGAATACGAAGATTTTGCTGCCTCAGACAACCTTTTGTCGATTCAGGACGATCTGGTTAATGAGATATTTGAAAAACTGGTGGATCGGGTTTTTCGAGAAGCCTTTGCCAATTGGTAAAAAGAAAATCGTAACTTAAGCAGCCTGTAAAATTTACTTCTATGAATGCAGAGAGTTTTGTAGGATTTCTAAAAGAGCCTTCTCGCCTATACCAGTTGACGTATCAGGAGATCAAGAGCTTGCTTTTGGAATACCCCTATTGCTCTAATCTGCACCAGATGCTTGCGATCAAAGCTCAGATGGAAGACCACAAGGAGGCCGATAAATTGCTGAAGCAAGCAGCTTTCTACAGTCCGAACCGCTCGTTTTTGTATCAATTGATGGACAACCTGCCAGTGCGGGAAAGTCGTTCGGCCAATTATGTGATCACAGAGGACTATTTGGAACTGAGCGATTTGTCGTCGGGCGGGCGCCCGGTGGAGGAGCCAGCGGATACGCCTAGTAAGGCTTCTGAGGAAGAGGCCGAACATTGGCCAGAGCAAGACTTTAACGATGCAGAAATAGAAGACATCAGTTTTGAAATTCCTATGGATGCGCCGGAATCGTCTGTCGTCGACGAGTCTGTTGCGCCCATAGCCATTGAATTGGACGCTATGCCACCGGATAAACCCTCCAAGCCGTCGGATAAATCCAGAATCTTCTTTATCGAAGACCTAATTTCGGATATGGATGCTTCCCTGGAACTCACGCCGACTTGGCAAGACCAGCCCTTTGAGGACAAGATCGAAGAATCGGTCGATGAAGTGGAGGAGGCACAGCAGCTTCCAGAAGAAACGGAGGCAACTATTGCTCCGCGATATGATGTTCCGCTGGAAATCGTCAATACGCCGACGGATGAATTGGAGTGGCCAGAGGGTAACAATACGGCAAAAGAACCGTTGAAAACAACAGAGTTAACGGATGATTCCGCAGCCGAAAATCCTTCACCTATGACGATGGCTTCTGAGGAAGATTTATCTGCCGAAGAGCATGTAGCACCACCGGCTCCACAGCCTAAGACTTCCTTCAGCAGTTGGTTGAAGCGCTACCCCTCTCCGAAGCACAGTATACAAAATGTTCCGCCGCCCAGTACGCCTGCGGCTCCGACACCTTTTGAAAGAAAAGCCGCCAAAAAGAAACGCGACCAATACACGATAGAGGATTTGTCGGAAGCAAAAAGTAAAAGATCCACTTCCGCCCCTAAATCGCCCAAGGTCGGCAAAAAGAAAAAGACCCGTTCATTGGCCAACCGCAGCCTGGAGGAAAACGCAGAAATCGTATCCGAGACCTTGGCAGAGATTTTGGCCAGACAAGGTAGCTATGAAAAGGCCGTGGACATGTATCGGCGTTTGAGCTTGATTTTTCCCGAAAAAAGCACGTTCTTTGCGAAGCGAATTACAGAACTTAAAAAATTATATTAATATGTTAACCGGAATGATTGTTTTGATCGCCCTCGTTTGCATCCTTTTGATGGGCGTTGTTTTGATCCAGAACCCTAAAGGGGGTGGAGTGGATGCAACTTTCGGAGGAAATGCGACCAATCAAATGTTCGGCGCTGCCAAATCTACCGATTTTATCGAAAAGCTTACCTGGTACCTGGCCATCGCACTGTTTGTGTTGTGCATTGTTACCAGTTTGATGGTTGGTAACCCAACAGGTGTTGAAGGCGTTGATCTTCTTTCCGAATAAGGAACACTTCCCATATACAAAAAAGCCCGCTTACTGCTCGTGAGCGGGCTTTTTTGTTGCATCTGTTCCACTCCAGGTATTTTTCAAGGGTTGCACTTTCAATTTTAAAATGAACATGGGATGGTGATGGCCTTGGGGTAGAACCAAAAAATCCATTCGCTCGATTCTTTAGACTTGCCATTTAGAGGGAATAATTAGCTGCCAACTGCTTACTTTTTAGCATCTTTAGGGAGTCGTCAACGTATTTCTCCAACTATAAAAACAACCTCATGTCCAATACCGGAATGATCATCGAAGAGCGCAGCCGAGACATCGGCGATTTCCTCGTGGGCCGCCTCCTACCCTTTCGCAAAAAGCGCATGGTCGGTCCCTTTATTTTCATCGACCACATGGGACCTTCAGAGCTTCGCCCCGGCCAATACATGGACGTTGGTCAACATCCACACATCGGTCTGTCGACCCTCACTTATCTGTTTGAAGGCAGCATTGTCCATCGAGACAGCACCGGGGCGGTCCAGAGAGTGACGCCAGGCTCGGTTGGCTGGATGACGGCAGGCAAGGGTGTGGTTCACACGGAGCGTACGCCCCTGGACATGCGCGATGGAAAGACCTATTCGGTACATGGCTTTCAAATATGGGTGGCCCTACCCAAAGAGCTGGAAGAAATGGCACCAGAGTTTTCCTTTACCAAAGCTTCCGACCTACCGCACTGGCAGGACGGCGGATTGTCCTACACGCTCATTGCCGGCCAGGGCTACGGTCGACGTTCCCCAGTCCCTGTGCATTCCGAGCTGTTTATGGTCGAGCTGAAATCTACGGAGCAAACGACCTTTGATGTGCAGGGGCAGTTGCGCGGCGAGATCGGCCTGTGCGTCGTCAAAGGCAGCATCCAAGCCTGTGGCGACACCATCGAAGCCGGTCAAATGTTGGTCTCCAAGGTACAGGACAATTGTCCGATCCTAATCGAAGCAAACTCTCATTTACTCCTATTCGGCGGCCAGCCCTTTGCAGAAAAGCGCCACATCTTTTGGAACTTCGTCTCTTCCGATCCTGCCCGCATTGAGGTGGCCAAGGAGCAGTGGAAGGCGCAGGGGTTTTCTATGGTTCCGCATGAGGAGGGGTTTATTCCGTTGCCGGGGGGGTGAGCGAGGAGGAGGATTTGGTGATTTGGTGGTTGCCTTCGGCTGGTGATTGGCCTGCGGCCGGGTGAGCGGTGAGCGGTGAGCGGTGAGCGGTGAGCGGTGAGCGGTGAGCGGTGAGCGGTGAAAATTAAATGGTATATTCGATATTGCCTAATGTAATCAATGAAAATTGCTTATTGTATGTTGCCAAACTGCCTACTGATTGGGGGAGCGGGGAGGAGGGTTTAGTGATTGCCTTCGGCTGGTGATTGGGGGAGCGGGGAATTGCATATTGCGTATTGCCAAACTGCCTACTGATTGGGGACGTGCATGGGGGTTGCTGACTGAGAAGCTATTTACAAGATGAAGAACTCTTTACAGCTTGGTCATTGATTGTTCCAAAAAGTTTATTGGTCGAAATCACCTTTGCGGGGGTATTTAAAAAAGGCGGTGGCTAGGCCGAAGCGGAACTGCCAGAGGCTTTCTTGAAAATAGATATTGTAGGCGTCCGAGCCATAGTAACCACCTTGGATGAACAGGCTGGCGAAGGGTGTTCCACGGATGCGCCAATAGGTGCTTAGGTTGAAATTCAGTCGACGGGAGAGATTGAAAAAGCCGACTTTGGTCAGACCATTTTGATCTCCCTCGTTGTAATCTCCATCTACGATGTAATTGAAATTTACGACAAAGCGCAGTTGCTCTTTGGCTTGGTAGCCTGTGACTGCCACAAACTTGTCCTTCTCTGCGCTGTAGACCAGATCGCGGAAGGTCGGTACGATCGAAAGTCCAAATTGCATGTTGATTCGATTGCGTCCATACAGGTCGAGTGGCTCGAAAACTTGGTTTGTCAAGGTACTGCGTTCGTGCCATTCGTAGGACAGCTTCCAGTAAAAACTGCGGTCGTAAGACACCCGAGTGCTCGATCGAACGATGCGGGAAAAGTTCTCGCGGATGCTGTCCACCGGTGTCCCTTCAAAGCCCATCGGTCGATTACATCCCCACTGGTAATAGCCGCCAATCAGCCATTCGAAAACGACCTGCTCGCCAAAATTACCGTTGTAGGTATTGATCGTTCCATCTGGACGAAACTCACTTCCATCCTGCCCATTGGAGTGGTGAAAAGCACTAAAACCCATAAAGTGGCTGGACACCCTTTTCTTCGATGGATGCTTGCGTTGCCACAGTCCGGTGGGTGCTCCGTAATAGGTTAGACGAGGCAGATAGCTGGGCGTACGAACAGGCAAGGAAGTATCGCCCTGCGCCGGATCGTTTGCCAAGATGCGGACTTTGAATTGAGGAATGAGATGCACCGTATTCATCCATTTACCAATACGCCAACGCTTGCCCCCCATCCCGATGGGAACTTGGATGTCTGCATTGAGAACAAAAGATTTTTTCTGTAAGGCACTATTAGTGTTCTTGGTAAAATCTGTAAACCGTCCACCGGAAATGGTACTTGGCTCAGAAATGAGTAGCATCGTATTGAAAAAATCATAGGTTTTACGCCTTTTTGTCAAAACCTCCTCAAGGCCGTATTCCGCCCCTACCGAATCGGGATTCGAGCGCTTAAGTGGTACAATAAGTCTCCCTTTGAAGTATTCATCCTCACTATTCTCGCCGGGAATCTCCGTTTGCTGAGCCACCAGCGTATCTACATAAAGAGTACTAAAAAGAAGCATTAGATAAGGAAAAAAATTTTTCATTTGTAGTAAAATATTCAAGTTACAATAGATGCGTCAGCTTGCAGCGTAAAGTATAAAAAATAAATGGATCATTCATCATTCACAACTTTCGCTAATTGTTTTGATTCTATTTTTACACTATCAAACACGCATCATCCGATACTACCGAATTCAATAAAAAATCAATAAAAAACCCACCCATTTCTATAACAAATAAAATATTACAGAAATAGAATAACAGCCATTTAATGCTCCGTATATGAAATAAGGAACACCACTAATTTTTTACGCTAATGATTTATTTGTACTTGAGATTTGACAGATCGTCTGAACACGAAGCGACAACTCAAAACTTAGGGGCAGCCGTTACCATCGAAAATAGAA
>JBCCSZ010000264.1:0-10985 GCA_039199225.1 Bacteroidota bacterium
CAATCATCAACCCATTGCCGCAGTTCAATTTTGAGAGCCGTGCTTCCCTTTTGGAAAATGCCCTGGTCAGTTGTACTTTCTTTGACAATGATGCTGCCATCACTGCCATCAATACACCCTCGCCTTTCAACTGTGCAGATTTAGCAGAGATTGTACCTTCGGTCCGACTGACCAATTTCGGTTTCTTATCTCTAACGACCGTCAAAATTGCTTATCAAATCAATAACGGCCCACCCGTTTCCATCAACTATATGACCAACCTCGATCCGGGTGAATCGGAAGATGTGAATCTTACGCCCTTCATCACGCCTCCTCCGGGAACTTACGAGTTTCGCGTATATACTTTGGAGCCCAATGGTGAAGAAGATGAGCAAATGGCCAATGATACGCTTTCCAGCATTTTTACAACCCTGGGCAAGCAGGCATTTGGCAATGCCTTATTTGAAGATTTTACAGCCGATCCATCCGAACCGGAGCCCTTATCCAGTCTAAACAGCGGTATGGTCACCTTGAACCCAGATAATGACGACTTTGAATGGGAATGGAGTCCACTGAGTACACCAATTCTAAATATTCAAGGAAGTATTCGATTCAAAAACTATGTGGACCCACAGGATGCGGCTGGTAGACGATCTAAACGAGATTATCTGCTGAGTCCCAACTATGATTTCACCAATATCACAGGGGCTAAAATCAGTTTCGATCTGGCATATGCACAATGGATCGACAATGCCATGAACCCCAATTCTCTCAGAAGCGACTCTCTCTTTGTCATCGTTTCTACCGACTGTGGTTCTACCTTTGACAATGTCGTTTTTGAAACCGGTGGAGCAGAAATGGCTACATCGGCTCCAACCAATGCACAATTCATCCCTGTCCTGGCCAGCCAGTGGGACAACATAGAGGTAGACTTGAGCGCTTTCAGTGGTTTACCCAACGTGACCATTGCAATTGCCAACCAATCCGATCTTGGAAACTATCTGTATCTGGACAACATCAACATCGTCCATGACAACTCCTGTTTTCTGAATGTTGCTCCCATGTTTACCACCAACAAGTGCGCCGATGCATGTGATGGTCGCGCCTTTGCCATTGTTACTGGCGGAGGTGTCCCTCCTTACACTTACCAGTGGTCTCCAGATGCCGGCAGCCAGACAACAGCCACAGCCGAAGGTCTCTGCGTTGGTTCATATAATGTAACCATCACCGATGACATTGGGTGTAGCCGGGTATCGACAGCAATCGTCAATTCGAATCCTCCTATTATTCCTGAAATTGAAGTTGATAATGCCAGTTGTGGAACTTCTGATGGAAGTATAAAGGTGACTGCAAGTGGGGGATCGGATCGCTTTGTATTCATCCTGCTGACTCCTAGGGTTCGTCAGAACGATAGCCTTGATGTCAATAATTTAGCTGCAGGAACGTACGAAGTCATCGTGAGAGATTTTATTCACTTGTGTACAGATACCGTCGAAATAGAAATCATTAATGACAGTGATACTGAATTAGCGGCTAGTTCTACCCCGGTCAGCTGTTTTGGTACGTCGTCAGGTACAGCGACCGTCGTCCCAACCGGCTCTTCTGCTTCCTACACTTACTTGTGGGATGATCCATCTGGGCAAGAAGACCCTACCGCAACAGGATTGGCCATTGGTACCTATACGGTAACGGTGACAGATGACAACAATTGTTCTAGTACAACTTCCATCGAAGTCACGGGGCCGCCCGATATTGAGTTGGAAACGAGTTCTACCGATAGTGGCTGTGCTGGCACAGACGAAGGTTCTGCAACTGTCTCTGCCAGTGGTGGAACGGTGATCGATGCCTACCGTTACTTATGGGACGATCCAGCAGGGCAAACAACGCCAACCGCGACCGGCTTGGCGGCAGGCACCTACACCGTAACGGTGACCGATGATCAAAACTGTACGAAGACCGCCAGTGTGGAAGTCGGTGGCGCTACAGCCATCGAATTGACGATTGATTCCACCCCCGCAAGCTGTGGTGGTGTACTCGATGGAACCGCCTCCGTATCTGCCAGTGGCGGTACTGTCAATATCGATTATAACTATGAGTGGGATGATCCAAATGGACAAACAACTGCTGTGGCTACTGGTCTGGCGGCAGGTACTTATAATGTAACAGTGACAGATGACAACGATTGTTCTGCTACGGAACAAGTCATCGTATCGCAACCTACCGCCATTCAATTGACGGCTTTTTCGACAGACCCCAGTTGCTTTGACGAGGCTTCTGGTACGGCTACTGCAGAAGCCAGTGGTGGAACCATTACAATAGATTACACTTATCTGTGGGACGATCCATCTGCTCAAGAAACCAGTGTAGCAACCGGCTTGCGTGCGGGTACTTATACGGTCATTGTCACAGACGACAATGGGTGTAGCGAAACGCGCTCGGTTGAAATCAATCAACCAGAGGAGCTATTGGTGGCTGTTTCAGCTACTAGAGTAGGATGTAATGGTGGTGACACAGGTAGTGCTACTGCCACACCAAGCGGTGGTACGGTCAGCAATACCTACGCTTATTTATGGGACGATCCATCTGCACAGGAAACTCAAACGGCTACAGGTCTAATAGCTGGTACCTATACAGTGACTGTTACGGATGACAATGGTTGTAGTAAAATAGAAAGCATTGAAGTCTTGGAGCCAGATGTGTTATCGGTTCAGCCGATTAGCGTAGTACACGTGAGTTGTAATGGCGGTAGCGATGGTAGAATCACCCTGGAAACTACCGGCGGCAGTCCTGTTTACACTTACAACTGGGAAGATGATCCCACTCGGACTGGAAATGAAGCAACAGGGCTTGAGACTGGTACCTACAATGTGACGGTGACCGACGTCAGCGATTGCGATTTTACCCTATCCATACGAATAGATGAACCTGATGGTGTGGATTTGGATGTAAGTTCTACCGACATCACAATGGTTGGTGCCAACGATGGAACAGCTAACGCCGACGCATCTGGAGGTACTGGTCCTTACACGTATTTGTGGGACATTGGAGCGACAACGCCTTTTATTTCCGACTTAGAACCTGGCGTTTACTGTGTAACAGTGACGGATAGAAATAACTGTTCGAATGAATCTTGTATAACAGTCAATGACGTGAACTGCCCGACCATAACGGTAGAAGACGAAGTTGTCAACATCACTTGTTTTGGTCTTCAAGATGGCCAGGCGACGGTCACGGCCAGCGGTGGAGCTGAGCCATACGAGTATGCTTGGAACGATGCCGAAGGCCAATCTACGCCAACTGCAACAGGGCTTGCGGTGGGTCTTTATCAAGTAACCATCACGGATCAAAATGGCTGTGAGGTCATTCGCGAGATAACCATAGAAGGACTAGACGAACTGGTGGCTTCTGGCAGCTCGACGGCAGAAACTACCGCCGGAGCCAATGATGGAACAGCCACCGCCGATGTCAGCGGAGGAACACTGCCTTACGATTACGACTGGGGAATGGCTGGAAGTACACCAACTGTTACTGGCCTGATGCCAGGTACGTACACCTGTACGATAACCGACGCCAACAACTGCGTGACCGAAGTGACGGTCGTAGTGGCGCCGGGAACAGTGGATTGTACCACATTGACCGGCGTATTGACCAAAAGTGATGCTCTTTGCTTTGGGCTTTCTAACGGAACAGCTACAGTCGACCCTTCAGGTGGTACACCTTCATATACCTACTTGTGGAATGATCCGGACGGACAGGAAACAGCTACGGCGACCGGTCTGCCAGCGGGTACCTACTCCGTAACAGTGACCGATGCCAATGGCTGTAACTTCATCGATGAAATTACAGTAGCTGAGCCGGATCAACTGATCCTGATGGTGGGAGGAACCAATGAAACAGTTGCTGGAAACAATGATGGAACGGCCACTGCCACCGCGAGTGGTGGAACACCTCCTTACGTCTACGATTGGGGACTCAATGGCATGGGTGAAACCATTACTGGCTTGGCGCCTGGTACATATACCGCTACTGTCACTGATGCCAATGGTTGCGCCGCTGATATGTTTATCGTGATTGAAACAGGAGCGGCAGATTGTTCTTCCTTCGGTGTACAAATGTCATCTACGAATGTCACCTGCAACGGTGCAGCAGATGGAACGGCTACTGCCACACCCGAAAATGGAACACCAGCCTACACTTACCTGTGGAGTGACCCCATGGCGCAGGAAACACAAACAGCGACTGGTTTAGAACCAGGCATTTACAACGTGACCATCACCGATGCCAATGATTGTGAAACCGTAGGTGAGGTAGAAATAACAGAGCCTCAAACTTTGGTTGTAACGGTAAATACCACAGATGAATCTTCCTTAAATAGCATGGACGGTACTGCCGATGCAAATGTCAATGGCGGAACGGCTCCCTATTCTTTCCTATGGAGTAACAACCAAGACATTGAAGACTTAACAGACCTGGTACCTGGTACCTACTGCGTAACCGTAACCGACATCAACGGTTGTACTTCAGAAGCCTGTGGTACAGTGAATCCTTTTGAATGTGACACGCCAACCATCAACTTCAATACAACCAGCGTCAGTTGCTTTGGAGGCAGCGACGGGACAGCGACGGCTCTTGTCATCGGCTCCAATGGTCCTTACACCTTCTTGTGGAGCAACGATCAGGAAGATCAAACCGCTACAGGTCTGGAGGCTGGCCTTCACCAGGTGACAGTCACCGATGCTGGAGGCTGCGTGACAGTTGCTGAGGTAACCATCGAAGAGCCAACAGCCTTGGAGCTGTCCATAAGTTCGACCAATGAAACAGTTGGAGGAGCCAACGATGGTACAGCCACTGCCACACCCTCGGGAGGAACAATGCCTTACACCTATGCTTGGGAGCCTGGTGGCGGAATGACCGATATGATTGCTGGTTTGACTCCTGGTGTTTACAATGTGACGGTGACGGATGCAGAGGGCTGTACCATCGAAGGAGAGGTAGAAATCGAAGCGGGAACCATTGACTGTAGCAGTTTGGAAGTAGAGGTTAGCGCGGAGGATGTTCGCTGTAATGGGGAGTCGAACGGAACAGCTACGGCTACTGCTTCTGGTGGCACTGGACCTTACAGCTACCTTTGGAGCGACGATCAAGAAACAGCTACGGCAGTCGGTTTGGCTGCTGGTATTTATAGAGTGACCGTGACGGATGTCAATAATTGTACCGTAGAAGAAGAGGTTACGGTCAACCAGCCTTCTGTGCTGGTGGTTTCGGCTACTGCGACCAACGAAACCAGCGCTGGTGCCAATGATGGAACGGCGACGGCCAACCCAATGGGGGGTAGCATGCCATATACTTACAATTGGGTGGGCATCGGATCGACGCAAACAGTTACGGGGCTGGCCTCTGGAACTTACACGGTTATTGTCACAGATGCCAACGGTTGTACGGCCGAGACGATGGTCATGGTTATGCCTGGCCAGGTAGACTGCTCTGATTTCAGCATAGAAGTCAGTGGCGAAGATGTACAATGTTTTGGCGATGAAAATGGAACAGCGACCGTCACCACACAAAATGGTCAATTCCCATTCACCTACTCGTGGAGCAATGGTGCGGTTGATGGCACGATTTTCAACTTGGCACCTGCTACCTATCAAGTAACCGTCATCGACAACAATAATTGTTTACTGACAGGAGAGGTGACGATTGGCGAGCCTTCCGAATTGACGATCACTGCTGTTAAGACAGACGAAACAGTAGATGGTGCCAACGATGGAACAGCAACGGCTAACCCCTCTGGCGGTACGACCCCTTACAGTTATCTGTGGAGCGACACGTATGCTACAGAAATACAGACTGTTGAAAATCTCGCGCCTGGCATCTACGAGGTGACTGTGACGGATGATAACGGTTGTACGGCGGTGACAGAGGTAGAAATAGAAAAAGGTACCTTTGATTGTAGCAATCTGGGCTTGGATGTCATAACGGTACGAGTGACTTGTTTTGGTGGAACGGATGGTAGTGCGACCCTTGAACCTGTGTCAGCCGCTGATCCATTTGTACTTACTTGGCCGGATGGCTCCAATGATTTGTCGCGCGACGACTTGGAGGCGGGTTCGTATGTGGTGACTCTTGTAGATGCAGAAGGATGCGAACTGGAAGAAACCATCGTGATTGGAGAGCCTGCACCCATGCTGGTGACCATTGATTCAGAGGATGAGACGATTGCTGGTTTGGAAGATGGAAAGGCAACGGCGCTTGTCAGTGGTGGAACGGGTCCATACACCTACGAGTGGAGTAATATGGAAATGACAGCAGAGATTGAAAACTTGGCGCCCGGCATGTACCAGGTGACAGTTACAGATGTCAATGGTTGTACCGGTACTTCGGAAACGGAAATTTCACTAGGATCGCCCGACTGTAGTCAATTGATGATTGAGTTGGATATGGTTCCTGTGAGCTGTCCGGGTGGCAACGATGGTATGGCAACCCTGGTTGTGGAAGGCAACCAAGGAAATGTTGACATCAGTTGGAGTAACGGCGGATTTACAGCCACCATCGATGGCTTATTGGCTGGCACCTATCGGGTAGATGTGACGGACGATCTGGGCTGTACAGTTAGTGGCGAAATAGTAGTGACACAACCCGCGCCATTTACTTTGAACATGGTTGGTAGCAACGGTACTTGTGGTTCCTTGGCGACCGCCCGAGCGGGCATCAGTGGCGGAACCGGTCCATATAGATATCGTTGGAGTACAGGTGAAACGACCAACATCATCCGCAACCTCAACACAGGTTCTTATCAGGTGACCATCACCGATTCAAATGATTGTACAACCACTGGAGAGGTTGCTGTCGAAGTAGAAGAAGGCGGCATCGAGGTCGTTGGACAACGCGTAGATGTCTCCTGCTTTGGAGAATCTGACGGTTCCATTACGCTGGATTTGGTAGAGGGCAACCCGCCATATACCTTCAATTGGAACAATGGCGAGACGACGCAATCCATAGACAACTTACCGGCCGGTAATTACATCGTTCAGATACAGGATGCGGCAGGTTGTTCCTTTGTGACCTCCTTTGTGATCAATCAGCCACAGGAAATCTTCATCGACTTCCAAGATGTCAAACCAACGATGGGCCAGGGCAACAATGGATCGTTGACAGCCAACGTTTCCGGTGGTGCAACGCCCTACACATACCTTTGGAATACGGGTTCTATGGACCTGAAGATCAGCAATCTGTCGGAGGGAACCTACTATTTGACGGTAACAGATGGCAATGGTTGTGAAAAAATCGACTCTTTCGAATTGACGACCTTCACGGTTGGTTTGGAAGAATTGCAGAGCTTGCAGCGTTTTGATCTTTATCCGAACCCTACCCAGGGTAGAACGCATGTATTACTGGAATTTGATCGGGCAGAGGCTTTCCGCTTGGAGGTATTTGACTTGGTTGGACAGCGCATCTACACTTATGCTGAGAAGAGCCGACAGTTGCAGAAAGAGATTTACCTGGATCAATTCCCCGCTGGAACCTACCTGGTAAGGGTACGAACCGATCGAGGGCAGGCGGTGCGCAAGCTGGTATTGATGGAATAAAAAATTATCGCCAAATAATAAATAGGAATGCAGGCTTTCGGATCTATCGGGAGCCTGTATTTTTTTAGCTGTTGAGCCTTTCGAGTAGTTCGTCTTTCATGGCAGGAGACAGGGAAATGGTACTATCGTCCTCCATAATGAGTTCTCCGCCATTGGAGCGAGAGTAGGCTTTGACGTAATGTAGGTTGACAATATTGGAGCGGTTGGCTCGCATGAAATTGAAATTACACAAAATATCTTCGTAGGTCTTCAGGTTTTTGGATACGAGAATATTGCGATCGTTGACCAAGTGGAAATAAGTATAGTTGCGATTGGCAGAACAGCGGATGATGTCTTTGATATTAACGTATTCAAATCCATTGGAATTGGGCAGTGCAATTTTCTGTAAATCCGATCGGAGGTTGTTTTTCAGCATGTGAAAATTCTGGATCAGGGTCTGCCGCTTTCTGCGGTCAATGGCTTTTTGCACGGCCCCAATCAGATCATCTTTGTTGATGGGCTTCAGCAAATAGTCGACAGCAGACATCCGGAGGGCGTTGAGGGTATATTGGCTATAAGCAGTTGTAAAAATTACCTCGAATTCAGGCTTTGGAAAGTAATCGAAAAGTTTGAAGCCATCCTGGCGTGGTAAGTGTATATCCAAAAAAACAAAGTCGGGTTGCTGAATATTGAGGTGACTAACGGCATCCATGATGGTTCCGGCCTCTCCAAGAATGGAAACTTCCGGGCAGTAACGGTTGACTAGATTCCGGAGGGTATTCCGACTTTTGGATTCATCATCGACGATAAAGGCAGTGGTGTCCATGTCTGTTAAGGTTCAGCTTGCTGTTTGTGTGCTTGGCTATTGGGGCTGTTGGCAACTTAGATCCAGATTTCAACGCGTGTTCCAGAAGCTTGTTGCTGATCATTCTTCAAATCTGTAACGCAAAAGTAGTCCTCTGGAGTTGCGTTGTGATGCAAATTTAATCTTTCAAGCGTGATTTTCATGCTGCTGGTCGTTCGGTCGGACTGTTGGAAGTGTTTGTATTTAGCTGCTTCCTGTCGGCCGATGCCATCATCCTCGATGGTACATTTGAAGGCCGCCTTATCTGAATTTTCGAATCGAATGCTCAAATGTCCTTTGTCTAGTTTGTGGTAAAGCCCGTGTTTGAAAGCATTTTCTACGATGGGTTGAATGAGTAGGGGAGGGAGGTATATTTCACTGGTGCGCTCTTCCAGCTCGGGCTCGATGGATAGCTGAATATCGATTTTTTCTTCGAATCGGAGCTTTTCCAGCTTTAGATAGTGGTTTAGAAATTCTAACTCTCTTTCGAGTGACACCTTCTTTTTGGAAGAATATTCAAAGATGAAAGAAATCATTTTGGCAAAGTGCGACAAATAGTCGATGGCCGCCTCTGTGTCGTTGGTCAGCAGATAGTTTTGAATGGCATTTAATGCATTGAAGACAAAATGTGGGTTCATTTGTGCCTGTAGTGCCTGAACCCGGATGCGATTGATCTTCTGTTTAAGTTCGTTTTCTGCCTGTTCCTTCAAGCGAATATTTAGCTGCCGGCGATAAATGATCCAACTGCTGATGCCCATCAGTGCCAAAACGAGACCGACGATGAACCAACTATTTTTCCACCAGGCTTCTACAATCTCGAAAGAGACCGTAGCAGGCCGAAGGCTCTTGGCTGTCGCCGTTGTCAGTGCCTCCACCTGGAATTCGTAGCTGCCTGGCGGGAGTGTATGAAAGGTAACATCGCGGCTGTAGGATTCCGTCCAATTGGTATCGATGCCCAACAGGCGATAGCGGTATTGTTCTTTGCCTTGGGCTTTGTAGGCTAGGCCCAGGAAGTGAAAATTTAGATTATTTTGCCGGTAGTTGAGTTGTTGAATCTGATCGTCTGTGCTGGGTTTGCCATTGACCATGATGCGCTCAATTTGGACAGAGGGTGGCGTTAGGGGCCTACTCATTTCCTGGCGGTTGATGATGGCCAAGCCTCCTGGCGTACCAATCCAGATGTCGTCCTCATGTACGTAAATGGCATTGATTTCATTGGAAGGAAGCCCCGCTTTTGTATCGATGCCAATGATCTCGTTGCTGTTTTTGTGCAATAGATTGAGTCCGCGATTGGTCGCAACCCATAATTCGTCGCCATTGTCGAAAAGGGCAGTACAATTGTTACTCAACAGGCCATCTTTCAGGGTGTATTGTCCAATAAATTGCCTGTTCTTTATCTTGAGTAGACCATGCTGGTGGGTGGTCACCCATAGGGTGGAATCAGCATACGCAAGGTCGGTAATGTTTACGGTCGATGGCAAGCCTTCCAGTGGAAAGCGCCTTGGCTGTGACAAATCCTTTGTGTAGTACAATCCCTTGATGGTGCCAACCCAAAGGCGGTTTTCATCATCAACGGCCAAGCCATAACTGCGTTCGATTTTGAATAGATTACTGATTTTCGATATGGTAGAAATACGGCGCAGTTTGTCTGGCTCCAGGAAATACAGGCCGCTAGAAGTAGCACTGTACAATAAGCCATTTTGGTCGAAGATTATTTTTTTGGTGGCTGGCGCTTCATATTCTGAGCTATTGAATCGACCATTTTTCAGTTCTATGAAGCCAAATTTGCTATCCAGCCCAACGACCAGCGTATCCTTGCTCAATAGCTTCATGGCCCTGACGCTCTTGAAATTGGCCATTTGGTAATTGCGCGTCGGCTTGCCTTCAATGAATTGGGTGATCCAACCATTGTTTTGACCAACATAGACCGTATCTCCCACGCCGTGAATGCTGTAAACGGCCTCGCTGGGTAAAGTCTTAGTGAAGTTGTTGAAATAGCGTATTCGAGACGAGGGCATCATATATAAGCCTTCGTCTTTGGTACACAGCCAAATGTTTTTTTCGCTGTCCTCAAATACATAGGTCAGGTTGACATTTTGAAAGCGCGTTTCCAATAGGGTCCTTTCTCCCTCTTGTTGAATGGATATCAAGCCTTCTTCAGACTTTAATACCCAATAGTCGTCGTCGATGATGACTTCATCGTGGAAGGTTCGATGTAATTTGGCTTGAAGTTGCTTGAATTCACCATCCTTTAGCAGATAGATTTCGTATTGATTATAGAGAACCATCCGGCCAAATCGAGAGAGATATTTTTTGTCTGCCTCATTCGGGGGAGTATTTATACTGAATTTGTGAAACTTGTAATGGCCGGCTGCAAGTTCGTCAACTGCAAAGGTGTCTTTGGCCAGGTAGAGGACGTAGGTTGTATCTTTGATAAAGAACATTTCGCGGGGAAAAGGCCCTGTTCTGGCCAGCGGAAAACCTTCAAAGAATTCAAAATTGAGGGACACACTAAAACGGTCTTCCGGCTTCAAGCTGAGCTTCAGCATATGGTTCATCCGGTTTCGGATACCGTAGCTCAGATACATATGGTCTCC
>JBCCSZ010000265.1:0-10963 GCA_039199225.1 Bacteroidota bacterium
AACCTTCAAACCTTATTGGCAGAGATGTCCGTCATCATTGGACCCAAATACGGCCTTAAGTTTTTAGTCCTTGATACGAGCGGTAAACCCATAAAGGAGGCTTTCATTCTGCCGAAGGGTCAAGCCGGCGAGCTGGTTACGGATGGGGATGGCTATGCCAGCATCGAATTGGAAAGAGAGCCCAGCGATCTCAACGTAATGGTGCAAGTACAGGCCAATGGATATACTCCTTCCTTACCGAAATTACTGAGGTTCCGCACAAGTGGAAAAGTCGATACCATCGTACTGGAGCGACAGCCAGATGTTCCCCGGGACAAAGAGCCGGACCCAAATGAGGAAGATACCGATGTGGATACCCAAGACAATCAAGCGAATCAAAGTCAGCTGCAACAAGATTTGCCTGTTGAAGATAAAGACAGTGATGGTGTTCCGGATATAAGAGATAATTGTCCGAATGTGCCAGGAGAAGAGAAAAATGGCGGTTGCCCCCTACAAGCAGAGGTACGCATTCAATTTGCCAATGACAAAACCCGCGAGCCCATCAATGGGGTTGTTGTCAAGTATTCTCAAAGTGAATATTCTTTGGGAGCGGCAGGAGCAGGCGAGGCAAAAGTAAATGGTAACAGAGCGACCTTTGATGTAGATACGCGCTACAATGTGGCTTTGGAGTTTGTCAAAGAAGGCTATCAAAATGTGGAGACTGTTTTCAGTCCATCCAAAGAGACGATTACGGTGGTCGACGGTAAGCCAGTGATCTCCTTGGCATTTTCTCTGGATTTGATTCCTCCGCCCAAGCCATCTGCTGTTCCAGAAATGATCCGAATTCCTTCCGGAACTGCAACCATCGGCTGTACCAGCGAGCAACAGAATTGCCAGGAAGATGAAAAGCCTGTTAGAAAAATCCGAGTAACTGCCTTTCATTTGTCCAAACACGAGGTCACCAATGCCCAATTTGCCGCCTATCTGGATGATGGATTTCAAGATTCCAAATCCAAACGCCAATGGATGGACAATGTCGGCAAGTTGAACGTCGGTATTGAGCGGTATTATGAGGGTAAAAAGGAAAGAATCCGGCCGGTCAAAGGGCGCGAGACGGAACCCGTCGTACAAGTAAGCTGGGGGGATGCTCGAAGTTACTGCTCTTGGCTGTCAGGCAAAGAAGGTAGAAGGTATCGCTTGCCCACCGAGGAAGAGTGGGAATATGCTGCGCGCGGTGGGGATCAAAGGTATCCAACCCAATACGCAGGGGATAATACCTTGGACAATGTCGGTTGGTATCAAGGCAATGCCAACGGCAAGGTCTACAACGTTGGTCTGAAAAAACCCAATCAATTGGGACTGTACGATATGTCAGGCAACGTTTGGGAATGGACCAACAGCGATTACATCGAAAAGACGACGGATAAAGTTCAAAAGGGTACTGGAACGGCCAAAGGAAAAGTCATCCGAGGAGGTGCCTACAGCAGCAAGGCATATGGTTGCCGTACAGCCTACCGGGATTGGATCAAGCAAGGGGGAAAAAACGGTACCATCGGCTTCCGTGTGGCGTATTGAGAGATTTCCTATTCCTTTTTTCTTTTGCGGCAGCGTTCTTTCCAACGGCGTTTTGCCTCTGCCCTTTCTTCATCAGTCATGCTCATCCACCGCTCCCGCCTGGCAGCGCGCTTGGCCGCTCCCTGCTTGCGAAACCCACCCCCTGGCTTAAAACTTCCGAACAACAAGCGACAAAGTACCAACAAGCCTACCGCCTGCCAGTACTTGATTTGCTTAACGCCCAGCAAATCCGGCAACAAAGCATTCCACAACCACATCACAACTCCCCCTAATGCCAGTACAAATGCAGCTGCCACCGCTCCAAAGAACAGGAACTTCCCCGCCTTTTTCTTCTTGCTATAAGGTCCGCCGTAATTCATAATACTGAGTTTTGCAAAGTTAAATATAAGTTGATTTTTCCGCATGGTATTTTCGCTTGGCCACAAGCAATCAGTCGCTTTTCACCCGCTCCCCAAATCAGTATGCAATTTCCATCGATCATATTAGGCAAAGCACCATACACAATTTACTTTTCACCGCTCACCGCTCACCGCTCACCGCTCACCGCTCACCAAATCACCCAGCCGCAGGCAATCACCAAATCACCTAGCCGCAGGCCAATCACCAAATCACCTTCCCCCTCCTTCACTCCTCCAAAAACGCCCGATACAAGCCCTCCAAACGCCCCCGAAGGTGCTTCACGGCATAGCGCTTGCGCGAGATCCATGTCTTGATGCTCTCTCCGGTCCGATCGGCGATCTCCTGAAATGTTTGATCCTCTAGCTCATTCCACACAAAGGCATTGCGTTGGGCCTCGGGCAGTTCATCCAGTGCTTCAAAGAGGGTTTCCCAGAAGATTTCTTTGAGATTTTCCATTTCCGGCGAGCTGGAATCGGCCATCAAGAGGTCTCGAAATTCCAGTAGGTCGTCGCCATCCTCGAAGCTTTGATCTTCCAATGATCCAGCTGTCTTTTTGCGGTAGCTATCCGTCACCCGGTTGCGGGCCACGCGAAACAACCAGCCAGATACTTGCTCGATGGAGTCAATATCAACCACCTTGCTGAACTGGAACCAGACATCCTGCAGAATGTCTTCAGCATCGGCATTGGAAGGCACCCGGCTTCTGATGAAGCGGAACAGCCTTCGGTTGTATTCCCGAATGACGCTCGTAATTTTATTTTCCCGTTTTTTGGTCATTGGCATCGTGGAATCGATCTTCATTGCTAAGGAAGACGAACGAGCTGGAATTTTACTTTAAAAAAAGCTTTTTAATTTCTTTTTGCGCATCGAAACTTGGATCAAATAGGTATTTTCCCTCCTCGATAGGGCTATTTTGGATCAATTATATTTAATTTTGGCCTCTTTTAATGCAAGACCAGACAATTGTCTCACCCTTGGATGGAATGATAATTGTCTCTCATGTGTTCTACGTTTATCATTTTTTAAAAAACCGACCATGTCTACCAAGAAAAGAGTCCTGACGGGCATTACCAGTTCTGGCAAACCGCACATCGGCAACATATTGGGGGCCGTTCTGCCCGCTATAGAACTGTCGAAGAATGCCGATATTGAATCCCTTTTCTTCATCTCAGATTTCCATTCGCTGACCACCATCAAGGATGCTGACAACCGCAGAGATTTTCGCAATGCCATCGCCGCCACTTGGTTGGCCTTTGGGTTCGACTATGAGTCCAACCTGTTTTACCGCCAGTCCAAGGTGCCGCAGGTGGCAGAGCTTACTTGGTACCTGAATTGCTTTACGCCTTTTCCAATGTTGCAAAACGCCCACGCTTTCAAGAGCAAGGCGGAGAATCTTTCAGATGTCAATGCTGGACTGTTTACTTACCCGGTGCTGATGGCTGCCGATATTTTGCTGTACGATGCGCATGTTGTGCCAGTAGGCAAAGACCAAAAACAACACATTGAGATTGCTCGGGACATTGGACGCTCTTTCAATCATCATTATGGGGAAGTATTCGTGATTCCGGAGGCGAGTATTCAGGAAAACGTGATGATGGTGCCAGGAACGGATGGTCGGAAGATGAGTAAGTCTTACAACAACTACATCGATATGATGGCGCCCAAGAAGCAGCTGAAGAAACAAATCTACAGCATTGTAACGGATGCCACGCCTTTGGAGGATCCCAAGGACCCTGATTCTTGCTTGGTTTATCAATTGTATGAGCTGATTGCCGATCCTTCAGATGTTCAGGGCATGCGCGAAAGCTTGCTCAAAGGTGGCTATGGTTATGGCCATGCGAAGGGAGCTTTGCTGGAAGAAATCCTGACCCGTTTTGCCAAGGAGCGCGAATTGTTCCATTTCTATATGGAAAATACCGATAAGCTGGAAGAGGCCCTCAGCATCGGTGAAGAAAAGGCAAGTGAAATTGCCAACGCAAAGCTCAAGCAGGTCCGGGAGTTGTTGGGTTACTAAAAAAACTAAAAGCCCCTCATTCTATTCAGCGATTCCTTCTTTTGAAAGGTATCAACCATTAGAATGAGGGGATTGTTTTTCTAGTGAGTTTTATTGTGGATTCTCCCTAACGACTTTATGCGTAATGGCGCCTCGTCTGGTTTGTATCCGAAGAAAATACAGTCCTGCCTTTTGTCCATCCAATGAAAGTCTGGTCTGAGAGGCATCCGGCTCCGACTGCAGCAACAGTCGCCCATCTGTATCGTATAGCTCAATGGCTTGTATCGCAGCTTCGGATTCTATAAACAAGCTGCCGTCCGTTGGATTGGGATACAACTCCGTTCGGAAAAGTGTTCGTTCAGCTGTGCTGTTTAATGGGTCGCCCGCATCACAATCTTCTGTAGAAAACATGGTATCCATCACCCCATCGGAATAACAACGCAGATAGCCAAAGCAACCTGCCAGGCATTGAATACAATAGGACCCTAGGAGTCCGTCCCTACGGCGACCAATCCTTTCTACAATCCTATCTTCGCCAGGTGCACCCCAGCAATGGTCTATATCATTTGGGTTTTCTAACGTCTGGGGAAACAGCACTTTTAGCGTCTGTCCATCAACAGTCATCGTTTCAACAGAATCAATAATGGCGACATGATCGTAAAGATCGTACTCCTTGTTTCGATTGCAGGAAACGTCGTAATAGTATTGGTTTTTAGGTACGGAATAGCGAAAGGTATCGCCCTTTTCCAAGTTGAAATCAAACAGCAATTTGAAGGTTCCCTCTTCGTAGAAATAAACCTGATTGTTGCTTTCGTGTATGTACAGATAGGCAGAATCTTGTACAATGCTATTGTGTGAATTTTCCAAAATGGTGGTGTACTTTCCATCGATCATTGTGTCGCGAACAGCTTCTATTTTGATGTAGCCATTTTGACACGAAAAGGAGTAATCCTGATAGTACCAGGTCGCTCCCAAAGGAGCGAAATTTTGACCATCGGCATGGATGTAGAAAGCGAAAATAAATGCGGTGAAGAGGAGGTAAAATTTTTGCATCTTCAGATAGATTTTAATCCAGTAGCGCGTTTCATTGGCTACGGATCGGGTTAAAAAATCTACTGGTATTTTTTGTGAGTTTTATTCAATTCAAGTTGCGACTCACTCCCCTAAAGCTTTAAAGGAGCGAATCGTAACTGGAATTAATTCTTATCGCTGTAGGACCAATTTCTTGATCCACTTATTGTCAATGATTACAAAGTAAATATTGGCTTCGAGGCTGCTGACATCCAAGTATTTCATGCCGCCATTGCCTCTTTCCAAAATACGGGTTCTCCCCAGCATATCAGTGACCTTGATGTCGATGATCTCCCCAGTATTCCAAGTCAAATGAATAAAGCCATTACTTGGGTTGGGGTAGAGGGCAAAGTCGTACTCCTCTGGGAAATTCACAGAGGTTATTTTATTGCAAAAGTCTTCTTCTGGTTCCAATTCGATGTAGCCGGAAGGCGTCAAATCGCGATTGTCAAAAGCGCTGTATTCCGGCGGATACCGAAAGGCCCGGAAGGTCAGGTTATCATTCAACACCAGGCTGTCTCCTTGGGTGACACTGGCACCTCTTTTCAGCGGCGTTACATATTCCCACACAATCTCATTGCTAGGCGTCAACTCGAAAATATAGCCTTGTCGGCCACTGCAAATCAAGGTGTTGCCATTGGGTAGTAATTGCGCGCTAGACAATCCGGTAGAGTAGACGGCTGTCGTATCGGGATGATAAATGGTATTGGTAAATTCATAAGGCGGCCAGGTACCATCGAAAGGCTCATAATCGGTGATGTACATATTCCAGGGAGCCTCAAAAATTTCGACAGTTGAAAAGTCGGGACCGACCCGATTGTTGAAACAAACCATGTGACCGGCGAATGGATGATTGTCCGGTAGAAATTCGTTTGCCCAATGCGTATCGTGTTGGTAGAATAAAATTTGATCGTCGGCATCCCCTTTTTTGTAAGCCTGTTGATTGCCTACTCGGTACAACAAATCTCCTCCTTTGTTGGAGCGCCCACCATTGGAAGAAGCGGCCTGGGCCGTAGTTGTCGAATGATCGATGACCCAAATTTCGTGAAACTGCGGTACACTGATCATCACTTGATTGAGTTCATTGTTGAAGTCGATGGCGTTGGAATGCATCCAGTCTGCCTTGGCATCATTGGTATCCCAATTGAGGTCGATCAACTCGGGATGCTCACTGACCACACCGTAGTTTTGCTTCGTACTATCAAAATCTTGAATCAAATGATCCCAGGCGTACCATTCCCAAACGATCTCGTCGTTTGTAGGATTGATCTCAAATAAGTAATCGGGCCACAAGACCGTCTGATTGAGCAAGTCGGGTCGACGGCCGGCGGCAATGGCTTCGGCATTGGTCTTCCGCTCCCAGGCCAACATGAGGATGTTGCCATTTGGAAGGGGCTCAATGTCGTGGTGCAAGCGGGCATCGGCATTGTTGAGCTCGTAAGACCACAGTAGCTGGTTGTCCCAATCGCGGATTTCTACGATGGCACCACCACCTCCGGCCCAGATGGAATCTCCGGCAATAGAGGCATTGCGCTTGGTTTTGATAAGGCGGCCATCGTCCATCAGATAGGCCGTATTACCTGGGCGAAAGTTGCTGGAGTCTGGCCATTCGTGGACAATCTCTCCACAATTATCCAGCAGAAATACGCTGGGTTGGTTGTGTGGATAGATCAAGGTGTAGCCTTGATAAGAGCGTGTAATGTCATAACTCAGCAACCCTACTGTATTATCCTGAGCAACCATTTGAAAGCTGAAAAGAAATAAAAAGAAAACAGGTAAAAAATTCCGAATCATGGAATGATAATTTTGTGTGAGTGTATTTGATTAGTAGCGGGCAGTCGAGTTTGTAATAGATACAAGCCAGATGGCAGCTGACCAAAGTTCAATTCGTACATGGCTGCTTGATCAGAAGCTTCTTCGACCAGGCGACCTTGTAAATCGTAGAATCGATAAGCAAAATGCTGTCCACTTTCCTCCTCGATACGTAGGCCACGACCATCCTTGAAGTAGCTAATGGTAAACGACTCGGCCAATGGCAAAGTCGGATTGTCAATGGAGGTCAATAGATTACAATTGTATTCGCTGGTAGGAAATTCTATGGTACCGTCGGGGCTCAAATCTTGGCCGTCTAGCCCCGAATAATCCAGGTGGTACTTCTCTGCCCGGAAGATGTACTGAGCATCTGGAATGATGTATTCCCAGACGGTCTCCCCCCGTGAATTGATTTCTATCAGCCGACCATTGACCCCTTCTGTGATGAAGAAGTTACCATTTTCCAAGGCTCGGGCTGCCGAGGTGTAACCAGAGTAAAAGTAGGTATTGGTCGCATTGCGATCAAACTGAAAATCGGACTGCACCGGCCCAAAAGCTTTGCCTTGCTCCAAAATGTAATTGCCATCGGCATCGACCGGTGGCGTAATGATTGGAACGGAAGAGTAGCGATCTTGAAAACTGACGTTTGGGCGATTGAGCCCATTGTTGTAGCAAATAATTTTTCCCTTGTGAGGACCTTCCAAAATCCAGTTGGGATTGTGTTGGAAGAAAAGTTCGCGATCCTCAGCCGTTCCCCTGCCGTAGTTTTGTGGATTACCCCAACGATATAGGACGTCACCGCCTTTTCCATATCGCCCACCAGTATGGCCGGCAGCCTGTTTGGTCGATGTAGAATGATCGATGATGACGATCTCACTGATTTTTCGGACGCTTAGGGCGATTTGATCTAATTCTGGGTTGTAGTCCATTCCATTGATCATAAAGGACTCCCCAAAGTTCCAGTCGAAGATAGCAACAGCGTCCATGTTGATGAGCTGAGGATTTTCCGACAAGATGCCGTAGTTGGGAGCATCGGGATCGCGCTGTTGAATGACGTGGTCGGAGAGCAGCCAGAGCCACTCTATGTCTCCTGTGTTGCGGTTGAGCTCGACCACTGCATCCATGTAGGTAGGTTGCGCATTGGGGATGTTGTATCCAATTTCATCGAAATCGATTCGGTTGAGGAGCTTTCGAGCGACACAAAGATAATTTTGGTTGGGTAGCAGAATCACTTCGTACTTCAACATATAGTCATTGCTCTGTATTTGGACCGCGTTGACCACCTGGCCACTCCAATCCCTTTCCACCACACGATTGTTGCTGATGTACACGAGGTTGCCGTTGGGCAGCAGCTTGGCATGCAGGTCAAAATTAGAGATGTTGGGCCACGTGTGGACAATTTCACCGCAGTTGTCGATAATATACGTATTGGGAAATGCCGTTAAAAGGACATAGCCTGGAGTGGCTTCGTCTTGTGTGTTCAGCCGAATGCCAGGTTGGAGTTGAGAGAAGGCAGAATTTGAAAGGAGGAAGACGAAAAGCAAAGAAAATATTTGTGTAGAAGACCTGTATTTCATAAGCTTCTTTTTAGTTGTTAACTTTAGCAAGCAAGTAGTATTCAAATATACCTAAAAGACCATTAAAATGTCAAAGGTTAGCTTAAACACAAGTGTTTAAATATTGTTAAAGTCCATATCTAGCTGTTGATCGTGTTGTATAAATACTTAACTTTCTTCAAATTAACCCACTAATCAAAGCTATGAAAAAATTATTACTCTTTTTCTTTTTGTTTGTCGCCTGTCTTTCATCTGCTCAAGATGTATCCAATGGCTGCATCATCATAGATTTTGAAGAAATTGAGGGAGAGGCTTTATTTGAGGGTTTGCGCATCAGCGATCAATTTTACGACGCCTTCGGCCTGAGCTTTCGCCTGGAAACGGGAGGTGTCCCTGTCTTGGCAGAAGTAGGTCCGCCGGTGACGGCCTTTGCTACGGCTTTTGGCAGCGACGAGCCGGCGCCCGGACAAGAGGTGGGACGTTTTTTCTTGACAGACAATGGTGTGCTTTCTGGCCTGGAAGCTCCGCCAGTGATCCTGGAATTTGAAACGCCCATCGACAGCTTCGCAGGCTGCATCATTGATATGGATTTCGATGAATTTTTCATCATCCACGCCCGCGATGCTTTCGATCAGATTATTTTGGCAGATACCATTTATGCCGGTGATCCCGGTACAGGCGATGGCCTGTCAACCTGTTGGGGCTTCAACTTGCCAGGCTGCCTCGGTGCCATCTATTCCATCCGTTTTGCTGGTTCCAGAACAACTTCCGGTGGCTTTGGATTGGCGCTGGACAATTTCAGCTTTTGCTATTCGGGCCTCAATGTGGCCGTCGTCACCCAAGACCCTGGCTGCGTCGATACCCTTGGCTCCATACAAATCAGCAACACCCGCCCGGAAGAATACGAGTATGCCATTGACGGCGGTCCCTACAGCAGTAGTGGCTTTTTTGATAACCTTCCCGTGGGAACATACGATATTTCTGTTCTGGACAATGACGGTTGCGCTGCTTCCATCGAAGTAGCCATCAATCCTCCTTTTCTGCCAGAAATTACAGACTTAACAGCCAATCCGACCTCCTGTGCGCTGGATAATGGCTCGATTCAAGTCTTTGCCAATGGCAGTGCCGCCAAAACCTATTCCATCGATGGCATCGATTTTCAACCGGAGACAGTCTTTCGAGACCTGCCCCCAGGCGATTACCTCGTCCGAATGCTGGATGCCAATGGTTGTACCGATTCCCTGGTAGCGACCGTTCTTCCCAGTCTAGTGCCTGCCATCGATACTGTTCTGGCAACAGACGACCTCTGCCGGGATAGCACTGGAACAGTTTCAGTGATTGGTAGCGGCGGCACGGGTACCTTGTCTTATTCGCTTAATGAAGGACCATTTCAATCAGTGCCTTTTTTCGAAGGATTACCGCCTGGAAATTACCGGGTAGCCTTGGTGGACGATGCTGGTTGTATGCTGGAAGATTCTGCCTTCATTGGTAATGCCGATACGATTGCGATTGCGAACATTGAGGTGGTTGGTCCGTCGTGCGAAAGTGCCAGTGGGGTCATTTCATTCGAGGCTTCTGGTGGCACGGGCAGGCTGGCCTTTTCGATCGATGGGGGTCCCAATCGCTTGGCGCCTTCCTTTGGTGGCTTGGATGGCGGCGTTTTCAATATTGATGTAATCGACGAAATCGGCTGCGATGTTTCTTTCTCTGTCTCGGTTCCTTTGCCGATTTGTCCGGTATTTGTTCCCAACGTTTTTACGCCCAATGGCGATGGCGTCAACGAGCAGTTTCAAATCTTTACCAATCTCAAATACGATGTTGATGTGCTGAATTATGCCATATTTGATCGTTGGGGAGAGTTGCTCTACGAATCGGGTGGCTTTACCATACTGACTGGTACGGAGTGGTGGGACGGCACATTCAAGGGGGAACCCATGATGGTTGGTGTCTATGTTTATGTCATTGAGGTAGAGCACTACAATGGCAAGAGAGAAGCCTTCAAAGGGGACGTGACCCTGGTTCGTTAAAGGCGGAGTTTTAATAGATCAAGACTTTTTTGAAAGATGTCGCTGGGTGCTGCTTCCAGCACCAATTCCCGTTTTGATGCTGGATGCGTCAATTTCATTTTATGAGCATGTAGCAACATCTGGGTCATATTCCATTTCTCCTTAAAGAGTTTGTTTTGTTTGTTGCAACCGTGCGGGCGGTCTCCAATGATGGGGTGCCTAAGGTGATTGCAATGCTTGCGGATTTGATGCATCCTGCCCGTTTTGGGGAAAGCTCTGATGAGGGAATACCGAGAAGTCGCGTGCTTGCCGAAAGGGATGGGCAGTTCTGTTGTTTGAAGCAATTGAAAGGCCGTTACGGCCTCCTGGGTTTTCATTCGGTCGTTTTGGAGTGGATGGTCTACCAAGATGCTTTCTGGAAAGTAGCCCCTGACAATGGCCAGGTACTCTTTGTGTATTTCCTGCTGGATGATGGCGTTTTGTATGGCAGCAGCAGTTGGCGCGTCCAGTGCAAAAAGTAATAGACCAGATGTTTTGCGATCGAGGCGATGGATGGGGTAGACGTATTGCTC
>JBCCSZ010000266.1:0-10852 GCA_039199225.1 Bacteroidota bacterium
CTTTGATTTAGTACAAGGGCGTAGTTGTCATGGATTCCTGCTAAAAGTCTAGTGGCAAAGATTTTACTACGAAAATATTCGAGTATTCTTACATACTCTTACAGATCATTTTTTCGACCGATTCAGTACTTGATTCTGAAAAATACCTGCCATTTTCGATGTCTATAATGCTCATCGAAAATTCTTCCTTTATTGATTAAATACCGAGGTAGATAACCTACAACCGTAAAGTCATTGGTATGAAATAAGTAATTTGTTTCATACCGCGACTGACAGTTATGAATAGTTTTCTGATGGGTGCTTGTGTACCTAATCGGACATATCTTCTATTTCTAAAAAACTTTGTAGCATGTATAAAATCCGTTTTACTCACCCATTATTCATGATCCTTTTTTTATGCCTCCTTCAGCAGGCTAGTGCCAATGAATCAGCATTCCATCCAATGGATGAACTATCTTGCGTCAGCACCGTTAGTACCTTTCCATATACCGAAAGTTTTGAGGGAGGATTAGGGCCTTGGACCGAACAAGTATCTTCCAATATTTGGCGGCACCATTCCGGTAGTACACCCTCTTCGCAAACAGGCCCAAGTAGCGCCCAAGACGGTACTTTTTACGCTTATGTAGAATCCAGCGGCTCGGGTAGTCCCAATAAGACCGCCATACTGGAAAGTCCTTGTTTCAACCTGAGTACAGCTACGCAGGCTCAGTTCAGTTTTCACTATCATATGTATGGTAGTCAGATAGGAATACTTCGACTAGAAGTTAGCAACAACAACGGAGCCAGTTGGACCAATATCTGGTCGAAATCCGGTGATCAGGACAACCAATGGTGGCAGGAAGCGATTGATCTATCTGCTTTTGTCGGGCAAACCGTGAAGCTTCGCTTTCATGCCACCACTGGCTCCAGTTTTCGGGGAGACATGGCCGTAGATAACGTACGCTTATCCACAAGCACAGCTCCTACATACCTGAATTGCAATGCAACCATTAATTCTTTCCCTTACAATGAGAGCTTTGAGGGAGGGATGGGCAATTGGAGCATTCAATCTACTGGCTACGACATCTGGGATAGGTGGAGCGGCTCGACGCCGTCCGGAAATACGGGTCCTAGTTCAGCAGCCAATGGCAGTTATTATTTATACACAGAAGCCAGCTCTCCCAACAACCCCAATAAGACCGCTATTCTTCAAGGTCCTTGCTTCGATTTGTCTAATGCACCAGCAGCGACTTTTTCTTTTAAATACCATATGAATGGCTTTCACATTGGAACCATCCGGCTGGAAGTCAGCACCAATCAAGGTGTTAGCTGGACGACCGCCTGGGCGAAGACAGGTTCGCAAAGCAACAGTTGGTTGACTGCCGAAGTGGACCTGAGTAGCTTCACCGGCGGAGCAATCATGCTGCGATTCTACTCGCTGACAGGAAGCAGCTACAGCGGTGACATCGCCATTGACAATCTCAATCTATCATTGGTACCACTGACTGTGACGACAGGTTGCTCACAGATCATTAACAGCTTTCCATACCAAGAAAGCTTTGAAGTTAGCTTTGGAGGATGGACCGAGCAGGTGTCCAACAACATCTGGCAACGCCGCAGTGGCAGCACCTACTCTGGAAGTACAGGGCCGTCCAGCGCATTCGATGGCATCTACTACGCCTATACTGAGGCCAGTTCCCCGAATTTTCCAAATAAGACGGCTGTTCTCGAAAGCCCTTGTTTTGACTTGAGTAGCGCCACCATCGCTAGTTTGGCTTTTCACTATCATATGTACGGCAGCGCTATTGGGTCGATAAAACTACAGGTGAGTACCAACAATGGAGTTGGCTGGACCACCATTTGGTCGGAATCGGGTAACAAGGGCAATCAATGGCTGAATACCACCGTAGACTTGAGTAACTACACGGGCCAAGTCGTTCAATTGCGGTTTTACTCCGTTACCGGGAATTCCTACACAGGCGATATTGCCATCGACAACCTGGTATTGGACGCACCCTCTGGCTCGGTCAGCGGCCTGCTTTCTGGAAATGTCACTTTCCCATTCAGCAGTACTTGCAGCGATCCTGCTTATCAAATGTGCTGCCCCTCTCCTATTGCGGGAGGAAATGTTCCAAACGCATACATCACAGTCGAGAACTTGGACAATGGCACAAGCACCAATGCCTTTACAAACGGCAGTGGTACTTTTTCTGCCACTACAACCAACGGAAAGGTGAAAGTCAGTGCAGCGGGAAATTCCTCCAATTGGTCAAACGGCCTGAGCACCTATGATCTGTCGCTGGTCAGTCAGCACATCAACGGATCAAGGTACATCGAATGCCCCCTTCGCAGAATTGCAGCAGACTTGGACAGCGACGGCGACATTGATTCCGACGATCTGACATTGCTCAACCAATTGGCACTGGGTTTTATTTCCTCGCTCCCCAATGCTCCTAATTGGAAGTTTGTCCCAAAGATTTATGCCGATCCGGAAGACTATCATCCAGACCCCGTATTTGTCGCAGATTTTTGGAACAACAACATCACGGATAACAGTGGTGGTCAGTATCCTTTCAATGCCAGTATTCGCTTGGAGGGTGATCTCTACAATTATCTCGGGAGCAAACAATGGATGACAGAAATCAATGGCTTTGGTTTTGATGCCAACCCTGTTTGTTCCAGCGATTACTGGGGCTTCTATGCTGTAAAAACCGGAGACATCAACGGCAGTGCCAGCTATACTTCTTTTTCTGCCAGTCCGCCACAACAGCGCCAAGGATTGACGGGCGAGGATGCTCAAAATTTATCTGCCACATTAAAAAACAATGAAGAAAATACCCGAATCGGAGGACTTAATAAAGAAGATGAAGTAGAAGATTCCAAGAAGAACAAAAAATATACTGTGACTTTTTATGCAACCAGTAAGACACCCATCACTGCTTTTCAAATGGGCTTGTTGATCGACGACGAATGTTCTCAAATCCGAAAAATCGAAGCGGAAAAGTCTGATTTGGCTATGGCACAATCCAAAAATTTTGGACAGCTCAAAAAAGACTTTGGAGGAACCTACCTCAAGATGATGTGGCAAAATGAAGATAAGCGAAATCCGAAAGGTAAGGTATTCAGCGAACGCATGGCCCTCTTCTCCTTCGATATTCGCTCTACACGCTCGCCCGAACAAATCAGCAGTACCCTCCTACTCGATAATACCATTTTGGATACGGAGTTTTACGGGCCGGAAGGAAAAGTCGACGAAGTCGATTTGGAAATGATCATCGAATAAATTCTTCTAAAATTCACTACAAAAAAATATTATGAAATATTTAATTGTCTTCCTCTTTTTACTCCACTTACTGACACCCGCAACAGCACAAGAGGATGAATCGAGAACATACCGGCAGATGCGCACCCTGGAGGCAATGCAATTGCTGCAGGAAAAGAATCCGCAAGTCAGACTCAATCAGGCAGCCATCGAGCGCTTTATTGCCAAGGAGAGCAGCCGTGTGAAATCTCAAGAGATCAGCATACCACTGGCCATCCATATTTTGTATACCAACAACAGCGAGAAAATTTCAGAAGAGCAAATTCTTAGTCAAATAGAGGCGCTCAATCGGGATTTTAGCTATGCAGAAAGGGACAAAGGCAGACTGCAGATCGATCATAAAAAAGGCTTTTCTGAAAAAGCAACACCAATAGATATTCAGTTTTGTCTGGCCGGTTCGGCTCGCTACATCCGATCAAAGAAATCAGGTTGGACTTATGACAATACCATCAAGTCCAGCGAACATGGAGGCATCGAAGCTTTCGATCCAGAGAACGTTGTCAACATCTGGGTGGCTGCATTGGACGAACAGCTCAGTGGCTACGCACAGATGCCCGGTGGTCCATCCACAACCGATGGTATCGTCATCGATTACCGCTTTTTCGGTACGATGGGTAGTGTACAAGCGCCCTATGACGAAGGGAAAACCCTCACCCATTTGATGGGTAATTTCTTGGGCTTGTATCCACTTTGGGGCCTAACGGAATGCAGCGACGACTATGTGATGGATACCCCCATTCACAATTATCCAAACTATGGCTGCCCGGACGATAACCACATCAGCACCTGCGCTGGTTTTCCCGTTGAAATGATTGTCAACTTTATGGACAACACCGACGATGCTTGTCTCTACTTGTTTACCTATGGCCAGAAAAAGAGAATGCAGGCCATTTTATCGGAAGGCGGACCAAGGGCTTCGCTGGCAACGAGCAGAAGAGCGTGCAAAGAACAAAAAGCAGAAGAGCGGGAGTTGTCTGAAACAAATGCAGAATCGCTGGATATACCCGGCTTTGATTTGTTCCCCAATCCGGCGAACAGAGAAACCTTTGTCGATTTATACCTTCCGGAAGCAACACCACAAGTAAGTCTGCAAGTATTTGATTTGACTGGTCGAATAGTCTATGATCGTCCAATCGATGGGACTGCCAAACAGCAGCAAATCAGAATTGACTGCAGCGAGTGGAGTCCTGGCATTTACTTTTTCCAAATGTCTATTGAGGGAGAGCGACTCAACAAACGCTTACTCATCAATCGTCCGTAAGCCGAGTCGACATTCATCATTTTCAGTAGTCTATTTTTAGTTTTATCAATCATAAAGCAATGAAGACAAATCCATATATTTTTTCGATTTTACTATTTTTTATAAGTGGGCTGACTGCCTTGGCGCAGCCGCAAAGTTCTAATGTCAAGGGCGTTGTCATGCCTGCACCTAATGCAGCCGCCTTGGGTAAATATGGCGATATTCCCATCAGCCACTACACCGGCGTTCCCAACATTGGCATCCCCATTTACACCGTCCAACAAGGTCCTCTGAGCCTCCCGGTTTCTTTGAGCTACCACGCCTCTGGGATCAAACTGGGAGAAATGGCCAGCTGGGTCGGTTTGGGATGGAGCCTGGGCGCCGGAGGGATGATTTCCCGAACCATCCAAGGATTGCCAGATGAATCTCCTGGTGGCTATTACAATACAGGAGGTACTTTCGACATAGGCGATGCCAGCGATAATCTGGCAGTTGTCAATCGGACACTGGATACAGAACCAGATATTTTTACGATCAGTGTTGCCGGATTCAATGGCAAGTTTTACATCGATCACAACCAGAATGTCACCTTGATTCCTCATCAGGATATTAAGATCAGCGTCGATTACACGGGCAATGGATTCACCGCCTTTACGATGACTGCCCCAAATGGTGATCGCTACATCTTTGGTAGAGCCCCTGGCAGTTTTATTTCTGTAGTAAGTACCGCAGTCTCCACTGGGCAGCCCAGTCCAAACGCTTCCTCCTGGCACCTTGTTCGCGTAGAATCACAGGATGGGCAGCATCAGATTGACCTGACCTATGCACCCGAGCGCTACGGCTATAAAACCCTTTCTTCCTGTAGATATTTGGGTAAAGAATGTGTTGGTGGTGGCGTCAATGGCAATACTGGCTACAATTTTGGTATCGACTGTAGCAGCAATGCTTATGACCCCAGCTTTCCAAACAACCGTTGGATCACTACCGATGTCAATGGATTCCGCCTATCGCAAATCAGCTCCAATACCTGTACGGTTGATTTTAATGGACTCACCGACCGCGAAGACCTTGACGACAGCCAATCCACTATTACCAGCAAAAAGCGATTGGACAACATTGAAATAAGCGCTGGTACTTTCTGTAAAAGCTTTCGCTTTAGGTATGATTATTTCCAAGACAACTTGCATAGCAATGTAGCGGAAGGTAAAAGGCTGAAATTAAAATCGTTGGAAGAACGAAGCTGCAGCGGATCACCGACGATTAGTCTACCCAAACACGAATTTACCTACGAAGGAGAAGTCATCAACGGGAAGCAATACCTGCCATATCGCCTCAGTAAAGCGACCGACCACTGGGGCTTTTTCAACGGTGCACACAGCAATAACAACCTGGCAGTAGCAACCCCTGCTACGACCGTCGTAACAACTGGTGGCAACCTTTTTTCCTATGGCGCTGCCAATAAGGAATCCAATGAAACCTTTATGAAAAAAGGAGTTCTGAAGCGCATCAAATATCCAACCGGCGGCCATACAGAATTTACTTACGAGGGCAACCGCGTCTCAACCACAGAGCAAAGTGCTCCTATGGAGAAGCTGATATTGCAAACCAGTGCAGGACCCTACCCCACTGGATTGAATTGTACGAATGTAGTCAAAACCGGAACAGCTTCTTTTTCTTCACAAGAAGAAATCAGCAACAGCCAATTTCAAATGTGGCTGGTGCCAGCAGAGGAGTGTCCAAATGCTCCAAATAAGAGTTATAAGATAGAAGCCTTTCTGGGCAGCAGCACCACATTGATCGGTAGTTATTCTTTCAACATCAGCAACAATGCTAAAAATTTCACTTTCCCCATTAGCCAATTGGGAACTTTCAGTCCCCAGACAACTTACACCTTCAAACTGACGACCAATGATGCATGGGGTAAATTCTACCTCTACTACACAACCCCCGTAACGGTACAAAAGATTGTCGGTGGATTGCGCATCAAACAGACCCGCACGCACGATGGCATTTCAGACACCACCGATATTGTCAAAGCATACGAATATGTCAATCCCAGCATACCCACCCAATCCAGTGGGCGACTTTTATCGTATCCGGCTTACAGCCAGGAAATTTTTGGCAGTGAAACAGACATCAATAATCCAAGCCTCATGGTTTCTGTCACCGCAGTGACTTTCAATGAGTACAGCGTAGTACCGTTGGGTTCTTTTCAGGGGTATCATATTGGCTACACAGATGTCAAAGAAATCCATAAAGACGAAAAGAGTACCAGCAGTGACAATGGTACCATCAGCTACAAATTTAAACTGTCTTTGGACTACGACGTTCTAGCTGCTCCCTATCCAATTCCACCTTACCAGATACAAATTGGAAATGGTAAAATGTCTGAAAGGGAAATAAAGAACGATGCAGGCAGCACCAAATACAAAGAAGTCATCTCCGACTTAGGTGGCAGTTATTACAGCAGTGGTACCCAATTGATTTATAAATCGGTCACCTTTCCGCCATGCTCTACGGCCTCTAGTACAAGCTTTATTTTTTTCACCCCCTACACAATTAAATCGGGTGCTTACAGGGTAGCATCGACGACCATTACACAAGATGGCGTAGAAACAACAACAACCACCGGCTACGATCCTCTGCAAAATCATCTGCAACCGACATCCAGCCAAATGGTCAACAGCGACGGCTACACCACTTTGATGGAATACAAATATCCCTACGACAAATCAGGGGCGGTTTACACGGAGATGATTGATCGAAACATCATTCTTCCAGTGGAGCAAAGGATCACTGTCAATGGCCAATTACAAGATGGAACAGAGACGGTTTACCAACTTTTCAGCGGGCATCCTTACCCACAAGAGTTTAAAAGATATGAGGAAGGAAGCTGGGAATCACAAGGTGTAATCAACAGCTATGCCAATGGCTTTCCGACGCAGTATACCCACGATGGTTGGGAGTCTGAAAACTACAACTGGACAACGGCCGGCTTGATCCAAAGTCGGACATTCAAGGATTTTAGCTGGAGTTATGAATACCATCCGGGAACCCGATTGATTAAAAAAATTACGGATATCGACGGGCAATTTACGGAGTACGATTACGACCCACTCATGCGCCTGCAAAGCTCAAGCGCGCGCAATGGAAATGTTGTCACCAACTACACCTATTACTACAAAGGCAGTGGCAGCACGCACAACCACGTGAAGACCCGAACAGATTTTACGCCTGTTGGAGGCAGTGAAATGACATTTGTAGAGAATTGGCAGTATTTGGATGGCATTGGCCGGATGATGCAAACGGTGCAAAGGCAGCATTCCCCTTCAGAGCAGGACATCGTCACAGCCGTTGCCTACGATAATCAAGGCAGGGTGTTCAAACAGTATGAACCATTTGAGAGTACCTCCAATACGGGTGCCTTCCGCGATGTCCCCTCGGGTACAGAATTCACCCTCAATGAATACTACCTATCACCGCTGAACCGCATCCATAAGGTGACACCCCCCAATTGGTATCCTACCACGACAACCTATGGCTCTAACGGAGGTGGTGTTGCCAACTATTCTTCTGGCCCAAGCTTTCCGACGGGCAGTCTGAGTAAAGTCAATGTGACAGACCCGGAAGGTCTACAAACAACGCAATACACCGATAAAAAAGGGCGCCTGGTATTTTCTCGCCAACGGAAAGGCGGAGGCTGGCTGGATACCTACTACGCCTACGATTTTAAAGACCGACTCACCCATGTCATTCCGCCAAGTGCCGGTTCGACAAGCTCTCCCCTGTCCTTCAAATATGAATACGACGGTGCAGATAACATGACCCGGAAATACGTACCCGATATGGGCTGGATGGAGATGGTTTACGATGACCGAAACTTACTCATAGCCTCTCAAGACCCCAAATTGGCCGCTGAAGAAAAATGGTTGACTTCCTTAATCGATGGTTATGGCCGGGTTACCCAAAGTGGGTTTTTTAACAACAGCACTGCACCTAACCCCAATGCACCGAGCATCGACTATCCACTACTTGAAAACTTTTACGATGGCGATGGCTGTTCCAACGCGCAAGGACAGCAATACAACGGAAAAGTCTGTCAGTCGCGCAGTCGGATTTTACAAACCAATCAATGGTTGGAGTCCAATTTCGTTTACGACATCCATGGAAGAATCATTGAGGTGGAAGGCAATAACCATCTGAATACCAACGCAGGAAGCGAGCGTATTTACAGTACTTACGACTGGGCAGACAACCTACTACAGACCAACCGGATACATACCGATGCCAAGGGCCAAATAATCCCTTTGATCAATCGCAATACCTACGATCATGTCGGGCGCTTGGAAAACACCTACCATCGGGCGGGTACGGCTGCCGAAGTGCTCATCAGCAACCAGCAGTATACGATCAAGGACCAAATTGCTGAGAAGAACCTAGGGCAGGTTACACAGGGCAGTACAACCACCTATCTGCAAAGTTTGGACTACAGCTACAACCCTCAAGGCTGGTTGGTCAGCATCAACAATGCTACTTTGGGTGGAAGCAATATGTCTCTCCCCTCCTGTGGCACTGCCCAACCCAACCCAGGTACCGTTGGCATCAGCAGTGATCCAGACAACAACGATTTGTTCCACCTAGACCTGCGCTATGACAATCCGCAAAATGGCAGTTCGCTGAATACCATTGCGCAAAAGAATGGCAATATTTCACAAGCCATTTGGCGAGTCCGCGGCCGGGAGCGACAGACCTATGGCTACAGCTACGACAACTACAACCGATTGACCAATGCCACCTATGGCGAATATGCCGATAATGGCAGCCTAACCGTCAACAATCGTTTCAGCACCAGCTACAGTTACGATACCAGAGGAAACATCAACACCCTCAACCGGCAAGGGCAGTATCGCAATAATGACTGTTGGCAAGTCGGCCAGATAGATCAATTGGTTTACAGCTACTACCCCCAAAGCAACCGCTTGCAAGGGGTGGCCGATGGTGCGCCGACCGTCTCCCGAGAAGAAGGCTACAAGCAAACCAACAATGAAGATTATGCCTACGACGAGAATGGCAACATGAACCACGATCCTCAAAAAGGCTTGCACATCACCTACAACCACCTCAACCTACCGACCCGCATTGAGACCGACGACTGCAAGCTGATCGAATTCAGCTACGATGCTGCCGGCAGTAAACTCCGCAAAACCGTCAAAGTCGGTAGCATGGTGACCAGCCAGCAAGACTATGTCGACGGTATCGAGTACAAAAACCAGTCGTTGGAAGCGATCTACCACAGCGAAGGCCGCCTATACTTCGACAAGGGCCAAAGTCGTTATGAATACAGCATCCGCGACCACTTGGGCAATACCCGCCTGACCTTTTCCGATCTGGACCAAAATGGCGTCATCGACGTCACCGGAGACGAAGAAAGTTCGGAAATATTGCAGGAAAACCATTATTATCCCTTTGGGATGCAGGCCAAAGGGCCTTGGATGGAGCGTAAGGGGCGAGGGAATCGGTATACGTTTAATGGCATGGAGGAAGAGAATGATTTGAATCTAAATTGGATACATGCAAGGCACAGGACCTATGATCCAGTACTTTGTCGTTGGAATCAAGTTGATCCTTTATCTGAGATAGCAAATAATTGGACTCCCTATCGCTTTGCATACAATAACCCTGTAAGGTATACAGATCAATCTGGATTGATTGAGGAAGATGATAAGGAAAGAGAAAGAACAATACAATATGATAAGAATGGTAACCCTATAGGTGTGAGAATTGGGTATGAGTCCTCTTCGGATGAACAAGAATCAGAATCGGACCAACCAAATTTTTTATCAAGTGATTTTGGCAGTGAAGATCCTGGGAGTGTCCAATCAATTGAAATCTTCAGTTATCATGAGTTATCGTTCAGGAATCCAAATAAGCCAACAATTGGTTTTAATTCATTGATTCAGATGAATATTCAAAATGGAACCTTCAAAACAGCAATCATTATTGATGGTAAAGCTATAGGAGTTGTTTTCAATGTCAATACAGGAGAGGCTAAGTTAGAAGTTAGTGGCGTATCAAGAGAGTACCTTTTTGATAAAGCAATGGGAGTTCCAGGAGCTGGCATCAATAAAGAGCTTAGTATTTTGACTTGGTTGGGATCAAAATTTTCTGGTAGCATAACAGACGCTATAAGAAGCCATATTCCTGAAATAACCAGTAGAATTGACTTATTAGCTGGGTCTCAAGACTTTTTAAATAGCGCCATACAAAGAACATTAACTCGGTTAAGTGGTGAGTTTGCTTCTGGTAAGAAC
>JBCCSZ010000267.1:0-10836 GCA_039199225.1 Bacteroidota bacterium
AATGAAATCGTTGACGAAATTGAAGTACCTAAAGAACTGGAAAGTTCCAAATAGATGGTCCGTAGCTGTTGTTAATCCAATAGCTACGAACTGCTCCATTTTTCACGGCTAGAGCTTAACAATTCTCTCAATCTTCGAACCACTGTCGTAGCGCAGTTCGACAAAGAGTACTTGTTGTGGAAATCGACCAAGTTCGATCTGCTCTGAAGCAGTATTCAAATGCTTTTTTTCCCATAGCAGGCGTCCCATCGCATCGAATATTTTCACTTCTCGAATGAATACATCTGAGGAGCGAATGTTGAGAATATTGGAGGCAGGATTGGGAAAAATTCGAATCTGGTTTTCCTTGGCTGGCTCCCCACTGGAAGTCGTACAGGCAGCACAAAGCGAACCGCCACAATCGATGCCTTCTTCATCACCGTTCTGGATGTGATCCCGACAGGACCAAGCCGTTCGGATTTGTGCTGCCTCGGCTTCTAAATCGGCCTTTATATCTGCCTGCTCGGCTGTGAGCGCAGCATTTAAGAGGTCATTGGTTTCCAGGGAATCATTCAATAAATCGTAAAACTCTTGGGTACCATCGCTGGTAAATTCTATCAATTTGTAGCGGGTATTTCGGATGGCAAATGTATTTTCTCCATTGTTGGTATGCTCCGAATAGTTGTAATCCCGACTAGCACCTGGCTCGTTTTTCAATAAGTGTTCGAAACTCAGACTGTTGTGAATACCCCCAGGTAATTCGGCACCGGCCAATTCCAGAATCGTTGCGTAAATATCTGCCACATGTACCAGGGCCTCCTCCCGTTCTCCCTGCCGTTCAATGCCAGCCCCTGAAACAATCATAGGCACTCGAATGCCTCCTTGGTACAGAGAACCTTTTCCGTGGCCAGTCGGATAATCTTGTAAAATAGCACCCGGCGTGCCGTTGTCTCCGACGAAGATAATGATGGTATTTTCCAGCACCTCTTCCGGAATATTTTTGAGCAGGCGATCCAGTTCGGTGTCTACCGACTCCACCATGGCTACATAGTTCCGAACGTTGTTGCCCGGATTCGGAATGGTATACAAATTACTAGGCGGCGTATGAAATGGCGAATGCGGTGCTACATGTGCCAGCCACAAAAACCAAGGCTGTGTTTGGGCATTGATCCAATCGATGGAAGCATCTGTAAAAGAGGAGGTCACATAGCTCGAATCCATGACTGTTTGGCCATCTTCTGTTCTCGACCATAAGAAGTAATCGTTGACTGCCCCCCGCAGGACTCCCATGAAGTCATCGGCGCCGTGGTCGAGCGGATGCTGTGGATCGACGGGAGATGACAGGTGCCATTTGCCGATGAGTGCATCGGCGTACGCACCATGGGTTTCGTTTGACAATGCTTTAAAGAGAGAGACATGCGATGTATCCAAATGTCCGGGTACTCCGAGCACACCGTTCTTCACACCGTACTTACCACTCAGAATGGCAGCCCTGGTAGGCGAACAGACGGGAGCTGCAAATACATTCTCGAAGGTAATCCCGGAAGCTCTCAGGCGGTCCAGCGTCGGAGTGTTTGGCATCAGGTTGGCTTGGTGATAACCATTGGAAAAGTCGACTCCCAGATCGTCTGTAATGACCAATAGTATGTTGGGACGTTCATTTTGAGCATCAGCGGTCAAAAGGATATTCAACAGCAAGGATGTCAAAAAAAGGAGGCGAAGTTGTTGTGCTATTTGCATGAATAATGGGTCTATAAAATGGGTTAATACGTTAAGCTCAAAGATTTATGTTTGTGGTTCAAACGGTAAGATTTTTCATCTTGCTCGTATTGGAAAATGATCCTGTTTTCAAAGTGATGATCCAGTTCAACAAAGCATTCGTTGTAAATTTGGATGTGGTCATTTTCAGATAATTCCACAGACGCAGCCATTTCTAAGATCATAAATTGACGATCTTTTCGAGCGGCCTGCAACTCAAAAACCAAAGGTTCTCCATTGAGTTGAAAACTGGAATTTTCACGAATGTAATTGACCAAACACATGGCCGTCGCCGTCTGAAAATTTTCGCATGTTTTTGTAAAGTCAAAGTGGTCAAGGATCGATTTTTCCAGTCGGAATTCCAACAGCAATTGCGAGCCGCTTCTTTGATATTTGAAGGTAGCCTGGTGACCGCCATGCGCCAACATTCCACTGCTGTACAGGAACAGCGCCCAAAAAAGGAGGCATTTCACTTTCATGGCTGCACGAGTATTTTTTTGGTAATCTGGTACGCTCCGACATCCACCTGCAAAAAATACGATCCTTGCGGAATCCCACTTAAGGCGATCTCATTTTTGTAGCGTTCACTCTGGTACCACACCTTGCCATTAAGATCGTAGATAGAAAGCTGGGTTATTTTTGCGTACAAGGAAGGATCATCAGAGATAAGGCGCAGTGTAGAAGTGCTGGGATTTGGAGCAATCGACAACTCGACTTCTTCTACTAAGGCAAAAGTGCTGGTGATTTCCTCACTGCAATCAATGGCTGCATTTGAGCTTGGACAGTTCATACCAATGCGAAAACTGTTATCGATGACACTGCCGTAAAAGCAGCGAGGAATGTACGGCCAGTTGTCTGTCATCACATAATAGTATGTTCCGGCGGGATACTCAGGTGTGATGCCAAAGCGGCCATTGCATTCGTCTAGGGGCCAATTGGGATCAAGGAATTCGTAGTCTTCTACATACAATCCGTCGTAGGGACCATCTGGTGCTGTAATCCCGTTGCCCGGCCGGTCACCGGGCCTTAAGCTGTGGCCGGAGGTGAAGGCCGACACCCCACCGCTGGGTTGGCTGGGATCGGTGTATACGTATTTGTAGTAAATCGGAAAGCCATCTGCTGCATAGCCAATCAATGGAGAATGCGCCGATCCATCGATGCCCAGAGAGTCTGTGAAATAACTCATGGGAATGCCGTGGTAATGATACTCACCGGATGGATTGGAATGAGAATTATTGAAATCCATGCTAAACAGCACCAGGGCCTCCGCATTCCAGTCTCGGTTTTCTTGCTGATTGTTGGGATTGACAAACCAGCGGGCGCCAAAGGGGGCCATTCGAATACCGTTGATGCCTACCCCAAATTCTATGTAGGGGGTACAGCCCATAAAGTTACCCGAATCGTAGATGGAAATCGGCTCAGAGGTTTTCTGTGGAAAAGCGCACATATTAAAGGTCAGCTGTTGGGGGTCCACCGGATTATTGCTCGGCCAAGTACCAAAGGAGTGATTCGGCAGATTGTTGGAGTAGATCGTCCTCACTTTGTCGTCTTGCTGAATACAGACAGCATTGGTGGAGTCATTCGAAAAGATGAGGTTAAAATCGCATTGAGCACGGGCATAAATGGCGAAAAGAAGGAAGCCGAAAAGTAGCTTTTGCTTCATAATGGGTGTGTTTAAGTTGGTATCGTTTGGGTTGCAGCCTAGGTGTCTTGTAGGCTTTGAAGCTGCATTTAAATGTATTGATGTGCAAAAGTTTCTCCAAAAACCATTGCTTTTAGATCGACTACAAGGGATGCAACGGGCTTTGGGAGACTTTTGTTACAAGTAAGTTCCGACTACAATCTATTCAGTAAAATCATTTTGGGAATTTGCTGATCCCCTATGCGAATTTTGAATAAGTAAATGCCTTCCTCCATATCCCGCATGTCTATCCGATGCATGCCAGCATTCAGCCTCGATTTGGTCATTAGCTGGTTGCCTAAGACATCGTATATTCGGATTTCATCGATCAGTTCTGCTGTTTTGACGGTCACAAAATCCTGGACTGGATTGGGAAATATGGACACCTCCTTGATGTCCCCAGGTGCTTTTAAGTTGGTAAGCAGAATTAGCTGTTCCAGGGTATCGGAATAGCAATCGTTGGAAGCAATGAGCGTCACACTTATTTCGCCACTTTGGTCGAAGGGGATTTCAAATGTTTCTTCATCGGAAGAGGTACCATCCGGGAGCATCCACTGGTATTGGCTGGCGTTGGCAGACTGATTGACTGCGCTCAACAGGCCATTGGCCCACGAAAGCGTAAATTCTGCCTTTGGTAGGATGTTGATACTGGTCTGTATGCTCACAATCGGTCCATTGCTGTGGTTGATAAACGAACCACTCGGTGTGACTTCCTTTTTGACCGCCTTGACCAAATACTGCATGGCCATTTCCCCCATGACACAAGAATCGACAAAACTGGTTGCTGTAATCGGCCTATCGTTCAGCGCCTCAAAGTAGTCCATACCCTCTAGCTTTCTGTAAACTTGATACCCCAACACATCATCATTGCTAGGCAACCAATCCAGAAATACATGGTTGAGCTCCTGTTCAACACTCAGGTTGGATGGCGGCAAAACGATGAAAGATTTCAAGGTAGGGTCCCCCAACAGGTTAATGGACATATATTTTGCTTGTACGCCAGGATAGTAAACGCTCGAATTGTTCTGGGTCAAGGAAGTACAAAATCCAAGGTCCATGCCCATTGCCATAGGATGAAAATACCAATGTGGCGCACCGACCCAAGCCGTACTCAGCACCCGACCCGATGCCAATACGGTGCGCAAAAAGTTGTTTTCGTGATCGAAATCACCATAGGTAGAACCAAAAAAGGTGGTGAAGGTCGCCTGAAAGTTGCTGTTGGCAAACAGGTGAACATCCCCCAGCAGGTAGGCGCCGAACATGTAGCCAGAAGAACCGTAATAGGTCCAAAGGTAGGGCTCTTCAAAGGCATCGAATATTCCTCGGTAGTTGATGCTGTCGTTTGAAACCAATGGCGTAAAGTTGCGGATGGCATTTTGGCCGATGCCCTCCGTCCAGAGGTTGTGGTTGGTAAAAGCCGCGCGCCTTCTGCTTTGATACTGCCCGGTTCGGAATTCAATGTTTTTCTGTAGATACTGATCCAGCAATTGGTATTCATTCAGCATGTAGACAGGGAGTTCCGAAAAATCCAAGCGCCCGACAACCATTTCCAGCTGGGTGGGAAAGGTATCCTGATCGAATTTGCCATCTCCCGGCTCATTGCGCACCCTGGGATACTTACTCAAGCGGTAATTGACCAGCGAATCTGTCCAAATACCATCGACATCGCCGTAGTAACCATCCGCCGGCCAAGCGCCCCGATGGTTCGAGTGGCCATCCGGCGTAATATCGCCCGAATGCGGAACGGCAATATCTCCCATCAATACGACGGTGCGAAGCGAGTCCAAATCAGCATAATGCTGCAGGATCAAAGATTTCACCTCCGGAACGCTTGACCCGCTGGGAACAGTAGCCAAAGTAGGAATCCAACCCTCTGCTCTCAAGACCCCCATATAAGTTTGTAGTCGATCTTCTACAAAATCCGCTGCAATCGAATCCACCACCAGCAGTACATCTCCCCTCTTCTGTGGAGGCGTATAATTGATGCCCGAAAACAAATACGCATAACCCGTTGCACCTCCCGTCTGTTTCAGGATGCGGTATTCATACAATTGCCCCTCTTCGACATCGGTATCGACATAAGTACCTGCCTGGTCACCAGACTCCACCAAAGGTAAACCCCAAGAAATCTCCTGTGGCAACTTTTTGTACAGCTTGTAGGAGTTGACCCCATTATCATCCAGCCACTTGACGGTAATGCTGGTAGCTTGTTCATTTACAGCGGCCGACATTTTTACCGATCGCAGGCTATCAGAAGAGGTTTGACCAGTACAAAAAAATGGAAGAATTAAGGTGAAGACGAATATCCAGGATATAGCTTTGGGCCAACTCATATGCAATAGGTTTTGTGGGTGGAATACAAAGGTAAAAATAAATGATTCCCATGTAAAGCACGCCCATCAGAAAGCAGGATTTTGGCATCAAATGGCAAAAAATGAAATCTCAACTTGGAAAACGAACAAAATCGAAACTTTCAAATCAAAAATTCTTTCGGAAACGACACCTTGCTCCGTGAAGATGTATCCGGCACGGCACCGCCTCATTCACTCACTTCTACCTACAATAATGGCGACACACGGGTGTGTCGCCATCTTGTTGTTTAGTCTTTATCAGCTCATCACAGCTTGTCTTTTGGCAATCGAATGTAGAAATTTCGCCGCCTCAATGATCAGCTGTCTCCTTCAAAAGCTCTGGAAATTTTTTCTTAAACCGATTCAAGCGGGGAATGGATACGGCCCGAATGTAACCTTGATTGGGATGCAGCTTTTCATAATCCTGGTGGTAATCCTCTGCAACCCAAAACTTTTCGAAGGGTTTCACCTCGGCAGCCACCTTTTGGGGTGCCAATTCGGCATTGAGCTTTTCGATTTTTTCGTTGATGATGCGCAATTGTTCATCATTTTGATAAAAAATGATCGAGCGATACTGAGACCCTTTGTCCGGCCCCTGACCGTTGACCTGCGTGACGTTCTGAGATCCAAAATAGACATCTACCAAGGAGGCAAAACTGACGACCGCTGGATCGTAATAGACCTCAACTGCTTCTGCATGACCCGTTCTCCCGGTATTGGAAGATTCGTAGGTAGGATTTTCGGTATGTCCGCCAGCATAACCGGAGATGGATTCCGAAACACCTCGCACGCTCTCGTAGACCGCTTCGACACACCAAAAACAACCAGAGGCAAAGTACGCCTTTTCCAGTTTTTCGTTCTCTAGGCGGACCTGTTTACGTTCCTCCTCTGCCTTTTCGGCAGTCATGTTTTTCGAGCCTGGAGAGCAGGCCAAAACAAATGTAAGATTCAAGAAAAAGATAAACTTAAGATACTTCATGATGCATTCCTCATTTTGCAATTCAATCAATAAAATTCAATATAAGGCATCCCCCTAAATTAACTCATAAAAGAGACGGTTTATCTTTTCATCTGTTGGAAATCGACCAAATTCCCTTCTTTCTATAGCCCGATTGTCTTCAAACGGACATGCTGGCTGTCAAATGCCATGTAAGCATCAAAAATGAGGGTGTTCATTGGCCACTTCCTCCAATGCAGCGATGGGCTGGGCAGCACTCCAATGCTCGACGATTTTATGCTCGTCATCCAGGCGAAACCAATCGAATACCACCCGTTCGTTTGCACCAAAAAAGTGACTGTGCGCCATGACCAAATCGCCAGAGCCGAGCAGCAATTTGTTGTCGTGCAACATCTTTCCACCATTCTTTTGTGTGATGTGTTCTTCCAAAACAGCCAGGCCACTTAAGGCACCTTCGGTTTCGTGATGGTAGACATAATCCTTGCTCACCAGGGTCGGCAGGAGGTCCAGTCGCCCCCGGTTTAAAACCTGATCTAGGAATCGCTTGACGGTTGCTTTGTTGGCCGCCTTGGTCTCTGCGGACACAGCCTTTTCGCCATCTCCTCCACCAGCAATCGCATTTTGCAGATGTGCCTCTGGAAGCGGTGCCAGCGCATCCCAATGCTCCTGGATTTTACCATTTTCGATCCGCCAGGCATCTACGCAGTGCAGCGGGTGGTCGCCCAGTGGATTTGGCGCAGTATAGTAGCCATGATACACCATGATGTCGCCATCGGCTACCCAGCGAACGGGCTTGTATCCAAAGCCAAATTGTAGCATCTCTTTGATGTGCTCGATGCCATCTTTGGCCCAGGGGTTGTGCTGAATAAAGTCCTCCGCAAAGGTCTCCTCTACCCTTTTTTCATCTTTTGTTTCGAGGATAGCCCCCATGCCATCCCACACTAATTGGATATTTTCTTTTTCTACTTGCGTCAACATTTTAATAATTTTTTGATGGATTGTTTAATTGATTTGACAAGACAAAAATTGTAACTTTGTCTTATTTATACAAGTAGTCACAAAAAAGTTTGGTAGTCTTAAAAAAGTGACCAATACTGATTATCAGCTTTTTACGCAGTAAAAAATTTAAATCGAATGGAAAAAAAATCAGTAGCGATCCACGCCTGTCCGGTAACATTCACCATGAGTAAGATCGGTGGCAAGTGGAAACCCATCATCTTGTACCTCATCAGCCAGAGTACGCCCGAGCGCGTTTCGAACCGCTTCGGCATCATGCAACGAGGCATCCAAGACATCAGCAAGCAAATGTTGACCAAGCAACTGAGAGAGCTGGAAGCCGACGGGATTTTATCTCGAAAGATTTATGCCGAAGTACCGCCCAGGGTCGAATACACCCTCACAGAATTGGGCTGGACGTTGATGCCGATCATTGGTAGCATGCGTACTTGGGGAGAGAAGTATATGGTGGATTGATAGCATCGCAGCATATGTAAGGCTTCTTAAGAAATAAAGCGGACCAGCTGCTCGACCAATAAGTATGCTTTCGTTTCCATGGGATTGGGCAAAAAATGTGCTTTGTTTGAGTCGGAAGCTCTCGCTCTGTCAATGGCCAGATTTATTCGGTGGGCGATGGCTCCCAGATTGTATCCACCCTTGATGATGTTGCCCAAGCCTGTTTTCAGTTGAGAACAAGTTTGACTTTCAGTTTTGTTTATTGTTGCGTAATGAAGAAACAACCATACCTCAAAACAGGGGTTGCTAATGGCTATATTCCAGCCTTTCCTTTCTACACATTCTTGGGCGATTTCATGTACTTGATCCAATGCCCATTTGTCCAGATCAATAACGAGCCAAAGTTGATCTTCCTCACTCAATCCAAACTTATCTACATATTTTGCTGCTCTGTTCATCACCCATCTAGGCGCAGACTTCCCTTCGTCTTCATCGGTTGGTGCTAGTACCCTAACTTTGACCCGTTGATTTCCGTGAACTAGGAATTCGAAATATTCCTTTTCTCTCTTTGCCCCCTCTGTAGCAATGATGATGAGGCGAGCATCTCTATGGGGCGCTCCCTTTTTATAGCTCCTATTCGTTTTACGAGGCATGTTCGACAATTAGCTTGGAGAAGTCTCCCAGGAATGGAATCGCACCAAAGCGTCCATTTAGATACCCTTTTCGGATATCGAAATCATACCTTGGCATAAATTCACTCAAAGGATACATTCTGGTATTGCCAGCATCATCTTTTTCAGTAAACCATATCTCATCTTGCCTAAAATTATCTAAGTCCAGCAGATAACTCTCGTGAGTAGTAAAGATCAACTGACCTTGGGTTTTGGCTTCCAGAAAATATCTGGTAAACTCTTTCAACAGGGCAGGATGGATGCTTCTGCCAATTTCATCGATTACGAATACACATTTTCTCTGTGACAACAGTTCAAATGCTGGCAGTAAATCCAAAATTCTTGTTGTTCCATCCGATTCCTCTTTCAACTCAAAGTCGCAAACTTTACCATCCTTATCTACATGTCTCGTTATGAGTTTTTGAATAATGATTTCTCCTTTTTCATTTTGGACCGCCAAGGCAACGCCTTTTCTATTTCTGAGGTTAACCTTTTTTTTGCCTTTTTTGAAATCACTCAATATTTTATTCTTAATATCTTTATCATCATCCCCAAAGAAAATTTCAAAAGGCACCTCTTTGATGCCCAGCTCAGACACCCCTGTATCTAAGGTAGATATGATGGAGTTGGTATAATTAAGGAAGTGGTCATCGCGCAGAAATTTTTCGATCAAACCAGCGTACAATGACCCAGGATAGAGGATGTACAAATCATCTTGGAACCAGCTGAATGCTTCTTCAATATCTCGAAATTCGTCCTTGCCTTTGCTGTTCAAGAAACTCAGTAGTGATTCTTCGTGCCTCAGCATTTCTTCTTCGTAAAGCTCAATTCTCAATTTGTCCCGATCGCTTTGAACGTATTTTTCGTGGAGTTTAATTTTTATTTTCCCTGACTCATCTGTTTTCCTTTCAAAGATGAGGACATCCTTATTGGCGTTGTGAGGGCTCGTTAGGACCAACCACTCCTCCACAATTCTTTGGTCTAGAATATCGACTCCATAGGAAAAAAACCTACCTGATTTTTCAAATTCGATTTCTAGCGAAGTGGCTTCACAGCTCAATTGAGTATTTAACTTAAAGCAAATCTCACTCAGCCGAGCCGCAGAGATGTTTTGATTCGTAGCTATATCATGGAGAAGATGGATGGCTTTAACAAAATTGGATTTACCAGAACCATTTGCCCCATAGATGGCTGCCGACTTGAGTAAGGATACATCGTTTAAGTCGTAAATATGATCTTTATGACTCCTAAGCTTCGTGTAGGGAAAAAGATTGAATTCAATTTCTTCACCCAGCGAAAGGAAGTTCTTTGCAACAAATCTCAAAAGCATGAATAATCTCTTTGTTTTGCAGCAATGTAAATAAATAACTTACACTTTACAAGCCCTAATGAGATTTTTTCTCTTTTATACAACCAATACTGGATCAGTAATGGCTAATGAACAAATAATGATCATCCACAAGTGATTAATCATCATTACCACCTATTATCAATCACCGCAAAACCGTAACCGTCCCCGTTTTCACCTGCTTGATCCCATTGATGAACTCGGCCTGGGCTTTCCAGACGTAGGCGCCTTGGGGAACAATTTTCCCTTGGAAGGAACCATCCCAGCTACCTTTGGGCGACTCTCCGTCTAGCTCAGAATTTTGCCACAGCAATTGTCCCCAGGGAGAATAGATTTCGACGGTGTAGGAGCGAATGCCGATACCAGCGGGCTTGAACAATCGAACATCTCCAACGCCTGTTTCCGGAGACATGGCGTTTGGTAGGTGTAGGCCGAAGAATATTTCTGGCGAGACGGCTAGGGTATCCATGTCTTCGCAGCCGTTTTGGTGAATGGCCGTCAATACGACCTGCCAATTTCCGTTGAAGTCGTATTCATAAAAGGGGGACACTTCGTCTGAAAAATCGCCGTTTCCAAAATCCCACTCGTAAAAGCGAGCGTCCATCGATCGGTTGATGAATTGTATTTTTCCATCTGTC
>JBCCSZ010000268.1:0-10786 GCA_039199225.1 Bacteroidota bacterium
AAACCAGGGTCGTTGTCTACAATACTTTTCAGATGTATCGGCACGATCGCCTGCAGTTTTTATTTGACTCTTTTGACGAGGCAAGGCGCAATAACTACATGCTGGGGGCCAAACTTGTTCGCGGTGCTTACATGGAAAAGGAGCGCGCCCGCGCCGAGGAGATGAACTATCCTTCGCCCATCCATCCCAGCAAGCAGGCCACCGATGATGCTTACAATACGGCTGTGCGCTTTTGCGTAGATCACTATGAAGAAATGGCTTCCTGTAATGCGACGCACAACCAGGACAGCTGCCTGCTTCAAGCGGAGTTGATCGATGAGAAGAACATCCCCCGCAACCACAGCCACTTGAATTTCTGTCAGCTGTATGGCATGAGTGACCAAATCACCTTCAACTTGGCGGATGCTGGTTTCAATGTGGCTAAGTATGTTCCCTATGGGCAGGTGAATGAGGTTGTTCCTTATTTGATTCGCCGGGCGCAGGAGAATTCCGCTGTCACGGGAGACATCAGCCGGGAATACAATATGGTTTCGACAGAGATGAAACGCCGAAACCTGCGCTAAATCTTTCCATTTAATAGTTTTCCATCTTCCATCACCAGCCGACGATCACTCATATTGGCTAGTTCTTCATTGTGGGTGACGATGACGAAGGTTTGCTGGAAATCGTCGCGTAGGCGGAACAGCAGTTGGTGCAATTCCTGAGAAGTGGAGGAGTCCAGGTTGCCGGTCGGTTCGTCGGCGAATACGATGCCGGGCTTGTTCATCAGCGCCCGAGCTACTGCGACCCTTTGCTGCTCTCCGCCAGAGAGTTGAGAAGGCTTGTGAGACAGGCGGTCCAACAGGCCCAAATAGGCTAGTAGCTCCTTGGCGCGCTTGCTGGAATCTCTCTCAGATTGGCCGGAGATAAAGGCGGGGATGCACACGTTTTCCAAGGCCGTAAATTCTGGTAGCAAGTGGTGAAACTGAAAGATGAAGCCGATGTTGTCATTGCGAAAAGCAGCCAATTGTTTCCCTCGGAGCTTTCTGACATCTTTGCCGTTGATGTCCAACTGGCCACTATCGGCCTGATCGAGGGTACCCAGGATGTGGAGCAAGGTACTCTTTCCTGCACCGGACTTACCGACAATGGATACAATTTCTCCTTTGCCAATTTCCAGATCGACCCCCTTGAGGACATGCAGGTTGTCGTAGGATTTCTGAATATCACTTGCCTTAATCATGCTGTCGTAGATTGTGGGGCAAAAATAAACGCTTTTGAACGGGAAAGGAGGATTGTAGATGATTTTTTCTGTGGATTGCGGTTTTCACATCCCTGTGCTTGCTTTCTCCATGGTTTGGATATTTTATAATTCCTGTTTTCGAGCCGTTGCCATCCTTAAATGCCTATCTTGTGGCACAATTCAAAACCTATGATCTTCCATAAATCCACCTTTGATTTGCCGGCTTTTTTGGCTGGTGACAAGACCTTTTTGCGCGAAGTTATGCATCCGGCCAATGATGCGGTCGATTTGCCTTTTAGTGTGGCACATGCCAGCTTGGAAGTCGGTGAGACCTCACTGCCACACAGCTTGGGCCAGACAGAGGTATACTACATTTTATCTGGTCAGGGAAGGCTGGTGGTTGAGGAAGAATCCATCCCATTGTCGGCAGGTGGGCTGGCAATAGTTCCGTCGGGTGCGCGTCAATCACTAGAGAACACAGGCGCTGAGCCGATTGTGTTTTTGTGCATTGTTTCACCGCCTTGGACTGCTGAAAATGAAACAATTTACCCTACAGAGGAGTAAAAACTGCGTGTACAACCAGCGAACAAATGGTTTCGATCGTTCTTAGTGGTAGTCATCATTCGTTTTCGCTTTTTGCAAAATTCAATTATATTTGCCTGACCGAACAAGGCAAAATTCCTTTGCACTAAAATCAGAGCATATAGGATCAAATTTACACTTTAACATCAAAACGAAATCTGTATGAGGTCTTCCCCTGGGAAGCCTTCAACGTCTGCCTTATTAAACAGTTTTGCATGAAGATCCTGCAGCTTTGTAAAAAATTTCCTTTTCCACTCAAAGACGGTGAAGCCATTGCCATCAATGCCCTCAGCAGAGCCTTAAACGATTTGGGCTGCGAGGTCACCTTGCTGTGCATGAACACCACCAAGCATTTCTTCAACATTGAAGATTTACCGTCTGACTTCAACCATTACAAGGCCATTCACCACGTGAAAGTGGATACCAGTGTCAAATGGCTGGACGCCCTGAAAAACCTCTTTCAGGAAGATTCTTACCACATTGCGCGTTTTGAGTCGGTGGCTTTCAAAGAGCGCCTGATCGAACTTTTGAAGGGGCAAACCTTTGACATCATCCAGTTGGAGACCCTTTACATGTCTCCTTACGTTCCTTTCATTCGCCAATATTCTAAGGCGAAGATTGTGATGAGGGCGCACAATGTCGAGCACGAAATTTGGCAGCGCATTACCAGCAATACGACTTTCTTACCTAAAAAATGGTACCTCAAGCACCTGACGGAAAAACTGCGGCAGTACGAAATTCGGCAGTTGAAAGAATACGACCTCTTGTTGGCCATCACCCAGCGGGACCTTAAGCGATTTGGCCGGTTGGGTTATCAAAACGAAGGGATGGTGGTACCGATTGGTTTGAATATAGATGATTATCCGGTCGACTTTTCTAGTTTTGATCGCCCCTTATCTTTGTCTTTTATCGGATCGCTTGACTGGATGCCCAATCAGGAAGGTCTGAGTTGGTTTTTGGAGGATATCTGGCCGCGGCTCACGGAGCGCTTTCCCAAGTTGAGTTTGCACATTGCCGGTCGCAATACGCCCGCCAAAATGTACAAGTTGAACGATAAGCGGGTAAAGGTGTATGGTGAAGTGGACAGTGCTGCTGACTTCATCAACCAGCACAGCGTTATGATTGTTCCTCTGTTGTCTGGCAGTGGAATGCGTGCTAAAATTCTGGAGGGTATGGCTTTGAATAGAGTGGTGTTGACCACCCATCTTGGGTTGGAAGGCATCGATGCCGATCCGGAGCGGGATGTACTAATTGCCGATACAGTCAATGCTTTTGTCAAGCGCATCGAAGCGATTTACAATCGTCCGGAAAAGGCCAAGGAAATAGGTCGGAATGCGCGCTATTTTGTTGAAAACGAATACGATAGCTTAAAAATAGGCCGAGAAATGGCCGAGAAATACCAACTGTTGTTGTATGGGAAGAAGCTTTCTCCCATGTCAGCAGAAAACAATTAGGCAAGCCAAAGTTGCGATGAATGAAAAAGCCACTGGCTTTTAGTCCGTGAATCGCAACTTGTATTAGATTGATTGCCAATCTAGTCTCATAGACGGATCAGCATTTAAGAAATAAGCCTTTTATCAAACCTTTACTGCCCGAGTACAAAATTGGCCGTTCTTTGCACAAAGGAGCGTCTGTTAAATTTTGCATTGTTAAGGACATTCTTTTTAAAATCTTCTCACGTGAACTATGGAGGGTGTATATTTACGCCTTCAATTTTAAGACTTACTAGCATTATGAATAGACTATTACTCTGTACTTTGACCATTTTGCTGTTTTGCAGCACCCTTTCCATTGCGCAAACCGGTATCGTTCGTGGCAATGTCTACGACAAAGACTCTGGGGAGCCCATCATCTATGGTACTGTTCGCATAGACGGAACCACCATCGGTACCAGCACCGACATCAACGGCTTTTTCAATATTCCAGCCGTCCCTGTTGGTAGCTACAAATTGGTGGCGACGTATATCGGCTACGACAGTGTAGCGGTGGAAGTGACGGTGAAAGAAAATACCATTATTTATCGCCGGATGAATATGCAGGAAGGGGGAATCAACCTGGATGTGGTCCAGGTGTCTGCCGAAAAAGCAAAGGCCCGTACGGAGGTCAAGGTCTCTTCTGTAACATTGACACCCAAGCAGATTCGAGCTCTGCCTTCGACCGGAGGGGAGGCTGATATTGCACAATATCTGCCGGTCATCCCTGGCGTTATCTTCACAGGTGACCAAGGTGGGCAGCTCTACATTCGAGGAGGATCGCCCATCCAAAATAAGATTCTGTTAGATGGTATGACCATTTACAATCCCTTTCACTCCATCGGTTTTTTCTCCGTATTCGAAACAGAGGCGATTCGCTCGGTCGATGTTCTTACCGGTGGATTCAACGCCGAATACGGTGGGCGGATTTCTGCCGTGGTCGACATCAAGACGAGAGAGGGGAACAAAAAGCGCTTTGGTGGACTGGTGTCTACCAACCCTTTTCAATCGAAAGTACTATTTGAGGGGCCGCTTAAAAAGCTCAAAGACGATGACAAGGGGGCTGTTTCCTTCTTAGTAACTGGTAAGCGTTCATACATTGATGAAACTTCAACCGTCTTGTATGATTACGCAGGCCAAGACAGCCTTGGGTTGCCTTACAACTTTACAGATTTATACGGTAAAATGTCTTTCGTAGGGGGCAACGGAAGTAAACTGGACCTTTTTGGCTTCAACTTCCAGGACAATGTCAACTTTCTGGGGCTGGCGAAGCTGGATTGGACAACCTCTGGTGGGGGCGCTCGCTTCACTTTGGTACCCAACAATTCCAATATGATCATTGGAGGAAGCGCTTCTTATTCCTTGTATGAAATCAGCCTGGATGAAGAAGATGGCAATCCTAGAAGTAGTTCAATCGGTGGTTTTACAACCGGATTGGATTTTACCTTTTTTGGCAAAAACGACAATGAGTTCAAATATGGTCTGGAAGTCAATACCTTCACAACGGACTTTTCCTTTCGGAACTTCCTCCAAAACAATGTAGAACAGGAAAACAACACCACGGAATTATCCGCATTCTTCAAATACAAGCACAAGTTTGGTGGTTTGATCATCGAGCCGAGTTTCCGCTTTCAGTACTATGCCAGTTTGCGTGATCTTTCGCTGGAACCACGTTTTGGTTTGAAGTACAATGCGACGGACTTCCTACGCTTTAAGTTGGCCGGTGGATTGTACTCGCAAAACCTCATCAGTTCTGTCAACGAGCGGGACATCGTCAACTTATTCGTTGGCTTCCTCTCTGGTCCAGATCAAACGATCTTTAAGCCCAATTCCACCGAACCGACCGATCACCGCCTGCAAAAGTCGACCCACGCCATCTTTGGTATTGAGTACGACGTGACGGATCGACTGGAAATCAATGTAGAGCCTTACTATAAGAACTTCAACCAGCTGATCAATCTCAACCGAAATAAAATCAGTGGCTCTGATCCCGATTTTGCAACAGAAACCGGAGAAGCCTACGGTATCGACTTTCTGGTAAAATACGCCACCCAGAAATTGTACGTCTGGGCAACTTATTCCCTCGGATACGTGAACCGCGACGATGGACAGCAAGTCTACCGGACCATCTTCGACCGCCGCCACAATGTCAACTTTCTTATTACTTACTCCATGGGCGAGGCCAACGAATGGGAGGCCAGTGCCAGATGGAACATGGGATCGGGTTTTCCTTTTACCCTCACCCAAGGGTTCTATGAGTTATTCAACTTTCAGGACGGCCTGAGTACCGATGTGCTGACAGGGAATGGCGACCTGGGAATCATCTACGACGAGGAGCGGAATGCCGGCATCCTGCCTTACTACCACCGTTTGGATGTTTCTTTGAAACGCCGCTTTACCTTCAGCAAAAACAGCAAATTGGAAGCCGTTGTGAGTGTCACGAATGTCTACAACCGCAACAACATCTTCTTTTTTGACCGTGTAGAATACGATCGAGTCAATCAATTGCCGATCTTACCAAGTTTTGGTCTTATCTTTCAATTTTAAGTATTCTCTACTGACAAACACTATGACCAAGATAAAAACAGTACTTACCTACCTGGCGACCTCCGATTCGCCAGAAGGCGGCTATTTGAGCCAGCGCGAAGAAAGAGATGAGCAAGGCAACGTCTGCCTCTTGATTCAATACAATGAAGGCGAAGGGGTTGAATTGAAAAACGAGCGAGTATTTGACAACGACAATCGCCTGCTGGAATTCAAACAGTATACCTATTCCGACCAACCGGACCAGCACATCAGCTATGAATATACTGCTGCCGGTCAGCTCGAAAAAGAAATCATCCGCTATTTGGATGGCTCTCTGTCCACCAAAACGTATGTTCGCAACCAGGCAGATAACAGCTATGAAGCGACCACCATCGATGAGGATGGCGACCTGGAAGCCAAGGAATACCGCCGGCTGGACAGCGACGGACGGACACTGGAAGAGCGCATTTACGACGAGGAGAACGAACTCCAACAGGAGACCAGTACCTCCTACGACGATTATGGTCGCCCCATCAAGATGATCCATCGCAATGATGAAGGGCTGGAGATGGTTTATCTATACGAGTATGTACTCAACGATGAAGGTAACTTGACGGAGGTTGCCATCACCAATGACAGTGGCAAGGTCTTGCGCAAAGAATCGGTGATCTATGACGATCGGGGCAACCGAGCCGATGTCCAGATTCAGGACTTCGAGCAGGGCCTGGCGCTGACGGAGCATCGCGAATACGATCAAAACGATAAAGTGGTATTGCACCAGCGCTTAAGTCCGGATGGCAGTTTGCTCAATGAGGTCAAATACACCTACAGGGAAGATGGTTTGCTTGTAGAGGAAGAAAACCTCAGCCCCAGAGGCGCCAGCATTCATTCGTACGAGTACAGCCTGTGGTAAGCACCTTTTAGCGCTTTACCTTACTAGGGTCTTTTCAACAGCTTGAAGCCAATTTTGCGGCCATGCCCTTGAAAAATGGCCAAGTTGATCCAGGACAAGGCAAACTGTTCCAGCAGTTCTACTTTATCGGCCTTTCCAAAATCATAGCATTCTGCAAAGCCAGCATCCAATGCCAAGCGATGGGTGGTGGCTTTGGCATTTTCATCGTCTCCTGCCATGAATAGGTCCAGCGCCTGTTCGCCATATAGTGGATTTTGCATGTTTTCGAAACCAGTTGTGTTGAAACACTTGACAACCGTTGCTTTCGTCAAGGCTGAAAAGGCGTGATAGGCTGTTGGGTATGGCTCCGGGCGCGTACGGATGGCATTGGTGGCATCGATGATGGTTTTACCGCTGACATCGCCAAAAGCTTCGGCCAGCTCTGTGGCAATATGCGGTGGCGTGGCGACCAGGATGACTTCTGCCTGTTGAGCGGCTTCTGCCACTGGATGAACATTGGTATTTTCGTTTTCCAGTAGCGCTTTGCCCTTGAAGTTTTGGACATCTTTGACGCCTAGAAATATTTCGTGGCCAGCTTTTGACCAATTTGTTGCCAATGCTCCGCCGACATTGCCCGTTCCGATGATGGCTATTTTCATATCGCTTATTTTATGGTGAAAGAGTAGTTGCACCAAATATAGTAAGCGAATGAAGTAGCAGTAAAATGAAACCTACTTACTTTTAGGAAAGTTAGGAGACGGATTTGGGTGGACGTATGGGTATGTGATTGAACAAAGCAATGCTGATGAACAAGGGCAACATGTACAAGTAGCTGAAAGGGACATAGAAAAATCCATAGAAAATCAGCAAATAAAACTTCAAGCCGATCAATAGATACAGCCGAATGTCCAAGCCCCGCCGGCGGATGACGAAATAGCCTAGGAGGATGAGCAAGGCTGCAAAACCACAGGCAGTGAGGTGAAACTTTCGATTGGATTTTAACCGATCCGGGACGGTGTAATTCTTATTGCTATAAAAATACATGGCAAAACTCAGTCCTTGATTGAGGTGGTGTGGAATGTCATTGGGCTGTTGCCAGGACTGTGGATACCATTGGCCTTCAGCTGTTTTACCGTAGTATTGTAGGCCCTTGGTTAGAATGGTTACATCCCTGGAAAGAAAAGGCAGCACATACAAAAGAATCACACCGAGCAATACCCATAATCCGGTGGAAAAGGCCGTTCGAAAACCTCGGTCGATCCACAGCACCAATAGATACACTGGCAGCCAGAAAGTGAAAGCATAGCGCGACAATAAACACACGAGAATGCCGATGGCCATTACCCAATTGGAGCGGTGCCAGGTGGTGAGGGTCAGAATGAGGTAAAAACCAACCGGTAGCAACTCTACGGCAAAGCCAAACACCTTTGGTTGGTAGCTGATGAATGCATAAAGCATGGCGAAGGGCAGCAGTGTCTTGATGAGTAGCTCCCATATGGGCAGTCCCATTTGAAGGAGGCGCCGATTGTAAAAAAACAAGGCCAGCAAAAAGACGCCATAGGCTGTCCAACGGTAGTCGATCTGCAAGATTTCAGAAAAAGCATAGGGCATCCAAAGGAGTGGAAAGTAGGTTGGATTGACGGTCCAGCCAGGAAATTCCATGGGCTTATAAACAAGCTCGCCGCCCAACCATCGCCGGACGTATAATTCCAAAGAAGGTAGGATGTCTGATAGCTGTGGGTCGGAGGGATACTCGGCAAAGATGGGCGCTAGTAAGGAGGCGCAGGTGGATGCTGCAAGCCCAAAAAGCCCCCACGTAAGTAGTTGATGGAAGAGCTTGTTGTCGGAAGAAGCGAGTGGAGAGGCGCTTGATTGGCCTTTCATCCACAGCAATGCAAAAGCCGCAATACAAGACAACAGTCCACCTGCTAACCAAACAAGTGGACTGTTGAAAACGCCATAATCATTCATGGCAAATGTCTGCATCCTCAATTCTATCCACAACCCCAATAGGAATAAAAGAGTCATTATCCAATAGAATGGGCGTGCAGTTTTGTTCATTTCGTTTTGTTTTTATGGAGTGGACGGTCTATCCTTTTTTCTCTTTTCCCAAATTGACCTGTAGACCGACTTGCAGACCAAAATCGAAGTTTCTGGAACTCTCAAAGGGGCTGAAGTCTTCATCCTCTAAGGTATTGAGAAAACCGTTGGTATTTTGAATGCCCAACTCGAGCCGCACGGCCTCTGACAGCTCAATCAGGAAGCCAAATGCCGAGCCGATGCCCACATCGAATGTTCGGTATTCATCCTTGACATCGAATTCCCTCTCGCCACCGATGGTCACAAATTGATCGGGAAACTTTCGGGTGGCACCTGTCAAGAAGCCCACATAAGGGCCGATAGCAATATAAATGAACTCAATTTCGAACCGCACCTGCGTTTGGAATTGGGCGTAATTCAGGCGTTGCTTCACATCACCTCCCCCAAGCGGCGTTCCATTGGCATCTGTGAAGATTAGCTCAGATTTGTATCCTTGGGAGCTCCACCGACCCTCGGCCCGCAGGCTGAAATACGATTTGAGCGGTATTTGAAGGCTGACGCCAAGCCTTTGGCTAAAAAGCAGCCCCAAATTGTCTGGTCGGTCTTGGGTAGAAACAGTGCTGAATCCTACTCCAATGTTAGAGCCGACATAGAATTGTGCAAAGCTGTTGTTGATGCCCAAACAGAGGACAAAAAGTACTGCCAGCAGAAATTTTTCATTTTTCATAGAACTAAATGATTTTGTTGAGTGCGCAAATTTAGGAAAAAGCAGGAAGCTTTCTATTTTTGTTTCATCCAATAGCTTCAACTTCCCACTATGTTTATTTCAACTCGATTTTCAGCCTTTTATTGGCTGTTGTTTTACACTTTAATATTTGCCGCCTGTCAGCCGGACAGCACAAACGGTGCCAGTACAAAAGGGTCAGATTCGGCCAGCGCGCAAAGCAACCGCATTTGGAATACCCTTGAGGTATTTCCCGGAAAATCCTGGGAAGTACACGACCCACAATCTGAAGGCATCGATCCAATCGTTCTGCAAGAAGCCTTGGATACTTTGCGACAATACTGCGGAGAAGACGGCCTCGATGAAGTGGTGGTCATCCGCAATGGTTACCTCATCCACCAGGGAGATAGTGTGAACAAAGCACACGAGATTTATTCTTGTAGCAAATCCTTTACCGGAATGGCTATGGGACTGTTGATTCAAGACCGTTTTTGTCGACTTGATGATACGGCTTATCATTTTTCTGCCTTGCTCAAACAGCGGTACAGCGGTGCTACCTTGAGACATTTTGCCACCATGACTTCCGGCTACAATGGGCTTGGAAAGAGCCGCTGGGAAGGCAGCAACAGTGAGGATTGGTCCTTTACGCCTTACGCGCCGGACGTACCGCTCTTTGCGCCAGGAACGGCCTATTGCTACTGGGACGAGGCACAAATGATGCTGGGCCGAATCTTGACGAGAATCGCGCGAGAAGATTTGCACAAGATGTTGAGCTACCGGGTGTTCGATGTGATACAACTCGGAGAGTGGTCCTGGCAAGAGGAGGGGAGTTTTGGAACCGTACCCATCCGCAATGGATGTACTGGCGTGAATATGAATGCCCTGCAGTTGGCTAGGGTCGGGTGGCTGTATTTGAATCGTGGGCGCTGGGGAAGCCGCCAACTCATCGCCCCCGACTGGGTCGAGCAATCCACCCAAAACCAGGTTGCTGCCCAATTGCTGCTGGCCAATACCGACCGGAAAAACATAGACGGCCGGGGTTCCTACGGCTTCAACTGGTGGGTCAACGGCCAGCCAACGAATGGGGCGGCTGCGATGCCGGATACACCCGCACAAACCTTCTACATGAGCGGCTTCGACAACAACATGTGTTTTGTGGTTCCCGAGTGGAATATGGTCGTCATCCGCATGGGCCTGGACGGCAATCCAAAGCAGGCCAAGCACCTGGTGTACAACAAATTCTTTAAGACCTTGAAAAAGGGCGTGAAGCAAACATCTTGAGGAGGGAGAAGAGAAGCGGAAATCTGATGATTCTCTACAAGCCTTGC